>CAJQKB010000185.1 GCA_905478775.1 uncultured Opitutales bacterium | reverse complement strand
CGCATGCTAGATTACCGTTTCATTCACCCCTGTTATCGTGAGGGCATCCTTCACCACACATTGTCATCGCGAGGGCGAAGCCCGTGGCGATCCACTGTGATCCAGTAAGCGAAGAGACAGGTCGTCCGCACCTCCTCAAGACACGATGGATTGCCGCGTCGTCCGCTTCCGCTCTCTCCTCGCAATGACAATCTTATCCAATTAACTTCGCCAATCGGGAAAGTGTGTTTTCTTCAAACCCGACCGCTTTCTTAATAAATACATCCCGTTCCAAGGGGTTTTTGATTTTTCGGGATTTTGAATAATCCGCTCCGCTAAGAAGTTTTCCGATCCACGGACCCAAGCCACCGGATGGAATGGGGAAGTCACTTCCGTGAATCACCCGTGATTGAATCTTGGGATCGAGTAGGGCGAAGATTGTACGCCAGCGGTTCGGGCTGGCAAGAGCACTATTGTCGGTGAAAAGATTTGCGAACTCGTCCATCATTCGGAGTAGATCCGCTGTGTAATCCGGATCCCATAGTCCGGATTTACCAGCGCCATGGGCAGCGATTACTTTGACTCCGCATTCCAGGGGAAGTCGAAGAATACGGGGATCGGCAAATTTTGCGTTGAGCACGGGGACGGAGAATTCTCCGCCGGTGTGGGCAAGAAAGGGCATATTGAGCTTGGCGAGTTTTTCCCAAAAAGTTCGGTAGCGATTATTTGAACAGTCGACATTATGACAGTTGGGCAGAAGTTTTAGCACTTTGGCACCTTGATCTGCAAATCGTTCCAGTTCTTCAATTGCATCCGTTCTTGCGGGGTGTATGGAACAGGCGGGGATGATTTGAGAATATTTTTTTGCCAGACTGAGCACATGATCATTGGGGACATAAAATTTTGCTTTTTCCTTAAGGCAGTTTCCATCTTCGTCGTAGGGATAATCCATGGCGAGCAGGAGAACGGCATCGAGTGAAGAGTCATCGATCAGTCGAATCAGTCGTTGCTCATAAGCTTGATCAATACCGAATTGGCGACTGGACTTTGAAATACCCGCCTGTGCCTTTACGATGGGCTCGACTATGCGGTCGAGCAAGGTACTGGATCTAAGCCAGCATCCACTGCCATTGGATCCATCTCCCACGAAATGAACATGTCCATCAATTCTCACACATCAGAACCTCATTTTAAATTTTTTGCAAAAGCTCCCGCACCGCATTTTCTTTTTTTGCTTTTTTCCAACTTGAAAGAGTAAGCCTGGATTTTTTGGGCAGCCTGCTCAATAGATAACAAATGCAACCATGAATGAGGAGACCGGTGAATGAGCTAAAGGTAAATTCAAATAATATAATCACACAAAGTAAACCGACACCCCATGTCAGCAGGGCGAGAAAGTTGACAAACCAGACCAATTTCCTGGATGTTGAAATAAGAAGCATTGACTGTTCGCATTTGATACAGTGTGGAACTTCAACAATTTCGGAATAAGAACCACCGTCCAGGTCTGCCCGGTTAAAAGTATCCCATTTTCTACGGTAATCAGTAAAATTATGACATATTCTGCACCAGGGTTCTTCGCCCTCAATAGCGGATTCATCTGGGATCAAATCTTCAATTTTGTCATCCATAATTGAATTCGAATTATTTAGACTTTTCCCAGGTTTCGTTTTTTATACTGTGGGTCAAAGGAGTTGCCAATTCGAGGTCATATTTTTCCTGTAATACATAAGCACATTCTCGTACGGAATTTCCGGTTTCAATCAACTTATGAGGAGATTTGAGCGTGTAAGCTAACCTCCATCGAACTCCGTGGTCCCCACATTCCTTATTGGCAATCACAAAACCGCCTTTTTTACTAATGAAGCCTTCTTCGACAGTTCTTTGCCAAACTTCCTCGAGCATGGTCTTTATTTTTTGTGAGTCGGTTCCGTATCCGAACCAGAAATCTTCGAATTCACGTACCCCTTTATTTGAGTCAGTTTTTAGAACATCGACGCGTGCCAGCCTGAGTTGTGAGTTGGGAAGAATAATGTCATGCTGGTTAACCAGATCTCTAACAATAGTTTGAAAACTATCTACCTGAAGAACAATTCCCGTGAGGTTTTGATCCCTAATTTTAATCACATCTCCGCGTTCAATACGACCCTGGCTAATGATAAGAATTCCGCTTAGGAAGTCTCCGGCCCAATATTCTTTACTGGCAAAAACAAAGAGTGCTAAAAAGCCTAGCACACTGGTGGTTTGTAACCAATCCTCAAATCCCCAGATGTTAATTAGCAAAACGATGGTTATCGTAACAATCAGAAAGGAAACAAAGAGTTCTAGGGTTCGTGATGTTTGGGTTTCTGTGGTTAAGGATAAACTGTCAATCGCCTTGGTTTTACCATACTTTTTAAGAATGAGTGCTTCCGCAAAATGAATAAATAAATAGCTACCTAATATTACCAGGAAAGTCTGGCTGATTGCCTTTCCCAATTTTATCTCAAAAATTACTGCCACAAGGTATATTAAAAAGAGAATTAGATTCGTGCTGTTTAGAATACGAAGCCTAGCCTGACTTTTATTCTTGTTCTTAAGCTCGCCGTAACGCGTGGCGAATGATTTGGAAAAAATCAGGATAAGTAAATTTACCGCAAGGGTGAAATGATCAATCGGACCAAGTACTTCAAGGTGTTCCCTGATGATAACAGGAATATCTTTTAATTGAAGTGAAAGTAGGAAAACTTGCATGGAAATGGAGTTTGGTGGCTAAGAACAACCAAAATCAATCCAAAGAAATGATGCAAGGTATAAAAGAAAGACAATAATTTCTATTTAATAAAGACGAGCTTTTTTGTAAGGGGTAAACTTATTTTTGTCCGAATTAATATACCAGAAACTACAGGCACCTATGTTCTACCTTTTCTCCAAAATTAATTATTTTGTTCTAACACGGAC
>CAJQKB010000184.1 GCA_905478775.1 uncultured Opitutales bacterium | reverse complement strand
TTGGTGAAGGAATGGAGTGTGGATTATGATGACCATACACGTTCTTTGTCATTGCGAGGAGAGAACGAAGTGAGCGACGCGGCAATCCATCGTGTCTCGGGGAACGCGTACGACTTGTCTCTTCGCTTACTGGCTCACAGTGGATCGCCACGGGCAAACGCCCTCGCGATGACAAGACTGGAATGGACTGGTAGTGAGTACAACTTTGTCATTGCGAGGAAAGAACGAAGTGAGCGACGCGGCAATCCATCGTATCTCGAGGGAGACGAACGACTTGTCTCTTCGCTCACTGGTTAACAGTGGATCGCCACGGGCATACGCCCTCGCGATGACAAGAGTGGTGGAAAACGGCGTAGAGCAAACTTTTAAAAAGCTACGCTTCTTTCCCTTTTGGGGAACAAGAGGGTTTACCGTCGCCCATAAAGAAAACAGTAGCATCGCCCTTACTTTTGTAGAGGGCGATAATCGCATAAATACCTGCGACCACATTTCCCCCAACGCAGATTGCAATTGCCCACATCAATGTCATTCCCGGGCAACATTCCCGATACCAAATCCAGCCGATAAAGAAAAAGAATCCGACATAAACATCGAACAGGGATACAATCCCCCAAGGATTATCGATTAATTTCCCCCCGTCTTGCCAGAAATCGCCCACGGTGAACCCGTACGCCAAAGCACCTCCCATAATGAGGGTCAGGGCAAGCAGGTAAGTAAAGGCTATTTTCATAACCCTAGCTTACCCGAGCTTGGTACAAACTCCAATCAGGAAGAAACCGAAGCAAGTGCCTGATCAATATCGGCAATGATATCGTCAATATGCTCAATGCCAATAGATAGACGAACCATTTCCGGTGGAATGCCACCGGCTCTTTGCTGTTCCTCATTTAACTGGGAATGTGTCGTGGTGGCCGGATGAATCGCAAGGCTCTTCGCATCCCCCACATTGGCAAGGTGAGAAAGAAGTTGTAGGTTATCAATAAATTTGGGTCCGGCATCCGCTCCGCCTTTAATACCAAAAACGACCATCGATCCCCCCTTTCCTTTCAAGTATTTCTCGTTGAGGGAGTTCATTGGATCGCCTTCCAGTCCGGGAAAGCGCACCCAATCCACAGAGTCGTGAGCCTGTAAATGCTGTGCCACTGCGAGGGAGTTTTCACAATGTCGTTCCATGCGTAATGGTAAGGTTTCAATCCCCTGCAAAAATTGCCAGGAGTTATCCGGTGAAATACAGGCACCTAAATTACGTAGTGGAACTGTACGCATTCTTAAAATATAGGCAACCGGAGCTAAAGGTTCGGGAAGATCATGGCCCCAGCGTAATCCATGGTAACTATTATCCGGATTATCGTAGAGAGGGAAGTTTCCGTTTTTCCAATTAAAGGTACCGGAATCAACTACGATTCCACCAATACCGTTTCCATGTCCCCCCATCCACTTGGTCAGGGAATGAATCACGATCGATGCACCATGCTCGATTGGGTTGGTTAAGTAAGGAGTGGAAAAGGTACTATCTACAATTAAAGGAATTCCATGATCGTCCGCCACATTGGCGATTGCCTTAATGTCGGCCACATCCAAGCCTGGATTACTGACCGATTCACAAAACAAAGCTTTCGTCTTATCGGTAATAGCGGCCGCAAAATCAGCCGGATTATTCGGGTCTACAAATTTAACTTTGATTCCAAACTTGGGAAGAATATCGTTAAATTGCGTGTAAGTACCCCCATAGAGATTATTGGCGGAAATGATCTCATCGCCTTCCTGAGCAAGATTGATAATCGAATAAAACACTGCACTGGTTCCCGAGGCAATGCCCAGAGCAGCGGCTCCACCTTCCAATGCGGCCACCCGTTGTTCCAGGACGTCAGTCGTCGGGTTCATCAAGCGGGTATAAATATTCCCTAATTCACGAAGACCAAATAAATTAGCCGCGTGCTCAGTGTTGTTAAAGACAAATGAACTGGTTTTGTACAAAGGAACTGCACAGGAATTGGTAGTGGATTCAGGCGAGTAACCTGCGTGAAGACATTGAGTTTCAAGTTTCATAATCGTAAAAGGGGAGTTGGATTGAGGTTAGAATAGAAGGGTTCGGTAAATAGTAATTGTGAATTTATTGATTCAAATCAACCTTTAATATTGGAAGTTTTCCGAGTCCATTCATGATTGTGTCATAAAAACGGGCCGTGCTTACTTTCCGATCTGATTCGGATTCATAAGATAGGTAATTAAATCACGCCGTTCTTTCAGGCTCAGATTATCAAGTAACCCTGCGAGCAGGGAAATCCCCACCCGTGCTCGACTCGGTATTCGGAAACTCGGGAAATTTTCCGCCCATGCAAGAACGGGAAGCAGGAGCCACAAAAAAGAGAAAAGTTGATCAAAGCTTATTCAATCGAAATTAGATCAAGGTCAAAGCGACAATTGATTAAAAATCATAATTTCAGAAAAAAGATATTTGTGGTTTGCGATTAGCTTCTTTTTTCTTTGAGAGTTGTTTTGATGAAAAAAATAATCTTCCAGACTCTCTCCTTACTGTTCACTTTTGTTACAATTACAAGTGCCCAAACCAAAAAAGCCAAGCGTGTGAACCCGATGGCACCAATTGAAGAAGTGAAAGGACTGCCCCATGTCCTGATTATTGGAGACTCGATCAGTATCGGGTACACCCTCCCCACCCGGACCTTGCTTAAAGGAAAAATGAACCTGCACCGAATACCGACCAATGGAGGCCCCACCACCAAG
>CAJQKB010000183.1 GCA_905478775.1 uncultured Opitutales bacterium | reverse complement strand
TATTACGAATTCCCTTCCAAGGTTACTAAAACCGATAAAGGATGGCAGGTGGACTGTGTCGGCTTTGGGACCAAGCGCAGGGTTCTTTGCAAGCAAATTGTAGACTGTACCGGAGGAGCGGAAGTTGTAGGAATGCTTGGATTTGAAAGACTCCGCGAGAAGGAAAGGCAACCAGGGTCTTACCTTTATCAAATGGGCAGTTCTCATAACCCAGCCAGTAAACAACTCCACAGGCTCTATGTGCATGGGGCCGACTCCACCAATTCGCGCACTGCCACCTTGGCCAACCTGACGGGAAGAAAAACAATTTTAGAAAAAGTCAGAAGAGATAAAAAACGCCTGATGCACTTACAGCCCGAGACCGGATTTAGGGAAAGCTACCGTATCCTCGGAGAAACTCTTATCTCGGTTCAAGACTACACCTCAGGACGTCATTTTGATGATGCAGTATCCTATGCTTTTTACCCCGTTGATCTGCACACCCGCACGGGGGTAAGACCCAAGCCTTTAAAACGTGGAACCGTACCCACGGTTCCCCTGCGTGCCCTGATCCCCAAAGGAAGTGAAAATATTATCGTGGCTGGAAGATGTGTCAGCAGTGATCGTCTTGCCAACTCAGGCCTGCGGGTACAGGCCGCCTGTATGGGGATGGGACAGGCAGCCGGGGCAACCGCTGCACTGGCAGCAGAATCGAACACTACGCCAATCAAGGTTCCCTTATCCAAGATTCACGGACTTCTTCAACAGCACGGGGCCATTATCCCCGCCAAGGCATAATTTTACTTGAAAAAACGACGACTAGTCTCCCTCTTTAATGCCATCCTGTTTGGGGTGATGGCAGTGACTGGGATAATTGCTTTTATTCAACCGTTCTCGATTGAAATCATTGGCCTGCATGCCCTCACCGGATTCCTTTTCATCGGAGTGGTTGTCGGCCATATTTTCAATAATTCGGTTGCCCTGAAGAAGTATATCAAAAGTCCTGTAGTACTTGGAGTAATCGGGGTTACTATTTTTACAACGCTCCTGTTTTATTATCAACCTGCTCCGATTAAGAAAATACTTGGGCTGAGTGGGAATCTTGGCCCTGCCCTCGACCTTTTTGAAATGGATGAAAAAGGAATGACTTATCGATACTCACCGGATCCGGGTTACAAAATGCTCATTGATCTGCGAACCGGACCAGCATACGATCTTAAAAATCCGCCACGGTTGGCGGTGTGGTTGGAAAACCAATCATTCTATCATATTAAAACTCTCTATGTTTCCGACACACCCGATATCCGGGAACAACTCCCCTACTGGGCATTTAAGGTCAAAGGATGGGAAAAAGCCCAGAAGGAAGCGGAAGAAAAAAACCTCAGCCTTGAGGATTCGGTCGATGCGGTATCGGAGGCAACTGCCAATGGCTCCTTCGATCCGGCTGATTATATTCTACCCACCGAGCAAAACGCATCCATGCCCTATCGGGTTATGATCGAAGTCAACCAACCCAATGATCCATCGAGTAAACTGGATGATCAACCATCCCTGGTTTATGAGGTGGAAGTCGACAATTATGACCCTTACACTTTTCAGCTTCTTGAATTAGTGGGATTCCCGGTTTTAGAAAAGGATACGGAAAAAGAGGAATGGTACCTCAGTTATGCGGATGAAAGTATAGAGTCTGCCTTTGAAATAGTGGACAGCGTGCTTTTACAAATTGACCGGGCAGTGGATAAATCATTTTTCAAAAGCACAACATCTCCCTAATATTTGTATAATTTTTTTAAGATTTCATTTTTCGCATAAGAAAAGAAATCCTTAAGACATTTACAGAATAATTACTGAAATTATGTCGAATTTTAACCCAGATGAAATCATTCAAGATGTCCTTGCGGGAGACAAGGACAAGTTTCGGACACTCGTTCGGGAATATGGATTATTGGTCCGTGGCTACCTTGCATCCAGAGTCTACCATTTAGAGGATGCCGAGGACTTGGCACAGGACTCCTTCCTTATTGCTTTCTCCAAGCTATCTTCCTACGAGATCGGGACGAATTTCCGGGCATGGCTTTTGAGCATCGCCAAGTATCAGTTGTCCAATCATTGGCGCAAAAGTAGTCGGCGGGCCAACACCATGGATAAATTCAGGCATGACATTGCCGGTGCCATCCAGCCAGAAATGGTCAAAGCATCCGATGAGATGAAACAAAACCAAATTAATAAACTGCTCCACTGTATTTCCGAATTACCTGACCGTACCCGTCATTTGATTAGAGCGGGACTCGACGGAGTGCGCATGGAAACTCTCGCTGAAGAAATGAATTTAAAACCCAACGCAATTTACCAACTTCGCCATCGTGCACATATCGCCCTGCGTAAGTGTATGGAGAACAAGGAACCAGAAACCGCATCATGAAAAACTTCGATAAAGACCCCGATTTCCTGGATCTGCTGGCCGCTTGGCATGAAAACAAAAATCTATCCCCCTCCAGACGTAAAGAACTCCTCCGGCGTTTGGAAAACGATGAAAGGCTAAGGATCGAACTGGCTCGAGAAATCGAAATGGCCGGTCTCACCCGGGCCGTTCAGGTTGGTGAACCCAGATGGTTGGAACTCGAAGAAAAACTCGGGGTTTCCAAAGATCAGGGCTCTCCAGATTTTGAATCTTCAGTTATGGGCCGTGTTTCAAAATCTGCCACACCAAAAGCTAATCAAACTCTCTCCTTCCCTAAGTTCGCGTGGATTGGATGTGCGGCGGCTTTGGTATTTGCCCTTTTCTATTTATCGAACGAAAAACCCATTGAACTCGGGGTCGCTCAGGTAATTAGGCTTGAAGGGGAAGATCATGGTCATCACCAAAATCAATTTTTAAAGAAAGGGGAAGAATTCACCATTGAGCAAGGATTAGTCGAAATGGCCTTTCGTGACACTGGGGTACACCTCGTGGGCACTGGTCCTCTTAAAATGACGCTAATTAGCAATGACCGCGTTTTTCTTAATGAGGGTGAAATAAAGCTTGTGGTACCTCCTCAAGGAATTGGCTTTGTAGTGGATACTTTGGAGCGAAAATTCGTGGATTTAGGAACCAGTTTCGTGGTGCAGGCAAATGATCAGGGCTCGCAGGTTCTTGTTCTAGAGGGAGAAATTGCAGTAGGAGCAAGAAACGATAGCTCGAGTCAACTTATGGGTAAAGGATCCATGGCAAATTTTGACCGTAATGGAAAAATGGAAATGCGTTCAGAAAAACACAGTGGAGTACCTGAGCTATCCGTTCCACCCATGGTTCAAACTGCTTCTTCTTTGAACGGAAAAATCTTTGGTATCGCAAAAGGGTCTGAACCTATCCCTTCCAGCAAAGACGAAATTCAGGAAAAGAGTATCACCAAACGGTTTCTATCTCTGGTTAAATCAGGATTTAAGAACACAAAAGGACTCGAAAACTTTATTCAAGGGCGTCCACTTCGCTACACCGGTATAGCTGGGAGTTACAATCATTTTCCAAAAAATGTAAGCCTCGGTTCTTATTCCGAAATGCATGGATGGATGGCATGGTATCAAGGAAAAGTAAAAGCTCCCGAACCCGGCCGTTACCGGTTCTGGGGCTATGCGGACAATAACCTTCTCGTATCCATAAATGGCAAGGCGGTATTTGAGGGCTCACGCTCGGATTCTCATCTTCGTAACCACCTTAAGGTTTTTCGGAATAACCATCCTTCCTTTCCTTGTCTGAATTCAAGAGCCGGTTTTGCCCGTGGAAAATGGATCACTATCGGCGAGGAACCTGTACAAATTGATCTTCTCTTTGGTGAAAGAAGTGAAAACCTTACTTCAGGTATCCTGCTCATCGAAAAAGAGGGTACATCTTATGAAAAAACTTATTGGGGACAGCCCAAATGGCCCTTATTCCTGACCGAGTTGCCTCAAGAAAAGCAATTGGTCGAACTTGATGAATTACGCATTCATATGGAAGAAAACATACAGGGCTCCTTTTCCGTCTCCAATGATAGTGTTTGGAAAGTGGTTAAGGGTACCTGATCTTCTTTCCCTCATTTCGTTTTCCGGTTTGCCCCCAACTCTCGCTCTTTCAATTATTCTGATTTGATTATCCTCTTTTAATCTATGAAAAACAAAACCAATCGCTCCACATACATAACCCTTATATCATTCCTACTTTCATGTCTATCGGCAGGTGCAACTGTCGATCTCTTCAACGGGAAAGACCTCAGCGGTTGGCTTGGGAAAGAAAGGTTTTGGAAAGTTGAGAATGGTACCATTATTGGAGAGACCACGCCAGATAACCCAACTCCCGCAAACACCTTTCTTATTTGGAAAGGAGGAGAGGTAAAGGATTTCGAATTCTCCTGTCAGGTAAAATTCCAGGGAAATAATTCTGGAGTCCAGTACCGCAGCAAAGCAGTGGGTGACTTAGAAGATTGTGTACTGAGCGGATATCAGGCTGACTTGCACCCCAAACAGGAATTCTTTGGCATGCTTTATGGAGAGAAGTATGGCAAACGAGGAATCATTGCCAGGCGTTGGCAAAAAGCGGACGCACGGGGGGATAAGGATGTGAAAATCCTTGGTTCAGTGGGTGATAAAACTGAACTCGATGGGGCCAAATGGAACAAATTGACTATCGTGGCCGTGGGCAACCGTTTGATCCATATGGTCAATGATGTGGTAACCGTCGATGTAACGGAAAATCATCCCGATGCGATCGCTAAAGGCCACCTCGGACTTCAGCTACATCGCGGTGTACCCATGAAGGTCGAATTCAAGGCTCTTAAGTACAAAAAATTATCGGGGGCTGCTGCCAGGAAAGCCCTCGAAAACGCAACCGGTGAGAAGCCTAAAAAACAGGCCTCTAAACCAGCACCCAAGCCAAAAATGGAATCTCTTGCCCGTTCAGCCACTTCTCCCGCACGAATCAATATTGCCGACGGATTTAAGATTGATCTGCTTTATTCAGTACCCATGGACAAACAGGGTTCATGGGTTGCCATGTGTATGGATAATAAAAACCGCCTGATCGTCAGTGATCAATACGGGGGGATCTTCCGTTTTCCTATTCCAGCTGCGGGCAAGAAAATTGATCCCGCCAGCATCGAGCAAATCACCTATTCCGCGGAACGGGCAGGCATGGGCAAGCCAACCGATGCACAAAAAAAACTTCCACAAATTGGACATGCACAAGGACTTTGCTACGCCTTTGACAGTCTTTATGTCGTAGTCAACTCCCGCTCGAGTTCAACCGGGGCCGGCGTATTCCGCCTCTTAGACACTAATCAGGACGATAAGTTCGACAAAATTATAACCATTAAAAAACTTTCCGCCACCGGGGGCGAACACGGTCCGCACGCCATCATTCCAGCTCCGGACGGCAAACATTTATATGTGGTCATGGGGAACCAGACCCCACTCCCGGAGGACTACACCCACTCCCGGGTTCCGGAACTCTGGGGAGAAGATCAATTATATCCATCCCTGCAGTATTTCATGAAGGGCGCGGTCGCTCCGCTCGGGCATTTTGCTCAGATTGACCCTGAAGGAAAAACCTGGGAAGTTATGTCCACCGGTTTTCGTAACCAATACGATGCTGCGGTCAACCGCGAGGGTGAGCTTTTTACCTATGATGCGGATATGGAGTGGGACATGAATACACCCTGGTATCGTCCCACCCGCGTGAATCATGTGATCGATGGATCCGACTTTGGATGGCGCACCGGTTCCGGTAAATTCATGGATTATTGCAGTGACACCTTTGGCACCGTTGCTGATGTGGGACCCGGCTCGCCCACAGGAGTATGTTTCGGCTATGGAGCGAAGTTTCCAGCCAAGTACCAAAATGCATTTTTCATCAGTGACTGGTCTTACGGGAAATTATATGCGGTACATTTATCTCCCCAAGGTTCAACCTATACTGGAAAGGTCGAGGAGTTTGCCAGTGCCCAACCTTTCCCGCTCACCGATCTTCTGGTCAATCCAAAAGACGGTGCGATGTACATTGCCGTGGGAGGAAGAAAAGTGCAGTCCGGGCTTTATCGTATAACTTACGAGGGCAAGGAATCCACCGTACCGGCAAAATCCATGTCCGGCGGTGAGGAAGCCAGAAAACGCAGGCAAGCATTGGAATCCTTTGTCCAAAGAGAAGCCAAACCAGCAAATAAAAACCAATTAAACAAAATTTGGAGCTCTTTAGCTGCCCAGGACCGTGGGATTCGCCATGCCGCCCGAGTCGCTCTGGAAAAACAGCCCGTTAAAAAATGGAAAGGCCGATTAGCCTCTGAAAAAAGCCCGATCGCTGCATCCGCTGCTATGATTGCCTTGGCCAGAGCTGATGCTACAAGCGGTGAAACCGTATTGCAAAAAGCAATGACTTTTAAATACAGGGATCTCAAATCCCGTCAGCAAAAGCTCGACCTACTCCGATCCATCACCCTTGCCCTGACCCGTGGAGGTCAGCCTGCCGAGGAGCAAAAGGGAAAGCTGATCGCATGGCTTGATCAGATTTACCCAGCATCCACACCGGAGGAAAACCGTGATCTTTCCGCAATTATGCAGTTCCTCCAGGCACCATCGGCAGCAAGAAAGGGAATGGCACTTTTAAGGGGAGCTTCCGGACAGGAGGAACAAATCGGTTATGCCCTTAATCTCCGCCATCTAAAGAACGGATGGACCTCCCTCCTACGCGAATCTTATTTTAAATGGTTTGTACGGGCGGGTAACTTCAAGGGAGGTGCCCGACTCAACAACTACCTGGATGGCATTAAAAAAGATGCGATTGCCAGTGTTAAGGACTCGCAAATGACCGAGGGACTGAAAAAGATAATTGATACAAAACCCCAGTCCAGTGCTCCCCAGTTTACTTTTGAACCCCGTACTTTTGTCAAAAATTGGACAATGAAAGAAATGGGCAAATGGGTACCCAGTGGAGTACCCGGAAAGAGAGACTTTAAGAATGGCCGTCAAATGTTTGGTGCAGGGAGCTGCTATGCATGTCACCGAATCGGGGGCGAAGGAGGAGCGGTTGGACCCGATCTTACTTCCGTTGGTGGTAAATTTGGAGGTTACGATCTGATTGAGTCCATCGTGGATCCCGGAAAAGAAATAAGTGATCAATATGGATCAAGTATCTTCAGCCTGAGCGATGGTTCTCAACTTAACGGCCGAATCATGAACATGAGGAACAATGAGTACTGGATAAACACCGATATGATGCAGCCCAGCATGGTTACCAAAGTAAAAGCGGAAAATTTAGCTTCTATTGAGCCATCCACGGTTTCCATGATGCCTCCAGGACTGCTAAACACCATGGACAAAGAAGACATTCTTGATTTAATGGCCTATTTAATTGCTGGTGGTAAACCGGATCACCAACTTTTCGCCAAATAGTTTTTAAATTCAATCTTACATCCAGCCCTTTTACCTATGAAAAAACTCATTAGCTTACTCTGTGTATTTGGTGGAACCCTTTGGGTATCTGCTCAAAAATCTCCCAATGTTCTCTACATCATTTCCGATGATCAGTCTTGGACCGACTATGGTTTCATGGGGCACCCTCAAATTAAAACCCCAAACTTGGATAAACTCGCCAACGAAAGCGTGCTTTTCGAGCGCGGCTATGTCCCCACCGCTCTCTGCCGTCCTTCACTCGTAACTTTGATCAACGGCCAATACGCTCACAAACATGGAGTTACCGGAAATGATCCATCTCCCAAACGCTATCTCAAAGAAAAAAGTAATCAAAAGAAAGCTCAGCTTATTTCCTATCTCGACCGTTTCGAAACCTTACCCAATTTACTTGGAGAAAAGGGATACCTCAGCCACCAGAGCGGAAAATGGTGGGAAGGAAACTTTAAGCATGGTGGGTTTACACACGGAATGACACGTGGCTTCCCCCAACCAGGTGGACGCCATGGAGATGATGGATTGAAGATCGGACGGAATGGCTTACAGCCGATTGAGGATTTTGTGGATCATGCAATGAAGGAGAATAAGCCCTTCTTTTTATGGTACGGGGTTTTCCTTCCACACACTCCGCATAACCCACCCGATCGATTACTCAAACCATACCAAGACCTTGGTCTTCCCCTTTCCATAGCTAAGTACTATGCCATGTGCACCTGGTTTGACGAGACCTGCGGGCAGCTTATTGATATTTTAGAAAAAAGGAACCTGCGGGATGACACTATTGTCGTCTATGTCACCGACAATGGATGGATCCAAAATCCAGAAAAGAACGGATATGCCCCCCGATCCAAACAAACCCCTTATGAAGGCGGGATTCGTACGCCCATCATGTTCTCCTGGCCCAACGGAAACCTAAAGAATGGAAAGCGCAAGGATGTGGTCTCCTCGATCGATCTTTTCCCCACCGTTCTGGCAGCCACCGGTGCCCGCACTCCCAAAGGATTACCCGGATTAAACCTTCTCGAAAATTTAAAAAATGAAAAGCCCATCAAAAGAAAGGGTATCTTTGGAGAAAGCTTTGCCCATGACATCGCAGATGTCGAGAACCCCGAGGAGTCGCTCATCTTCCGATGGACCATTGAAGGAAAATGGAAACTTTTGCTTACCTATGACGGGGAGGTTAACCGCTACAAAACCACCCATCCACGGGAAGAAAAACGTCCTCAATTATTCAATTTGCTTCAAGACCCCAAGGAGGAAAAGAATCTGGCCGAACAAAACCCGAAAGTGGTGGCAAGGCTCGCCGC
>CAJQKB010000182.1 GCA_905478775.1 uncultured Opitutales bacterium | reverse complement strand
CCATTCCATACGGTTTCGATCAAAATATGAATTTTTAATTCTTCCGCCAATGGAAGCAATTTTTGAATCTGTGCAATGGATCGATCCCATACATGCTGGTGAGTTTCCTGATCTCCTTTTACCCGGCCTGGAACCAAAAGTACGGAAGTTCCCCCCATTTCCCTTGCTTCACGCATTGCCTGCCCAAGTCCCTTCCGACTTTCTTCCCGAACTTTTGAACTTGGATCGGACAACCTAACCTTCCAATGTTTATTGTAAACCACCCCATGCATAGGCAGCTTAAATTTCGAGCAGGCCATTTTCATTGGCTCGATTTGAAGCCCTGGTCCAGATCCCTCAATGCCATCAAAGCCTAAATCCTTCAACTTTTGCATTTGTTTTTCATTGGGTTTAGTCCCGAATTTAACCGCCTTTTTAATTTTCCCCTTAAAGGAGTGTTCTTCAGCCCTTACCAGATGAGAAAAACATAATGCACCTGAACTTGTGGTCAAAAATTCTCTTCTTTTCATACATAACTCTTCATTTTTAAATGGGGAGTGTCGAATTTTTTTTATGTTTTTAAATAACTTTAATTGGCAAGTCTTTGAAATTTCGGAGTGTAATATAGATTGCCATCATTATAACCTTCTCCACTCTCGATTATTTCGGGATCACCTTCACAAGAACTCCCAATAAATAAAATCCTTTTTTAGCGTAATGAAATTTTACCTTTTCAAGTACCTCATCATTTTCAATTTTGGACTTTATATTGGCTTTGCTGATATGAAACGCGGACAGGAAGTCTATAATCAAATTTGCTTTAATTGCCATGGACCCAAATTAGACGGTGGAATTGGCCCAAACTTGGTGGATTCATACTGGAAAAATGGGGATTCCTACGATGCTGTATACCGCAGCATAGCCAAGGGGGTAACCGGAACCGAAATGATCGCTTACGAATTAGTCTATCCTGAAAATGATCTCCATTCGCTCACCGAATTTATTATTGATAAACAGGAAGGAAACCGGCAAACACTCCGCTCGACTTATGCTCGGGACTATTTTGTAGGAAAAAGATTACACCCCGACCTTTTTGATTCGATTGAATCAACTTCCCAAACCCGATTGCCGGAAAACTTCTATTATGTGGATAGAATGTTTGACGGGGTTCTACGTGGTCAGTCTAAACTGTTTATAAAGACTCCCGGGAAGTATCGTTTTAATGTTAATGGCAAAGGCCGAACATCGATTTGGGTGAACGGGAAAGAAGTTCACTACAGCAATGATAAAAAAAAGAGAGATACCTACTTTACTAATGAATTTGAATTATCGGCAGGCATCCACGACTTGGAAATCCTTCATGAAGAACCCACTTCCCATTCCATGAGGTTCGGAGTCAGGTTGCAAAAATTGAACGGTAAACATTGGATGCTGACGGGGAAAAGCTTAGAGGGAAGCGTTCCCAAAGTTGTTCGTTCAGGCCAAAAAGCAAAAGTCATTCGAAAATGGATTGATGGCTTACCCCCAAGAACATTGCTTCTACTTTTGCCCAATCAAGTCTTATTGGCCTATGACTCCGCAAGCGGTAAAATTATTAAAGGTTGGGAATCGGCATTTATTAATCAAACCCCCTCTCTGGACAGTCGAAGTCAAAAAAAATCTGAAGTTAAAGGAATAGAATTAACCGGTATCGCAAAGACGGTACTGGAAGGTGATCGTTTTAATCTTTTACATTATGAAACCTCTGGAGACTCGGTAACAATCGCCACCCTTGTGGACGGGCAACGGAAGAAATTCAGCATTAGCCCGGATGGAAAAAATTCCTACAAACTCTCTTTCTAATTTATTTTTAAATCGATGAACATACTTTCTGCACTCCTTCTTTTATTCAGTTTCTCAATTTTATCAGCACAAATACCTGATGGATATAAAATTCAATCTATTTCCCTGCCCCGTGGTTCAGTTTCCGTTCTTGGATTATGTCACAAACCTGATGGTACACTTGCGATTTGCACATGGGAAGGTGAAGTGTGGGAACGGAAGGGAGAGGTGTGGACAAAGTTTGCCGAAAACTTGATGGAACCAAATGGAATCTATTTCGACGAAAAAGAAGATGCTTACTATGTCGGACAAAAACCTGAGTTAACCAGACTGATTGATCTCGATAAAGACGGGGTTTGCGATCGTTACGAGTGTATAACCGATGCATTTGGAATATCCGGAGAATACCATGAATATCATTTCGGCCCGGTTGTTGATTCATTAGGCAGAAAATATGCATCGCTTAATCTGGCGGCCCGAGGCGAGTTTACTGTACCGGATGGCAAACCATTTGGGAAAGGTGGAGGGAATATGTCCTACAACGCACCCTGGCGAGGCTGGGTTTACCGCTCCGACCGGAAAGGCCATTTCCAACCTCTTGCCGGTGGATTTCGCTCGCCGTGTGGAATCGGAATGAGCCCCGAGGATGAACTTTTTATTACTGATAACCAGGGTGACTGGGTTGCTGATTGTGTCCTCTATCATGTACGGGAAGGTAATTTTTATGGTCACCCTGCATCCCTGCCAGCTCGTCCTGATTTCACCAAAGAAAAAGTCCTCTCCATGAAAGCTGAGGATTTTGAGAAGATTCGTACCCCTCCTGCAGTTTGGTTAGTACGCGAGGAAATTGCCAATTCTCCCGGCAGTCCAATCTGGGATACTACGAATGGTAAATTTGGACCCTTCAAGGGACAAATGTTTATAGGTGACCAAAGGCAATCCAATTATTTTCGAAGCGGTGTTGAGAAAATTAACGGAGAATACCAAGGCTGGTGCATCGATTTTCTCCGTGGCTTGGAAAGTGGCCCAGTCAAAATGTCCTTCGATTCACAAGGTCGTCTTTGGTCTGCCCAAGTGGGCAGAGGCTGGTTTAGTAAGGGAGGTAAGCGTACCGCAATTCAATATGTGGAGTGGGACAAGAAAACCACACCTTTTGCCATTCATTCAGCAAGCCTCACCAAGACTGGATTCTCTGTTCGCTTCACCGAACGGATTGGAAAGAAGGTGACTCCAAAAGTTTCCAGTTGGGGATATCATTACTATAGTACCTATGGATCTCCCCCAGTTGACCAACAGGAGTTAAAAGTGAGTAATTATCAACTTTCTAAAGACCGTAAAACGGTCACATTTGATGTTCCTTTAAGCAAAAAGAAAATCTACGCTATTACTTTTACCGAGCAAAGAAACACAGAAGCCGAAATGCTGGATTTTGATACCATCTACTACACGCTCAACCAAACTCGTCCTGTTCGTGAACCCCGACCAGGAAGAAATGTTGGATGGTCCCTTGCCGGTTCCAGTTGGAATCGAAATGATAAAAACCGTCCACTTCCCCCTGTGGTTGCTCCGCTATCTGCTGACAAATGTGCTATTCCCGCACCCAAAGAAGCTACCCAATTGGACTCCACTCAATGGACAAACCCGAACTGGCTATTAGATAAAAATGGGGTTATGCCCCGAGGGAAAGGGAATAACTCCACAGTAAAGGCTTACGGAGATGCACGAATCCATTTGGAATTTCGGTTTGATCAATCGGATAACCCGGACTGGAAAGGACAGCTTTATGGAAATTCGGGAATCTTTCTCATGTCAGGCTATGAAATGCAGGTGGTCAACAGCTTTCAAAATCCAACCTTTGCAGACGGAACATGCGGTTCCATTTATGGACAGCACCCTCCCCGCGTAAACTCTTCCCGTAAGCCTGGAGAGTGGCAATCCTATGATATTCTCATGAAAGCTCCCGTTTTTTCCGAAAAGGGAAATGTGGATCAGCCGCTCCGTGTCACCGCATTTCATAATGGAATTTTAATCCATAATGACACATGGGTGTATGGAGAAGTGGGAGGACCCTACAAGAAACATGGTAAAAGACCTCTTATGATACAGGACCATAAGGGAACCGGCGTATCATTTCGCAATCTTTGGATTATCGAAGATTTCCCCTACGATCTAAACTTGCCCGCTTTTCGGAATACCTTTCCAAGGTCCTCGGCTTCTTCCATCTAAGGAAGCCTAAACGCTTCCTTTGGATTGCCTTCTATGGGTAATCTTGTTGATCTGTTTGTATGAATTCTCTCATTCGTGCCCTCTCCTTTATTACTAAATATTCAAGTTCACTTGTGGTGATAGTGCTATGTTGCACCCTACCCACTCAGGCCAAAGATCATCCTCAAAAGGATACAAAAAATATTCTCTTTATAGCCGGGGACACCAAGCACCGTCATGGATTTCATGAATACAAGGCGGGTTCCATTTTACTTGCTGACGCACTTAATAAAAGTGGACTCCCTGTTCAGACTAAAGTCCACTGGTACGGATGGCCGGAAGATGAAACTATCTTTAATGATGTCGATGCCTGCATTATCTATGCAGACGGCGGAGGAGAGTTTGGCCAAAAGTATGCATTCTTAGACAGGAAAGTAAAAGCCGGTATGGGGATTATGTTTATGCACTATGGTGTTCATCCCACTAAAGAAGTGGCGGAGAAATATTATCGTGATTGGATCGGAGGATACTTTGATGATGATTTTTCCGTCAATCCATCCTGGGTAGC
>CAJQKB010000181.1 GCA_905478775.1 uncultured Opitutales bacterium | reverse complement strand
ACTCTGGCGATCGGGTGGATTTTATTGATTTCCATCCATTGAAATTCCTTCCGCAGCCATTTTAGTCAACTGAAATGTCGAGATCATGATACTTTCGTAAACACTGGTCTTTTTCAAAAAGGGTTGGCAATGAAATTCAACTAGTTAGATTAAAGCTGTGTCAAATGAACAAAAAGAGGATAGGCAACAGGTCGTTTTATTTGATGGTGTATGCGGTATGTGCAATGCATCAGTCGATTTTATTCTCAGCCGTGATCGGGATAAAAAGTTTTTATTTTCTCCCCTTCAGGGAAAGTTTGCCAATGCACAGGTTCCTGAGGAGTGTATGGATTTAAATACGATTATTTATATTAGAGACGGTATGATCTTACGCAGATCATCGGCGGTTTTACGAATTCTCGTTGATTTGGGTGGGCTTTGGGTTGTGGTTTGGCCCCTCCTGCTAATACCCGCTTTTCTGAGGGATTTATTTTATCGTATAATTGCAAATAGTCGTCATTTGATTTCTAAAAAGAGAGCCGCTTGCCGACTCCCTTCTCCGGAAGAAAAGGAACGCTTTTTAGACTAAAGGGATTGTGGTTTCATACCCTGTTGAGTAGATAGAAAGCTTTGATTATGACAAAGATTATTATTCTCCCTTTCCTCTGCCTGCTCGTTTCTATTTCCGCTGCCCCGACCCGGGAAGCTTTTGCCTTGGAAGAACGATCAATCACGGGTGTACCAATCGATGCTTTTGAATTAGGTGATGCCAATCTGACCATCGAATTATGGGCCCGTTCCCCTATGATTTTTTCCCCGGTGGCGATGGACTTTGATGCTCAGGGACGCTTGTGGGCCACCGAGGGAATTGACTACCAAAGAGGAATGAGAGTCAAGGAAGGCCGATCAATTATCGTGCTGGAAGATAAGGATTGGGATGGAAAAGCCGACTCTTCCCATGTCTTTGTCACCGAAAAGGAAATCCGTCACGCCGCCCTTGGGATTGCAGTTTTTGACAACCGAATCGTTCTTTCTTCCACCCCATCGATTATCGTGTACACCGATGTTAATCGGAACGCGGTGTTTGATGAGGGAGTTGATAAGAGGGAAGTTTTCTTAACCGGGTTTCGTGATGCGAGTCATGACCACACCCTCCATGCGGTGGTCGGTGCTCCCAGTGGGCAATGGCATTTCTCCTATGGAAACCGAGGGGCGGATATTAAGACCAAGGATGGTAGGCATCATATTTCCGGGTGCTATTATGGTTATAGCGACGGGATTGGTAAAAAGAGTTCAGACGGAGAGGTCTATGTGGGCGGTATGACTATGCGGGTTAATCCGGACGGTACCGGGCTGACCCCGACCGGGGAGAATATGCGTAATTCACACGATATGTTTATTAGTTCCCATGGGGATATTTATCAGAGTGATAATGATGACCCTGCTCATGCCCGAATCAGTTGGGTGATGGAACATGCTAATATGGGGTATGCGGACCTGAGCGACGGGAGCCGATCATGGGAGGAAGTCGCCAAGTCCTGGGAGGAGCCGGCAGGATGGAGCAAAGGGCTTCGTTTTTCCCGTTCCCACTGGCGTGAAAATTATCCGGGCGCTTTTCCACCGGGCACGATTTACGGTGCCGGTTCACCCACTGGGAATGTTCTGATTGAGGACGACACCCTCGGGCTGGCCGGTACTTATCTCGTCGCCTGTATGGTGCGCAAGGAGGTGATGGCGGTCACCCCGCAATGGAAGGAAGCCCAGATCGAAATGGGGGAGCACAGACCTTTTATCCGTTTGAAGGCGGATCGAAAGGGCGAATTCTTTTTACCCACCGATCTCGCACTTGCCCCTGATGGCTCGCTTTTCTTTTCCGATTTTTACAATGATACCAGCCGGGGAACCAATCAGGTAAGCGGGAGCATCTATCGTATTACCCGTAAAGATGGGAAGCCCCTGACTCTGCCCAAAATTGATTTTTCTCAAGTGGATGGTCTGCTCGCCGCCCTGAAAAACCCTGCTGTCAATGTACGCTCTCATGCCGCCGCCCAACTGGTCAGTCTTGGAGAAAAGGCCTACACCAAGGTCGAGCAGTTCTTGGCCCAAAACCGCAGTGATCCCGTTCTCCGTTCCCGTGCAATTTGGGTACTTGCCCAGCTGGGGGAGAAGGGGAGGACTCGAATTGAACCCGGTTTGCAAAGTAAAGATGAGGTCGAGGTCGTAGTGTCCTATCGTGCCCTTAGGCATAGCCACCCTGATCGTACGCTTGAATATGCCAAGGCACTCGCCCAGTCCCCCTTCGCCTCGGTTCGGCGCGAAGTAGCGGTGAGCCTGAAAGGTATTCCCTTTTCAGATTGTCGCGACCTTCTTGCCCAATTGATGAAAGGATTTGACGGTCGGAATCGATTTTATTTGGAAGCCCTGGGAGTGGCCTTTCACGGAAAGGAAAACTTGGTTTATAATCAGCTGGTCGCTCCTACCATGCCGGATCCCGAAAAGTGGGGATCGAAAAATAAGCATCTCGCATGGCGACTCCATACCCCTGAAGCAATCCGCGATCTGGATCTTTGCATTCGTGTACAAAAACCACCAGTGGATGAATTTAGGTTTCTGTCCATGGCCTTTGCCAGTTTTCGTAACGATAAGGAAAGACAGGACCGGGTTAAGCGCTTACAGGCCCTCGCCCAACTATCCGAGTTTTCTGCCGAGTACTACCAGGTCACGGTGGACGAGATAATTGCAAAAGATCTTAACGATTTAAAGGGAGAAATGATGGAAGCAAGCTATCTAATTCCCACCCAACTGGGAGTATTGACTACAGTTTCTGAGCCTGCTCAAATTGCGCAGCTCCAAGGAGATTTAGATAGGGGCAAGACAGTAGCCGCAAAATGTTATCTGTGCCATAAGATTGAAGGAATTGGGGTCAACTTTGGACCCAACCTTACCCATTGGGGGAAGGAGCGTACCGTAGAGGAGATTGTAAAAGAGATCGTTTATCCGGATGACAAACTTGCTCATGGGTATGAAAAACCGGTCCGTCTCACCACCAAGAAAAATAAGCATGTGGCGGAGGGCTTTCTTTCCAATTACAGTTGGCATGCCGGTTCCCTCAAACTGAAAGTCCTTGGCGGCCAAACCCGTAAAATTCTTTTTCGTCGAGCGGGTGCAAAAATTGATTATTTAAAGGAATCCTGGATGCCCTCCGCCTCCGAAATGGGAATGTCTGATCAGGACCTCGCGGACCTCGCGGTGTACATGCAATCCACCGGTTCAGGGGAAGACGATTCCACCTCTGGAGATTCCGGAGAACCCGTTCCCCCCACCGGAAATGAACCGGGATGGCAGGTCGTTACGGGAGAGGATTTTGTCAATGTGAACTGTTTCCCCGATACCTGGCGCTGGGAGAATGGACATGCCTACTGCACCGGCAAACCGACCGGGGTCATCCGGTACCGCGAACCCTTGGAAAACTTTGAACTCCTACTCGAATGGATGCACAAAAAAAATGCCGGAAACTCGGGTGTCTTTGTCTGGGCGACCCCGCAAAGTATTTCCAAATTAGCCGCCGGACAGGGCCGGTTGCCTCACGGGATTGAAGTGCAGGTCCTCGACCTCGGGTATGCCGATCACTACATCAAACGGCATAAAAAACCAGCCGACTGGTTTACCAGTCACGGTGACGTCTTTCCGGTGGGCCCAATTAAAATGAATCCCTTTCCTCCGGTTGCGCCTAATGGTCGGCGCAGTTTTCCAAGCAAAGAAACGACATTGGGAATCAATCAATGGAACCGGTATTATGTTCGGGCGGTCGATGGTGAGGTCCGCCTTTGGGTCAACGGGGAAGAGGTCTCAGGAGGGGATGGGATTGATCCATCTTCTGGGTTCTTCTGTTTAGAGTCTGAGGGGGCTCCGATTGAATTTCGTAACATTCGCCTACGCACACTTTCCGAAGTCGGAGAGATGAAACTTCCTGTACATGAGTCAGCACTCGCTCTAAACCTCAAAGGACATCCTGCATTGGGAACCTGGAAATATCTCAATGGGTATACCCGTGAGATTGCCGAAGACGGTCAGGTCACTCTTCGTCTGGAAGAGGATGTGATCTGGAAACGCCGCTGTATTTCCAAATCTGAAAATGAATTTGTTTTGGAAGGGAATTTGGTTCACAAATTGATTGGGGACACTTTACATATCGAAGGTAAATATAACGCGGTTAAGGAATAGGTTGACCCATTTCAAAGTCATCTTCGTTATGGGTCTATGTGTAGATTTTCCTCCTCCATCTTAATTTTTCTTTTCTTTCTTACATCGGTTTCGCTACTTGCCCAACCAAGATACTTCAATGATTTAAAGCTAGGTTCCGATTTCCAAAAAGGATTGGAAGAATTATTGGAAGGCAATCAATCGGTTCGACTCGCCGATTTAAAAAGACAACTCACTCAAAAGCATTCCAAGGTTGTGCTCGGAGAGGTTCCAATCCACTCCGTTTCACCCAACAAGCTTTATGATCAGATATCTAAATCTGTTTTAGTAATGGGCAGGCTTTATAATTGTGGGAAATGTTCGAAATGGCATACCTCCATGGCTTCTGCTTTCGCTATTGGGCAAGATGGTATTATCGTAACCAATCATCATGTGTTGGAAAAAGATGAAGGAGAAATTCTGGGAGCTATGGATGCGGAGGGTACTGTTTATGGAGTTGAAAAAGTTCTCGCTGCCAATCAGGAAGACGATCTTGCCATTTTAAAGTTACGGGATGCCAAATTAATTCCAATGGCTCTTGGTAAGCCCGCAAGTGTGGGAGCGGATGTCTGGGTAATCAGTCATCCAAATAGAAAATTGTACACCATGACAAAGGGTATGGTCTCCCGTTACCAAATGATTTTGAAAAACGGTCAAAAACCCGGTCGCAGGATGTCTATCACTGCTGACTATGCCAAAGGATCAAGTGGAGCTCCCGCGTTTAATCGCAAGGGACAGGTCGTGGGTGTGGTGTCATCAACCAGTTCCATTTATTACAGCATAGAGAACGGGAAGAAAGAAAACCTGCAAATGGTGGTCAAGAATTGTATACCTGTGGAATCAATTCATGAATTGATTCAGAAATAATTTGTTGTCATAGGTTGGAAATAGTCCCGACTTCTCCCACACCTTGTCATCGCGAGGGCTGAAAGCCCGTGGCGATCCACTGTGAGCCAATAACCGATCCGCACTGTCCGCACGCGTCCCCCGAGACACCATGGATTGCCGCGTCGGTCACTTAGGCTCCCTCCTCGCAATGACAAATACCACGCACTCACGACACTCTTGTCATCGCGAGGGCGTCTTCACCCTTGTCATCGCGAGGGCTGAAAGCCCGTGGCGATCCACTGTGAACCAGTAAGCGAAGAGACAAGTCGTACACATAATTCGAGACACGATGGATTGCCGCGTCGCTCACTTCGTTCCCTCCTCGCAATGACAACATCAAAATTGATCGACTATGCGGTTTGATTTTTTATCTTTGGTTAATGTCTTGGACTAAGAAATCCTACTGCATTTACTTACTTGCCAATCGAAAAAACGGTACGATTTATGTTGGCGTCAGTGGAAATCTTTCCAAGCGTATGCTCGAACATAAGAATGGAACGAACGAAGGTTTTTCTAAAAAATATAGTCTCAAGAAGTTGGTATATTTTGAGTCTTTCGAGGTGGTTGAAAATGCAATCAAACGAGAAAAGCAATTAAAGGCGGGTAAGCGTTCCACTAAAATTCAGCTAATCGAAAAAGATAATCCAAATTAGGATGACCTAAGTGCTGATTGGTGATTCTGAATCGTTTTGCTCACTCTTGTCATCGCGAGGGCGTAGCCCGTGGCGATCCACTGTGATCCAGCAAGCGAAGAGACAAGTCGTACGGGTTGTGCGAGGCACGATGGATTGCCGCGTCGTCCGCTCCCGCTCTCTCCTCGCAATGACAAATTATGTGTTGTCATCGTGAGGGCTGAAAGCCCGTGGCGATCCACTGGGAGTCAGTAAGCGAACCGCATTGTCTGAAGATGTCTATTGCATGCAGTGGATTGCCGCGTCTGTCACATGCGTTCCTTCCTCGCAATGACAAGTGTGTGTTGTTATCAAACCGCAGCGTTCTTACCCACTCTTATGATTGCGAGGGCTGAGTTGTTTACCAGTTGTCTGTGCGGAAGGGGCTGGCGGGTAGACCCTCCTTATTGTAGAGGTTGGCATCGGCCGGATTCATGGTAAATGCGTAGCGGGCAGCGACCGGGGTCTTGACTGCTCCTGAACTGAGCACCACCTGATCGCCGACAATTTTTGCATCTGCCCAGTGCCATTTTTTATCGGCTCCGGCGATTGAGAAGTGTTTAAGGGAACCGTTTTTGATTTGCTTGGTCGGTTCGAGTTTTTCTTTCTTACCGACCATTAGTCCTTTCCCTACATTTTTGAAAGAAAGATGGACTTGATTTCCTTTAATCTTGTGACCGGAGTAAAGCGGGCCCGATGGGACAATATTCTTTTTACCGTAGGTTTGATGAAGGGCCCACTGAGCGAGGCGTCCACCCACATCCTGCTTGTTTTTTGGATGAATGTCATTGGGGTTATGGGCATCTGCTAAATCAATGATCACCGCCATGCCAGTGTGTTTAAGATCGAGGGCTTGGGTCTGAGCCTCGCGTAATTTGGCCCATCCGTCTCCGCCGCCTGGGGTGGTGCCGGGTTGTTTCCAATTGCACAACTGAACCCAGTAGAAGCCAAGATTTGGGTTTTGAAAGGCTTTTCTCCATCCTTGAACGAGGGCATGTTTCTTTTGGTAATAGGTAATGCCTTCTCCGCCATTGGATTCTCCCTGGTACCAGATGGCTCCGCGTAAAGCGAAAGGGGTAAGGGGATGAACCATGGAGTTGTAAATTGCGGAAGGGGTGCTTCCTTTTACCTTGGTGTCTTGGGTATAGGCTTTCACTTTTTCTGCAGTTTCGGAAAGTTCGGGTACCGATTTGAAACCGTCGAGTGTGGTCCATGGCTCGATACGGGTACCTCCCCAGTTCGATCCGACCAAACCAACTGGGACATTGAGTTCTTTGTGGAGCCTTCTTCCAAAGTAGTACCCGGTGGCACTAAAGTTTGATATGGTGGAAGGGGAGCATACTTTCCATTCTCCTTTGCCTTCACGCTGGGGAATGGGGTGAACAGTGTGTCCGGGGACATCAAAGAGTCGAATATTCGGATATTTGGCTGCGGCGATCTCCTCTTTTGGGTTGGCACACTGGGAAACACGCCATTCCATATTGGACTGTCCGGAACAGATCCAAACTTCCCCGACCAGTACATTATCCAATTTGATCTCGTTGTTTCCTTTAACGGTAAGAAGCGAGGGAGAAGCATTCGCTTTTAACTTGTCGAGTTTGACCATCCATTCCCCCTTTTTTCCTACTGTGGTTTCTTTCTTCTGCCCGGCAAAGGAGACGGATACTTTTTCACCGACATCTCCCCAACCCCAGATGGGCACCTGCATATCGCGCTGTAAGACCATATTGGCATTGATGACCGCTGGCAGGCGGACGGCGTGAGCCGAGAATACGACGGCAATGAAGAGTAAACAGGAGGTTAATGTACGCATTATAATGGGGGCTGGGTTAGAATTTTAAATAAAAGAAAGAAAACTCTTTGAAAATCTTTTGATCAATCTTAAAAACTGAGATTGAGAAAGAAACTCAACGGAGTCTTTTAGGATTCTTTCTTGGGATCAATCTTAATTTGCAGGGGATCCGGAGGGGTTTTCCCAAGTAAACGATTCAGGGTGTAGGCAATATAACCGTTGGCCAGAGGAGTTCCATTTTGTGCCTTTATATTTTGAATGTTTACTTCATGGATATGCCAAGGTGTAAGTTCGGAGAGGGTGAGCTCCACGATCGTTCCATTTCCGGAAATTTCAATTTTGGAAATCGCTACCGACTTCTCATCCGACCGAGGGGAACCATAAGCTTTGCGGTATTCAAAGAAGTATCTTTTGAAGGGCCAGTTTTCCTTCTCTAGTGCTACTTTTTTATCCACCGGTTGAGTGAAGGTGAATTTGAATCCTTTCTTGGTGAGTTCCATATTCTGAATTTCAAAGGGTGTTTTTCCATTCCATGAAACTTGTTGAATTCCCTGTCCGCCTGCCCAGGTATGTTTGGTCTGCCCGACAAAAAGGCTTCCATCGGGAGCCCAGGCCATTCGATTGCATCCCCGTCCTAAGGGAGATCCATCAATAAAGGGTACGCAGGCACCCTGAAGTTCACCGCCCACTTCTTCGAGCATGACCCGGACAATTCGGGGTTTATTCATCTCGCCCACCAGGAGCTGTCCGGTGAAGGGGCCAAAGTGGGCGTTTTCTGAAATAGCGAGGACTTCAGTGGGAGAGTTGGCCATAGTACCATGAGGGAAAACGACGCAGGCACGAGTTCGGAGCTTGGCCAGTTTTTCTACCGGGCTGTCAACGGGAACTCCCTCAAAGCCTTCTTTCCAGGCCAGGCTTGCAGCGTGTCCATAAAAGCGATCTTGTTGCACATGAAAGAGCTTGCTGGAACCGACCCAGTCTCCTTGATTATCTGTGACGAAGAGATTACCCTTCAGATCAAACCCTAGTCCATTGGGCGTGCGGTGTCCATAGCTGTAGGGAATGGTTTTTCCCTCCGCGGTATACTTCATTACACAACCGCGGTAGGGTGCGGAGGAATGCATCCTGCCAGGTCTCCCTTTCTCATTAAAGGTTCCTCGTGTGATCGAGCGTACGCCATCACCGGAAGATCCAGTTCCCAGGGCAAAGAAATAATTTCCCTGAGTGTCCCGTACGGGCGTAAAATTGAATTCATGGTAATTTCCTGACATGCCAAACTGGTCGGTTACCACTTCGTAGTCATCCGCTTTCCCATCTCCATTGAGATCCCGGATGCGGGTCAGTTCCGGTCTTTGGGTGACAATGAGTTCTGTATTTGAAAGTGCAATGACGCCAAGCGGGTTATGTAAGCCCTCGGCAAAGAGTTCCCATTTATCCTCTTTATTATCGCGAACAAATATTTCCCCGCTGGGTAAACAAACCACGAGTTTGCCATTGGGCAGAAAGGTGAGTCCGTCAATCTGAATATTTTTAAACTTGGTGGGTGGGGGCGGAATATCGATGACTGAATACTGAGGGGCGGTTTCGGAAAAAACAGTACATGCAAGTAGGAGACAAAATAAGATAAATTTCATTAGTTGGCTTCCTCCCTGGGTTGAATGAGAATCGAAAATTCATTGGATTCCCGAGCCGTGAGTACAAGTGTTCCGTCGGGAGAAAGATTACCCCGGTTACTGGAGATGGTAGCTTGTGAGTTCGGGGTTAATCGAAGGGTTGTTTCAACAGTGGGAGAAACCGTAAAAGTTCTTTGTATACCAGATTTGTTGGCATTGGGACGTATCAGTTCGGTAATTACATACTTACCCAGAGAGTATCTGAATTTTGGGAACCCGTCCACCAACCGGTAACCGAGGTAGGTGGGAGCCTCTCCCGCTCCCTTTAGGGTAATGGGGAAGTCAGTAGCCTCAGAGGTATCGTAAATCGGTTGTTTGTTATTGGTCTTGGAAAGTGCATCGAAAGTTTGGTCGTTTAGTTGAGTGGTGCGGGCACGATAGTAGGGCACACCGTTGAACTGAGCGACAGGCTTGCCGTTGCTCGACCAGTGGTTTTGATTGGCTCGGATGAAGCCCCCTTTGGTCCAGGCATAACGGAGTCGGCATTCACCGGCGTCCCAGCAGAAGTAATGGTTTCCGGGGAGGGCGACTGCGAAGGCGGCCGGGGATGCTCCCGGCATAAAGGTGCGATAGATAATGGGTTCTGTGATTTGGGAAACCAAATCGTCAAAAGTGGGGGTAAAGGTACCGTTTTTACGGTTGTATTTCTGATCAAAGGGGAAGCGTTTGAGCAGGGTTTCCGGAGTAAACACATCCTGGGGTAATTCTTTGCGAGCCTGGGCGACCTGTTCCTTGTCGATTATAGCTTCCTTGTTTCCCCATGCATTATTTACATAGCTGAGGATGTAGGCGAGTTTCTCATCATCAAAGAGAAGTTGGGGGGGCATAGCGGAATAGAAGTGCTTACCGTTTACCTTGATGGGGCCGGCCAGACCGCGAAGCGAGATGGCAATGGAACGGGCAGAACCGCCCTTGAGCCAATCACTACCGGCAAGGGGAGGGACCGTTCCTTTTTGCCCTTTACCATCGGGCATATGACAGGCAACGCAGGAACCGGCTCCGTTGTACAATTCTTTGCCTTTGCGAAGAATTTCATCTTTGGACAAACCAAACAGATTTCCGGAGAGTGTAAAAAAGAGGACTAGTATAGATTGTTTACTCCTGAAGGTCATATATTAAATATTTAAACATGAGAAGAGTCTTGCTGTACATGTGTAAACCAAGTGGTTCAATAAAAAAATAGGGGGTATTGTGAATATTCGGTTTGATTACGACTGGACTTATTGTCCTTGATCGCGGTCGAGGTTTTCCTGAATCCATTTTGCCAGGGTACCGCTTCCCGTCCCATAGCCTCCGGGTAGGGGGCGGAGGTCTCGGGTTTGTCTCTTGGGAGGATCGCCCCAGTGCTTGGGGAAAGGTTTTCTTTTATTTGGTTTTAGCTGGGGGCGATTCGGTTGATTGGGTGGTGTCTTTTCTTTCTTTCCATATACCATTTCATACACCTCTTGGGCAGTACGCTTTTGTCCGGTTGATTCATTAAACCATGGGCTTCCTCCTATGAATATCATACCTTCCGGTAACTTCTTTCCCTCTGCCATCCACTGTTCAAATGAGGGGGAAGAATCTTTGGTTTTTGGACCCTTTTGATTGCCGAGGGTAATTGAGGTAATATTGACGCCCGTGACCGGAGCATCATCTGCAATACGGGTATCCTGAACAAAGCATTTTATTAAAAGACCCTGTTCATTTAACCGGAGAACTCCTTTGTGAAAGGATGGAATGGGCTTGGCTAATAGTTCTTTTGCCTCGGCGTAAAGTTGATCGAGGGTTTTGGCAGGATGTGCTTGTTTGTCTGAGGAGGATCCGATGAAATCTCCTCTTTCAGCCCATCTATTTTTGTCAACTGGTCTACCATCCGGGTGGGGTGCACCGATTGATTCAAATTTACGTTCAGTTACGCGATTTTTACTTACAATGATGGTTGTAGTATGACCAAACCCCGTCCAACTACTCCATTTTTTGGTGTAGGAATAATTTCCCTGATGATTATCTTTTAAGTCCTGCCATCGTTTAAAACTTTTTTCGAACTGCTTTTTTTGTCCGCCCCATTCCTCTTGTTTTTCCTGTCCTTGGGATGACAGTTGGCCACAAGCTAGGGCAGAGGTAAGAAATAAGAGGGTGTAAACGAGATGAGAGAAGGAGCGGGTAGCAATTTTCATATCTATATACTAAAGAGTGAGGGAAAAGAGGAGCAAGTGGATAAGCGATTGGGACGAGGACGTCGATTAGACCTTGCGGTTACTCAAGAAAAGCCAAAGGTCTTATAAGATGAAAATATTGTTAGTCCTTTTTTGTCTTTCTTTACCGATTTTATTACGGGCTAGCCAATCCCCTAATTTTCTTTTGATTCTGGCGGATGACTGTACCTACAACGATTTGCCGCTTTATGGTGGAGTCAATGCAAAGACACCAAACCTGGACCGGTTGGCAGGTGAGGGCCTTACTTTTAATCAGGCTTATGTCGCCTCTTCCATGTGTCAACCATGCCGGGCGGAGTTGTATTCGGGACTATATCCGATGGGGAATGGATGTGCATGGAATCACTCGGGTTGCCGTCCCGAAATTACGGGTATGCCCCAGGCACTCGGAAAATTGGGCTATCGGGTGGGGTTGGCTGGGAAGACACACATTCGACCGGCTCCTGTTTTTCCATTCGAGAAAGTGGAGGGATTTGATCAGAACTGCGTTCGTAATCCGACCCTTGAACACGATCTCGGTGCGGCCCGCAAGTTTATGGAACGGAAAAGAGATGAGCCATTCTGTCTGGTGATCGCATTGACTGAACCGCATGTTCCCTGGGTGATGGGGGATGCCTCGCAATATCCGCCGAAGAAACTTAAACTTCCCCCCAATATCGCGGACACTTCACGAACGCGCGAAGACTTTTCAAAATATTTGGCGGAGATTACCTACATGGATGGACAGGTGGGGGAGATAATGGATACGCTTAAAAGCACGGGTCAGGATGATGATACACTTGTACTTTTTAGTTCGGAACAGGGTTCGCAGTTTCCCGGGTGCAAATGGACGACTTGGAATACCGGACTGCACACCGCCCTGGTTGCCCGTTGGCCTGGAAAAGTCAAGGCGGGGGAGCGTACCAATGCATTGGTTCAGTATGCCGATATATTGCCCACATTGTTGGACTTGGCTGGGGGGGATCCCGCCGGATTTGACGGATCGAGCTTTGGCGGAGTGCTGAGGGGAAAAGAAAAAAAGCACCGAAAATATGTTTATGGAATGCATAATAATTTTCCGGAGGGTCCACCTTATCCGACCCGCACGATATCGGACGGCACCCATCGATTCATTATGAATCTAACTCCCGATGAACTTTATATCGAAAAGCATCTCATGGGGTTAAAGGGGAATGCGGTCCTGAACAATCCATACTGGGCGACCTGGGTGAGGGATTCCTGGGAAAAGCCTGAGATTTATAAACTGGTCAAGAGATACCAAAGCCGACCGGAAATCAGTTTTTACAATACGGTGGAAGATCCCTATGAAATGAATGATTTAGCTCAAAATAAAATTTACGATCAAAAGATTCAAGGAATGAGAAAGGAATTAAAAAGATGGATGAAAGCAGAGGGGGATCCGGGTGTCTTACTGGATACAAAAAAAGCACACCAGGCAGCCAAGACCGGGAATCACCTTTTTTAAGAAAGATTGAACGATGAATATGATTCATACCTCTAAGAGAGCAAAGATTGGCAAAAGAAAATTATGACTAAAAATATATTAATTCCCCTTTCCTTGGTGGTGGGCCTTATAGGTGCTGCCTTCATTATTTCGAAGCCCTGGGTTACGATCCAACATGCCGAACCAATCATGGTTAAGGGTTATGCAGAAAGCGAAGTATTCGCTGATCAGGGGAGTTTAACGGTGCGAATTTCGGAAAAGGGTGATGATAATGGAGAAGCCTACGAAAAAGCGGGGGATTCACTAGAGCGTGTGCGGGCACTCGTCGATGAAGTTTTGGGAGAAGATGTGGAAATGGTGGAGCTTTCTTCCTCTCTCAGTGAGACCAAAAAATTGAATGAAAAAGGAAACCGGACAAATGAAATCGAATATGTCACGGCAACCAGAAGCGTACGGGTAAACTCTGAAAAGGTTGAAGATCTGGACCGTCTATCCCGTAAGTTATATGACTTGAACGGCGAGGGGATCCGCCTCACTTTGAGCGGACCCGATTTTTTTGTGTCACACTTAGATGAAGTGAAAATCGATTTAATGAAACGGGCTACAAAAAATGGTCGGGATCGAGCGGAGATTATGGCCAAGAGTTCAGGGGAAAAACTGGGCTCCCTGGTTTCGGCCAGGCAGGGGGTTATTCAAATCACCAAGCCTAATTCCACCCGTACATCAAGTTATGGAATTTATGATACCGAGACCATAGAAAAAGTGGTCAAACTTGTGGTCACACTTGAGTTTAAGATAGGGGGATAATTGTGGTAAGAATTTGTCAAAGTGAATATTTTTTGGTATTGACTAATAGCTGAATTTAATTGTTTTACAGACTCTTTATGCAAGAGTGGAAGTCAGGATTAGCCCAATGGCATTCGGGGAAATTACGAACTCGGTTTAGTAGGAAATATGGAAGGAGTTTGGGTTCCCAAAGAAATAACAGGGTAAAGAATTTAAGTCGTAGAAGTAGAAAGAAAATTAGGCTTAGTTACGTTTCTGATAAAATAAATGCTGAGTGGGCAGAAGGAGTATATGCTAGAACTCATAGGATGTATTTAACTCGATTTAAAAAGAAGTTAAAACAAAAGAGTAGACTACAGTTGTCCACTGAGGAAAGTGAATGGGGGGAAGGGTTTTCTTACTGGGGTAACTATAAATTGTTAGCTAGTTCATGGAAATGGATTAAACCAAAAAAACTAAATCGATCGCAAAAAAGGAGTTTGCAAAATCGATTTAAAAGAAATTTTTTTTCAGTTAGTCATATACAATTTAAGAAGACTACCAGTTCGGTTTCTTCAATTCAAGATGGAGTTGTAGAACCTGTATGCAAAGTAGAGAATGTAACCTTGATACATGTATACAGGAAAGGGTCCAATTTCGGACCTTATACATTAGAGCAAGTTCAGTCATTTGTTGATAGCGGAGATTTCACTTCTTCAGATTTAGGTTTCTACGATGGAAAAGAATATTGGATTCCTTTGTCTTGTATTAAAGGATTAATTTTTGAAAAAAAAATTATTAACGAAAAAAAATCTAATTTAAGAATAACATATGGAAATGAGGTTTTTCGGTCCAAGAGTAGAAAACTAAATTTATTATGGTTTTTTATACCTGTAACTTTATTTTTAACCGCGATACTGTTCTTCTGCATTTTTGAAAGTTTCAAAAGTGAAGATATTTCTAACCAAGACTTTTCCGAAAACAAAGATTTTCAAAGTAGAAAACAAGATAAAGAAAAATTTAATAACTTACTTAATGAAATCTTATCAAACAAAAACAACAAAAAGAAAAAACCTAATAATGATTTCGTTGTAATTGAAAGTATTGAATCAAATGATTTTTCGGATTATAATGAACTGGATGAAGTTACAATTCTTGACGTTGAGACTAATAGCAAAGAGCCTCAACTGAAGTTAGGTGAGCTGAAGAATTATCTTGTTTCTTCAGTCGGTATGAAGATGATTTGGTGTGCTCCAGGTAGTTTTTGGATGGGTAGTCCAAAGAGTGAACAAGGACGATCTGATAACGAGGCGTTACACAAGGTGCAGGTTAATTATGGTTTTTATCTAGGTGAATGTGAAGTTAAGCAGTCCGAATGGGAGGAGTTAGATAATGAAAAACCATTTCATTGGCGAGGACCTGAATTACCCGTAGAAAGTGTAACATGGACAGAAGCGATGAATTACTGTGATGAACTGACTCAATTAGAAAAAGATTCTAGTGGTATAGGTGGTAATTGGAAGTTTAGTTTACCCACTGAGGTGCAATGGGAGTATGCTTGTCGTTCCGGAACTCAAACTACTTTTAATATCGGTAACAATATCTATGGTGAAGATGCCAATATTAATGCTTCAATTCCATATGGTATATCAGATAAAGGAAAGAAAAGCTTTAACACAATCAAATGCGGCAGTTTTAACCCAAACCGGAGTGGTTTTTACGATATGCATGGTAATGTTTGGGAATGGTGTTTAGATTGGTATAGTCCGAATAATCTTTCATTTACTGATGTTTTGATCCCCAAGGATGGTCTTTATAAAGTAAAAAAGGGGGGGTCTTGGTTTAATGGACCACAAAATGTGCGTTCCGCAAAAAGGTTTTATAGCTCGCAGGAATATCGACATGAAACTTTAGGTTTTAGAGTTGCATTGATTAAAATAAAACATTGACCAATCGCTGATTTTTTAGCTTTTTCGAGACCATAGAAAAAGTGGTCAAACTTGTGGTCACACTTGAGTTTAAGATAGGGGGATAAAGATCTTTGTTCCCGTTGTTTTATTCGGGGAATGCAATCATTTGGTTGATCTTTTAAAAGTTTTCT
>CAJQKB010000180.1 GCA_905478775.1 uncultured Opitutales bacterium | reverse complement strand
CGATTACATGCCAATTCAATTCGCCTGACAAATTATCATGTAAGTCCATTTTGTACGCCCACCCGCGCGGCATTAATGACGGGACGTTATCCTGCCCGTACCGGTGCCTACAGAACAAGCAGTGGGCGCAGTAATTTACATCATGATGAAATAACCATGGCGAACTACTTTACAGATGCAGGGTACAAAACTGGATTGATTGCGAAGTGGCATCTCGGTGACAACGCTCCCTGCCGCCCCCAAGACCGTGGATTCCAGGATGTGCTTTGGCACAAAGGCGGCGGTATCGGACAGGCACCTGATTTTTGGGGCAATAACCAATTCGATGACACTTACGAACGTAATGGAAAACAAGAGAGATTCAAAGGATATGCCACGGATGTTTGGTTTAAGGAATCGATGACATTCATTGAAAAAAACCAAAAGGATCCATTCTTTCTATACTTGGCTACCAATGCCCCCCACTCCCCCTACCGGGTACCTGAAAAATGGTCGGCACCTTATCGCAAAAAGGTAACTTGGAAATTTGGGGCTGAATTTTACGGTATGATCGCAAACCTAGATCATAATATCGGACTGCTAAGGAAACAACTGGATGAACTCGATATCGCGAAGAACACGATTTTCATATTCACAACTGATAACGGGACAGCTAAAGGAAATGGGGGCCCTGGCGGAGATTTGAAAGGGTACCGGGGTTTCAATGCTGGAATGCGCGGACAAAAATCGACTATGTTTGAAGGTGGGCACCGAGTCCCCTTTTTTATTCACTGGCCAGACGGTGGTTTAATGGGTGGGCAAGACCGGAAAAACCTGACCGCTCACCTCGATGTTTTACCCACTTTGGCAGAACTTTGTGGATTGAAGATTGAGACTAAACAGAAACTGGATGGGAAATCGTTTGCAAACTATCTTGGCGATCCTCTAACAAAACCACACCGCGAACACTTAGTCATTCAAATGCATGGCGGTGCTCGATTTGTGAAAAAAGAAAGCCCTTGGTTTATGTCCTGCGTATTAGAGGGGGATTGGAGATTACTGGAAGGTGAAAAACTTTATGATGTTTCAAATGATCTAATGCAGCGCCAAGATATTGCGAATAAGCATCCTCAAGTGGTGGCAAGGCTTCGTGGATTGTATGAAAAATTTTGGAAATCAGTCTCTTTTCGAATGACCCCAGTTTGCCTGGATCTTGGCAATCCTAACGAAAACCCCACGCTCTTGTGCTCCCAAGACTGGAGATTGGAAATCGGGAACCCGCCTTGGAATTTTAGCGAAATCAATCAGTACAAAAAAATTACCGGACCGTGGCATGTGAAGGTTAAACAGACCGGAAAATATCGTTTTACGCTGCGTCAATTCCCCGAAGTGGCAAAAAAACCTCTCCGAGCCGTTCGGGCAAAAATTCGAATTGCAGGGAAGGAAATGTCCAGACCAATTCCCCCTGGTGTTAACGGTGTTCAATTTGAACTTTCGTTAAGGACCGGGGAAACAACCCTAGAGACTTTTCTCTACACAGATAACGAACAAATCGGTGGTGCATATTTCACCGAGGTTGAGTATTTAAAATAATCCTAATGATAAACATTAAAAACCTTATAATCGTAGTATTTCTAGTGTTTGGAGTTCAAACCATTGCTTTTACGGAGCCTTCTCCAAAGCAGGTTACAATTAGATCGAAGTTTATTGCGGGGAGTAAAAAAGGCGAAGAGGTTCTTTCAGCACCTTCGATTACTACTCTTCTTGGACAATCCGCACAGATTAGTATTACGTCCCCAAGGAAAAATGTACCAATTGATGAAAAGGAAAAACTTCAGGATGGGATTCGCTTAAATCTCAAAGTTCTGGAAACTTCGAACGGTCTTTTGATTAAAGGATATGCCTTTGTGGGAATCCATAACCCGGAGAAACTTGATCGCGATGTTGAGTTTTTAGGCTTATTTAAAGACGATCTGATTGAATCAGAAGTAGATGACGCAGATAAGTGGGCGGAAGAGATCCAGTTGAGTGGCACATTTAGAATTCGAGGGAAAGGATACGCGTCGCTATCGACTTCCAATGGAAACTTTTGGGTGGAGGAAGGGAAATTCTCATCAGGCTATAAACTTATCGAATTAGACTTATCCAAGTCGCAACCATCCGCTCTTATTCAAAAAGGTGAAAAACAGGCTTGGGTAGGACTCCGACTGGGGAGCTCAATTGGTCAATTAGATATGGTCAAATCTTTCAAAGATGGAGGAATGCTTTTTGTCAAAGAGGTCGAATCGGGTGATAAATTTTCCTTATCCATGCAAAGACGGAATGGCGAAAAACTGAAAGTGGAAATAGTTGCCACTTTAAATTAGTAAGCCCCCCCTCTTCGCTTTAATCCCTTGCCAAAGGAAAAACCAGCACTCTAGGGTAATGAGATGAAAGCCATACATCCTACCACCCTTGTCATCCTTTTCATTTGTACTGCTCTGAGTTCGTGCATTGAATTTGAAAGTCAGGATCTGGTCTATCACCATGATAATGAAAAAGATGAATTAAGAGTAACCCTGACTTACGAAGGTATCTTTGGAAATCTCGATAAGGGGGAGTATTCACGAAAAAATCGTAACGATGTCGGGACCCACAACAGTTTGAATCAATTGCAGATTGATCAATTGGAATCAGTTCTTAAGGAGAAAAGAGCTTTCTTTTTTAGTAATTGGATATTTGAATATAGTGCATCTTCAAGTACCAAGATGCTTGAAAAGATAATAAAAGGAAATGGGCAAGGAAAGTTTGGAGAACCGGAAAGGAAACTAATCAAATTACTGCTTGATAATATCGAAGTCCAAAATATCGGTTTCTACAAAAATAATGCCGACCAGCTGTGTGGAAGCCAAACCGTAAGAATTTCGAATGTTTCTGCAATTATTCCTTTGGCCAACCAAGTGATCGGTCGACTGGTGAAAGCCCATATTCAAGAAATGCGTGAAGAGAGAGAGGAAAAAGTACCAAACAGCTTCACCACAGAGACAATTAATTTGATCGAAACCAAGGTTAGGGACGGTTTTCCCTTCATTAAGATCCAGGGCAACTTGATTACGATCTCTCTGATTATGACACCTCCCGATCAGGAAAGAATTTCCAAATCCACACTGAAGGATCTTCCAAAAGGTGCGAGGATCGAATTTCAGGACGAAGCCTTACTGATAAAAATAGGCACTGGGCATGCACAACAAAGTAGGCTCAGCAAGAAATGCTTTGAAGGGTATTGGCCTAATGCTCTTAACCATATTCAGGCAAATCATAAAAAACTGAT
>CAJQKB010000179.1 GCA_905478775.1 uncultured Opitutales bacterium | reverse complement strand
CGATCACCACTGCCCAGCTCAACGAGCAGATATTAAAATATTTGAAACCGGAGATTACCCTGCAACCCCAAGCACCCGGACTGATCTTTGGCGGTCAGAGTATGAACCTGACCTCGCAGGCACAGGGGAAGTACCTGACTTACCAATGGCAACGCAATGGCCAGCCGATCGTGGGAGCAACGCAGGCGAGTTTCAGTATCGCGGATCTGAACGGTTCTCTGCACGACGGAAACTACAGTGTGGTGGTGAGCAATGACTTTGGTTCGGTCACCTCCGCCCTCACCCCTCTACAGGTGGACGGCACCCCGAGTGCCCATACTGTGGCTTCGATCAGTATGGAAATGATTTTCTGCCCGCCGGGCACCTTTACGATGGGCAGTCCGACCAGTGAAACTGATCGGGGAGGGGATGAGACTCAGCATCAGGTTACCCTGACCAATGGATTTTACCTCGGTAAGTATGAGGTCACGCAGGCACAGTACCAAACGGTGATGAATGGAAACTCCGAGGGTTTGAGTGCGGACCCAAGCCATTTTAAAGGAAGTAACCGCCCGGTTGAAAGAGCCTCGTGGGAGGATGCCCAAATCTTTCTGACCCGTTTAAATTCGATTGAACAGTCCGCGGGCCGATTGCCCAACGGTTGGAAATACGTATTGCCCACCGAGGCGGAGTGGGAGTATGCCTGCCGAGCAGGCACGACCACGGCGTACTCGTGGGGCAATGATATTAACTCCTCCCGTGCTAATTATAACTGGGATGGCGGTGCTAATGACGGCAATGATTCCAAGCAAACCGTGAATATCGGCCAGTTTTCCGCCAACCCGTGGGGCTTTTATGACATGCATGGAAATGTCTGGGAATGGGTCAGCGACTGGAAGGCGAACTATCTTACCGGTGCCCAGACCGATCCCGAGGGTCCGGCATCGGGCTCGAATCGGGTCCAGCGGGGTGGTTCCTGGAACCGCGACGGGGCGATCCTGCGTTCGGCTAAGCGCCACAGCCTCACCCCCGGCAACCGTCTCTACGGCATCGGCTTCCGTGTTGGTTTCCAAGCAGTCAAGCCAGATGGGGCGAATCCCGAACTGGAATTGTTCGGGGGAGCTGGGATCACGCGTGAGGCCGGGCAAGCCTGGGCGGAGCCAGGCGCAGCGGGGCACGATGCGCGGGACGGAAATTTAACCGCTTCCATTTCCGTGACCGGCACTGTGGATATGAACACGACGGGTACCTACATTTTAACTTACTCCGTGGCGGATGCCGCGGGGAATGAGGACAATGCTTCCCGCACCGTCACGGTGGTGGATACCACCCATCCTGTGCTTACCCTGCTGGGCGATGCCAATATGTCCCAGGCGAAGGATTCCGCCTGGGTGGATCCCGGAGCCACCGCCAGCGACAGCCTCGACGGTAACCTGACCAGTTCCATCACCATCACCGGCACGGTGGATGTCAACACCACCGGAGTGTACACTTTAACTTATTCCGTATCCGACGGAGCCAGTAATGAGGCGAATGCCACCCGAACAGTCCATGTCGGACAGGCGAGCACTCACAACGCCGACCTCAATGCCACCGTCCAGTTGCAAATGCTCTGGGTGGAGCCGGGCACCTTTACGATGGGCAGTCCAACCACCGAAACGGGTAGGGGAACCAATGAAACCGAACACAATGTGACCCTCACCCAAGGATTTTACCTGGGTAAGTACGAGGTAACCCAGGCCCAGTACGAGGCGGTGATGACCGGTAACACTGACAGCCTGAGTCCCACGCCAAGCGAATGGCCGAACAATCCGAATCGTCCGGTGGAAAAAGTCAGTTGGGCAGATGCTCAGATTTTCCTGACCCGTTTGAATGCCCAGCAATCCGGAAACATTCCTGCTGGTTGGGCCTATGTGTTGCCCACCGAGTCACAATGGGAATATGCCTGCCGGGCCGGTACGACGACGATGTATTCGTGGGGAAATGATATTAATTCATCGCGGGCAAATTATAACTGGGATGGTGCCTATAATACGGGTGTCGATTTTAAGCAGACTCGTGATGTGGGTCAATACGCGGCCAACCCGTTGGGCTTTTTCGATATGCACGGAAATGTGTGGGAGTGGACCGCGGATTGGTACCAGGCGGCTTATCCCACCGGCAACCCTGTTGTGAATCCTAGCGGACCGGCATCGGGCTCGGATCGGGTCTTTCGGGGTGGTTCCTGGGACTCCGGCGGGTCGTCCCTGCGTTCGGCTGAGCGCAACAGCAACACCCCCGGTATCCTCTACACCAATATAGGCTTCCGTGTTGGTTTCCAACAGCAATAGCAAGTGGCGAGAAGAAGCGTAGTTCAATGTGTGTGCTGTTCCCGTGAGGGGTTCGAGTGGATTGCCGCGTCGGGTTTCAAGGAAACCCTTCTCGCAATGACAAAGCTATGTACGGAAGGATGACGGACATTGCGCAAAAAAAGGGCGGAGCGGGACGGGCTTGGACCAAAGGGGCGGAAGCCCAAAAGGGCCATGCCAGGCACGCGGAGCCCCGGCGTAATTTCGCATCCTAATTTAAAAATTATTCACTAACCTTGTCATCGCGAGGGCGTAAGCCCGTGGCGATCCACTGTGAACCAGTAAGCGAACAGACTAACCGGATCGTCTCCC
>CAJQKB010000178.1 GCA_905478775.1 uncultured Opitutales bacterium | reverse complement strand
TAAATTCAACAAATTTTATGCGGGCATTTTTTTCTGCCTCTTTCTTTTCCGGCCCCTCTCTCCAGGAATAAAGGGTTCGGTGTACATTTGTTTTCTCCTTGTTCACTATATTTTTGAAGAGATCGTCGTTGAGCTGCTTGAGCATTTTTGCCTTTCGGTCTTCAAAATCAGGAAGACTCTGTTCCTTCAGGACCGCTAACCTTTTCCTGTAGAAATATACCGACTGCTGGCTGAAATGATCCATCAGTTTATGGTGTGCCTGTCTAACCTGTTCGGCCGTTCCGCCATCCACTTTCTTGACATATTTTCGACAAGCCTGATCCATTTCCTTGACCTTCTCAGGCATGGCGGATGCCAAATTCTTTTCCTCGCGATAGTCGCTTTTCAAATTAAACAATTTAAATTCATTGGAGTTTAAATGACGCATTAATTTGTAATCGCCCATAATGATTGAACTGATTGGTGGGTGGTAGTGGCAGGTATAATGATGGATAATTCCTGGTGCGCCCCGCTTGACCTCTCCCTTGTTCCCTTTCTTAAATACCTGACGTAAACTTCCTCCATCGGTATTCGGAGGCATTGGTGCCTCACTCCCACTCAGGTCATGAAAGGTGGGCAGAAAATCCCACTGTACGATGGGCACATCGCATTGTGAACCCGCTTTAATCCCTGGCCCGGATATGACGGTGGGCACACGGATTCCACCCTCATAAATCGAACGTTTCCCCTCCTGTAACGGACCATTAAACCTGCGGATTTCTCCATCAACTTTTCGCTTTTCGGAATGTCCGCCTCCATTGTCGGAAGTAAAGATGATGTAGGTATTTTCCAATTCGCCTGTTTGCTCAAGTGCATCAAGCACATCGACCAATGTGAGATCCATTTCCTCCACCATGGCTGCATAGGTAATCTTTTTATTTGCTTCTCCTTTCGGGTTGTTAACCGGATCATCGTTTAGTTCTTCCAGGCCTTTCGTATCATATCCTGCTGCGATCCACCGCTTTTTAGTTCGTTCAAAAGCCTCCCGAGTACAGACAAAAGGAATATGAGGAGCATAATGCGAAACCATCATAAAGAAGGGCTGCTTTCCGGCATGTTTCTTAAGGAAGCCTGCGGCATCTTTTCGTAACGAATGCATCCGCTTCGGATTATCCGGAGGAAACGGGGTTTTGTCCTTAATCGGATCCCAATACGAACCATGCCCGTTACCGTTTCCTCCCGGTTCACCCGGATTTTCATCGGTTAGGTCATACCCGGCCTCGTCAAATCGTCCCATCGCACTACATCCCTTGCCAAAATGAGCGGTGATATAATTCGTTCCCAAATCCTTGAGCATTTCAGCCATGGTAATTTCAGCTTCATACCCATCCGGACGCTGAACCTGGGACAGAACATCAAAAACATTCCGGTACTGAATCTTGGCGGTCGACTGACCATGCTGGATACTGATCCGGGATGCGGTACAGGTAGGTGATGGAGCATATGCAGCAGTAAAGCGGGCTCCCATTTCAGCGAGCCGCTCGATTCCGGGTGTTTGAATGAAAGCATTTTGGGTCGAGGGCTCTGCATCCATCATCTGTACCGAAGTGTCGGCATAGCCAAGATCGTCCGCATAGATGAGAATAAAATTGGGTGCCTTTGCCGATAAGCAAAGTGACGCGACAAAAGGAAAAAATATCGTAATTAGACGAATGGTATTCATGGTAATTAGTTTTGGTTAGCAGTTCCACGATCCTCGTGCATCTGGATCAGCCGTTTGGAACGTTCGAGTTGTTTATCCTGAAAATCAACATGGTTCTGGGAAACACCCACCTGAAAAGCTTTTTGCTTATTCGACGGATCGGTAACCAGTTCCGCCTTCAGTTTAGCCAACCGATTCCTTCCATTTTCAATCCACCCTCCCTCAAGTAGCTCAACATAATTACGTCGGGTTAAGGTAACCGTCTCCGCATTAACCTCTTTCAGGTAATTCGCCCGTTTCTTATCAAGCTTCCGGACAAGATCGGGCATTTCCGCAGCCAAATCATTTTCTTCACTGAGGTCCTTACTAATATCAAACAATTCAGTGTTCAAAGAATCGAGGTCCTTGCGCAGTTTATAATTACCGGAGCGGATGACAGACTCGGCGACGCCGGTATGCCAGGGAAAATGAAAAATTAATTCCTTGGTATTACGTTTTACCCGTCCCTTGTTTCCTTTTTGAAAAATATCACGCAGGCTACCCCCGTCCAAATCCTTGGGCAGTGGATCCGTACCGCCTGCCAAGTCATAAAAAGTCTGTAGGAAGTCCCATTGTACCACCGGGATGTTGCAATAGCTCCCTCCCTTTACTTCAGGCCCACGAACGAAGGATGGCATGCGAATGCCGCCTTCATAAAGACTGCCTTTTCCGGCCTTAAGCGGAGCATTTCCACGAAAACCACCTCCATTATCCGAGGTGAAAATCACATAAGTTTCCTCCTCTATCCCAAGTTCATCAATCGCATCCAATAAGGTTCCAAATGCACGGTCCACATCAGCGAGCATGGCAGCGTAATTAATGATCCATCCATCGTTATACATGGCAATGGGTATTTCTTCGTCCGGCATTCCGTCTTTTTTCTCATATTTCTTACCCTTCGGCAGTTTCTTGTATTTCTCACGGGTTCCCTTGAGCGAGTCGTGCCAAATATGGTTGGCATAATGAGAGAGCTGCAAATAAAAAGGCTTCTCAGCAGCTACCTGTTCCTTCATGAAGTTGATGCTTTTTTCAGTAAGCGAAAAGATTCGCTTGGGATCATCTTCAGGGAGATGCGTCTTGCCGTCATCATCAAAATCGCCGGGCCCGTTCCCATTCGGTCCATCCGTGACATCATATCCAGCTTCAGCCGGCTTAATACTTTCATTGTGCCACTTGCCAAAATGAGCAGTCTGATAATTTGAGTTCGCTTTTTTTAAAGCCTGCGGAATCGTGATTTGTCCAAGATATTGCTTCTTCGCTTCCACCGCAGAAAGTACGGTGTACCTCAACCGACTAGGCGTCATTCCATGGAGCAGACTATTTCTTGACGGAGCACACAAAGCCGAGGGTGAGTAGCAGGAGGACAGAACCATCCCCTCGCGTGCCAGTCTTTCCACATTGGGAGTCCGGTTAAAATCACTCCGCGTATCCTCGCGCCCTTGGATCATTTCAACCGAAGTCTCAGCCCAACCGAGATCATCCATGTACACCAACACAAAGTTCGGAGCCTTGGCAGCGTTCAAGACTGAAGCCAGTACCAAAAAGGCGGGAATCAAAAAGTTAATGGAATGCTTGAAAGATTTCATTTGCTCAATGAAACGTTCTGATGGTGGCCCTTCGCGAATCATAGAAAGGTCTTGTTTCATAAAGCATGTCTAAAACAGATTCGTAGGTAGATTCATTGAGCTTCAACCAACACTCTTACTTGGTCTAAATGTCCGGGGTTTTCCCTTAATTCAAGAATAAGCGAATGTCTATCCGCGGTTAGAATTAACTTATCAAAACCCTTTCTTTCATCACCTTCCGGTCTGGGTTCAATGGTTCGTGCAGAGGGGTAGTCTGCCCCGGATATGCCAAAAACGACCTCGGATTCATTTAATAAACGATCTTCGGTGATAACACCCACAATAGGGTTCGCAAATGTAATCTGCCCAATGACACTACGGCGACGGTTCGGATTCTCTCCTTCAGGGTAGGCATCCAACTGTAACAAGTAACTTGTCATTGCCCGGTGAGGAACAAGGGTTGGTTTTTCCTCATAATGTGACTTCTCATATTCCCCGGGATCAATCATATCCACCCGCATACTCTCGTTGGAAAGAAAACCTCTCTTTTCAGGAAAGACAACGATGTGTTCGTTATCTTTATAATTCCCGGGATGAAAGTCTGGCCCCGGAGAGACAAATCGCATGGAACCGGTGGTTTGAAGAACACCATAATTAACCGGCAAAGCATTTTCAAACTGACTGGTTTCATAAGAAACGGAATCAATCACCGAAGAATTAACACGTGCACTTATTGATTCCCCCTCCCTTACTAAATGAGAAACTTCTTCCAGCCCTGCTTCACGGGGCAGACTTACTTCCACCTCGCCATCAAATACGCATACCTCAGTTTGGCCATTCTCGCTCACCGAAACCCCGAATGATGTACCGAGATCCACCACATGAGCTGCCACTGTGTCGACCACAAAACCAACCGCGGATTCTGGGATCGTCGCAGTCACCAAACCCTTATGAAGCAGGACTCGATCTTGATCAAAAACCTCCAATTCTGCAGGTCCCTGCACCGTAACCCGTGCCCCATTTGAAAAATCCAGTCTCAATAACCCACGAGTCAAGGAAAGGATTCCAGGCTCCACTGTTTCCCCAGTCTTGTAGGTAACTCCATCGGCACGGTATGCACCGATAACATGCGCCACCTCGGCAAATGGCCGATTGGATACCTGAAAAATAAGCAGCCCAAAAAACAGAACCAGGCAGGCGGCAACCGCCCACACTGTTTTACGGGTAAAAATGCTTTGCCCGGGAAACAGAATCGTTCCCTCTTCCTCCTGCTGACTTGAAAATCGACGTCGTAAAGAAGCATGCAGACCAACCGAGTTTAGGTAGTGAATACGGGCTTGGGGATCTTGAAGCATTCGTTCCTCCAAGGCTTTCATATCAACCTCACTAATGGTTTCATTAAGAGACTGATCAATTAACTCCTGAAATTCCTTATCTTTCATCAGATCATACTCCCCTCTATTCCAAGTTGAGCTTCGATACATTGATGTAATTTACCGCGAATGCGATTGAGCTTTTTATAAAATTTATTGGCGGTGCCGCCCTTTTGTTTGGCGTAGGATTGTACGGTGGCACCTTCGGCATAACAGCCGGAGACTATTTCACGATCGTCCTGTGGAAGTTTCTCCACACATGAATCCAATGCACGACGACGGGCTTCCAGTTTATCGGCTTCCTCGGAATTGTCTGAGGCTAAGAGTTCAATCATTTTCTCGCTAAAGACATGGCGATCTCTTCGAGCCCGGGTCAGGTGATTGAGTGCTTCATTCTTAGCCACCTGAAAAGCCCAGTTCCGAAAATTAGTTCCCGGCTTAAAACGATCAAAACATCTCCACATAGTCATGCTCGCCCGTTGAACCACATCTTCTGCATCTGCGCTTCTTCCCACCATTGCCA
>CAJQKB010000177.1 GCA_905478775.1 uncultured Opitutales bacterium | reverse complement strand
GCCGGGTAAAAGGAGATCAGGAAACTCACCAGCATGTATGGGATCGATCCATTGCACAGATTCAAAAATTGCTTCCATTGGCGGAAGAATTAAAAATTCATATTTTGATCGAAACCGTATGGAATGGATTTTGTTATAAACCCGAACAGTTTCGTGACTATATCGATGCAATCAACAGTCCATGGGTTCAGGCATATTATGACATTGGAAACATGCAAAAATATGGACCCAGTTACAAGTGGATCCGAATATTAGGAAAACGCACATTGAAATTGGATGTAAAAGATTGGGGGTCCAAGAATGGATTCTGTCCCCTCGGGCAGGGAGATGTGGATTGGAAAAAAGTCCGCCACGAACTTGAGCAAATAGACTTTAAAGGTTGGGCAACCCGAGAGGGAAATGATGGAGGAGTCGAGAATACTGCCCGTTTGATGAATGAATTACTTGCTTTGTGATTATCGCATAACAAGGGGAGAGCAACTCTACATCGTTGCCTTTTTGCCCACACATGAAGAACCAATTGAAAGTGAACGGCGTTGAGAACACCGATTCAATAATGCTTAAAATGGAGCAACCTCTACCACAATACCATCCAAAGAATCACTCATTTCCACCTGACAGCTGAGGCGACTGCGTTCATCAGTCCCCTCTTCAATATCAAACAGGTCCTGTTCGGCTTCAGTGGCTCTCCCGGTTTTCCCCAGCCAATCTGGATGCACGCGAACATGGCATGTTCCGCAGGAACAGCAACCGCCACAAGCTCCCAAAATTCCTTCGACATCATTTTCACGGGCAATTTCCATTAGGTTGCCGGTTGCATCTTGTGCCACCACTTCGTTTCCGTCCTCAGTTATAAAAGTCACTTTCGACATGTTCAATTTGTTTTAAGATAATAAAAGATTTAATTAAATTCGCGGACAGCCAATGAATCAAATTCAAAAACAAAATAAATGCGTTAGTAGTTTCTATTCAACAGGAATGGCAAACTTGGCGAATTTTTCTTTTGCTTTAGAGAGAGTGGGATAATCTGGGGTTTCAGGGTGGCTGACTAGAAAATTATTTTCATCAATCAGGTTAAGAAAGCAGTGAGTGGTTCCTTTTGGAAGTGTGAAACTTACACCTTTTGATGAATTTTGGGGAGCAACTATTCTGAACCACTCTTCGTACTGCAGATTACCGTTGAGGGTATAAATCAAGTCTGCACGAATGACTTTTGCCCCTTTTTCTCGAAATTTAAAATGAATGGTCTGTCCATCTATTTTGTGTGAGATGTCTTGGGGAACTTTAAGTTTTTCGGGCCCAACATGCCGTGCGTGAGGATTATAGTAGGGAAAACTTGCCTTCATTTCTTTGAGCTCAGCTGATAATTTATCATCAAGTTCTTTTGTAAGTTCCGGAAAATCATCTGCGAGATTATTGGCTTCCTCAATATCACCTCGGATTTGTTTGCCATTATCTTGCCTGTAAAGCTTATAGAGTTCCCGCTCAGGATTTTTTGGGTGGAATTTGTGATCGTAGTTACGGACGAGTTTGAATCCTTTTACCCGAATGGAACTTTCAAAAGCCGCACTATTAGGAAAATGCCAAACCATAGAATCCCGTGTCTTGCCGTTTTTACCTTTTATTAAATTTGAATCTGTCGGATTATTCAGGAGCAAGTCTTTTAAGTCAGCTCCATCCAAGTTTTTTCCATCCGGTTTAGGGGTTCCGGTCAAGGTCAGGAGAGTGGGATAAAAATCCAGGCCGTTTACCATTACATCAGATTCAATTCCCTCTTTGATACCCGGGCCAGTTATAATTAATGGTACCCGTGTACCTCCTTCCATTAGTGAAATCTTTCCCTTATCCAAGGGATAATTATCAGTGATAACCTCCCTCGGGTGTCCTTCCATACCTCCATTGTCGGAGGTAAAAATGACATATGTATTCTCCACGAGCTTATGTCCAGGCCACCGTGGATCTTCTGTGTTGTTCAAGTAGTTAAAAACTTTACCCATGTAATAATCAAGTTCTTCCACCATGGCGCAATAGAATGGATTATTTTGTCCTTTCTTTGTCCAGCCTTGGTTGTCCGCTGGTCTTTCCACTCCAAGTTTCTTGCAGTATTTTTCAAGGAGCTTTTCAGAACGAGTGTGAATGGGTGTGTGTACGAGCCAAGTGGCGTAGTACAGGAAGAAAGGTTTGTCGTGGTTCTCCCTCAAGAAGGTTAGGGCATCCTCACTGGTTTGATGGTAGGGATAGCCATTTTCATCTAACCGGTAGGGGTCTTTTACTCGAGTGGAGGCAAATCCTTCAACCCGATTGGGCATACCTGATCTCGCTCCACGGCTGCTTCTCGTCCAGTCAAAGCCTTGGTCTTCAGGTTGAGGAAAAGCTTTGTGGTCGATAGCCATGTGCCATTTTCCAGAATGCCCAGTTACATATCCATTTTGTTGTAAAACTCGGGCGATTGTCATTTCGTTTTCGGGCATTCTGCCACTGTACCAGGGGGCGATCATGGTCCAGCCGAATTTATGGTTCGGGGTAGGGGGGGCTCCTCCCACCACATGGGTCTTTTGAGCCCGGGCTGGATGGTTTCCGCTCATGATTGCACAGCGAGAAGGCGCACAGGTGGGAGCTGGTGAGTAGGCTTGCCAAAACTTTACTCCTCTTTCAGCAAGGCTGTCGATATTGGGAGTTTCCATAGGGGAGGGCT
>CAJQKB010000176.1 GCA_905478775.1 uncultured Opitutales bacterium | reverse complement strand
AAGTTGCCCGGATGGCGGAATTGGTAGACGCGCTGGATTCAAAATCCAGTTTCCGCAAGGAAGTGAGGGTTCGACCCCCTCTCCGGGTACCATTTTTATTTTATCCTTTCATGGCCATTATACGCAGAGGACGAGAGTCCGATATGCCCGCCTTGCGGGACATTATAAACTACTACATTATGGAGTCGGTGGTTACTTTTGAAATGGTTGAAATGTCACTCGAAAATAGAAAAACCTGGTTTACCCAGTTTACTGAGGATGGACGATATCAATTGATGGTGGCAGAGCGTGAGAATGAAGTGGTGGGCTACGCCGCAAGTCTGCGCTTCCACCTGCGCCCCGCTTATGCGCCTTCAGTAATGACCAGCATTTACCTTCGCCCAGATCAAGTGGGAAAGGGAATCGGGGAAAAGGTCTACACTGCCCTTCTGCAAGAGTTGAAAAAAGTGGACGATGTCCATCGGGCATACGGACTGGTCGTTCTACCCAATCCCGGCTCCGAAAGACTGCACGAAAAATTAGGCTTCCAGGTGGCCGGCTTGCTCCATGAAGGAGGGTACAAATTTGGAAAATACCATGATGTTCGAATGTACGAACATCGACTTGAAAAGTGATTCGAAAACCACTTCATTCAGGATTACGCAGAACTTAGCCCGGTAGCAAATCGCTGACCAAGGTACGCTCTTCATCCAATTCATTCACCGAGGCATCAATTTTGCCACGGGCGAATTCATTGATCGGTAAATCCTGAACAATTTCCCACTTCTCCCCGTCGGAACGAATCGGAAATGAAGTAATCAAGCCTTCCTTAGTGTCGTAACTTCCATCGGACGCCACACATACACTGTTCCAATTCCCTTCTGGTGTAGGTGTGATGAGTGAACGAACTGTGTCTATGGCTGCATTAGCGGCCGAAGCAGCTGAGGATGCACCCCTGGCCTGGATGATCGCGGCACCGCGCTGTTGTACTGTGGGAATAAAGTCAACATGGGCCCAGGTATCATCTGCAATAACTTCATGAGCCGATTTTCCACTAATTTGAGCATTGTAATAATCAGGATACTGCGTGGCCGAATGATTTCCCCAGATTGTGACATTGGAAACTTCTGATACTTGCACGCCCGCTTTTGCCGCCAGTTGTGCAGCGGCACGATTTTCGTCTAGGCGGGTCATTGCAAACCAGCGGTCCTTGGGCACGTCTGGTGCATTGTTCATTGCAATCAGACAATTGGTGTTGCATGGGTTCCCTACTACTAAGACACGGGCATCAGATGCGGCATTGGCCTGGATCGCCTGTCCCTGTCCGGTGAAAATCTTTCCATTAATGCCAAGGAGGTCGCCGCGTTCCATTCCCGCTTTACGGGGTACACTTCCCACAAGAAGGGACCAATTAGCACCGCCAAAACCTTCGTTCAGGTCACAGGTGGGACGGATATCCTGAAGTAATGGAAAGGCACAGTCATCCAATTCCATACACACGCCTTCCAGGGCTTTCATTCCAGGTTCAATCTCAATCAGGTTGAGTGCAACTGGTTGATCGGGACCAAAAACGGCTCCGGAGGCGATACGAAAAAGAAGAGAGTAACCGATTTGACCGGCAGCTCCGGTTACCGCGACACGGATAGGTGCTTTGTCATTCATAATTTTAAATTATTGAGGGGATTGATAAAAAGAAGGTTTTACGAAAATCGTGCCTTATCAATTACATCGGCAGCTCGTCGAAGGCAAGCCTCAGTGCTCGACCAGTCAATACATCCGTCGGTAATGGAAACTCCGTACTCAAGTTCGTCCAATGGGCGTGGAAAGGCCTGGGCACCTCCATTGAGATGACTTTCAATCATCACCGCGTGAATCGAGTCTGCTCCGTTTTTGACCTGGGCAAGAACATGATCAAGTACAATGGGTTGTCGAGATGGATCTTTTTCACTGTTTGCATGACTACAGTCCACCATGATTGAAACCGGTGCATTTGCAGAACGCAGAGCGTCCTCTGCAGCCTGTACATGTTCGGCTTGGTAATTGGGGCCATTCGTTCCCCCACGGAGGATGAGTTGGCAGTCCGGGTTTCCCCCGGTAGTTACCGCGGAGGCTCGTCCATCTTCCGTAATCCCCAAAAAGGTCTGGCTCTTCGTGGCCGCAATAATTCCATTCACCGCCGCTTTCAGATCCCCCGCAGTGGCATTCTTAAAGCCAACCGGCATTGATAAGCCGGATGCCATTTGACGATGAGTCTGAGACTCAGAAGTTCGGGCACCAATCGCAGACCAGCAAAGCGAGTCTGCAATGTATTGGGGAGTGATTGGATCGAGCAACTCAGTAGCAGTGGGAATTCCCATATCTAAAACTTCACCCAGGAATTGTCTGGCGATGCGCAGTCCTTCCGGAATATCACAAGTCCCATTTAACTTCGGATCCATGATGAGCCCCTTCCAACCCACAGTGGTACGGGGTTTTTCGAAATAGACCCTCATGACTAAAAGTAAGCGATCCTTCAGTTCGCCTGCGAGCTTGGCAAAGTGGTCTGCATATTCTCGACAGGACGCGAGGTCATGAATTGAACAGGGACCCACCACGGCGAGTAACCGTCGATCCTCTCCTTTAATTAATCGATGAAGATCCTCCCTTGATTGGCGAACAAATGAATTTTGTTCGGGCGTACGAGGAATTGATTCGCACAATTCAATCGGAGCTGGCAGAGCTTCAGAGTTGGTAATTCTTAGATTTGTTACTTTATCCACAGAGAAGAACCATAAATGAGGAGCTTGCATGAACAAGCTAAACTTTTAGAATTAACCACTTTATGAACACTTTTTTTTACAAAACATACCCCAAAGGAGTAATTCGGGTAAGGGAAGAGGATGCGGAAGACTATTTACAAAGCCAATGGACCATCAATTTCAAAAGGCTATCCAAGGGTGAAATTCGATACGGCTTACGGTTATCTACCCGCGGTCGTGTCCTGGCAGATTCTTTCTTCTTCCGGCTGGGAGAGGAAGAATTTCTTCTTGTTAGTCGGGGCTGCGAGGGAACAGAAATAAATTCTCTACTTGAAGAAAATATCGTGGCGGATGAAGTTGAATTTTCGAACGAGTCTAATGACTGGGAACTCATTACGGTTTGGGGTGATAAAGAAGAGTTATCTGCGCTATTTAAAGAAGTAGAAAGACCGGAAAAAGGAAATTTCACACAATTCGGTAACGGATACCTTTTTGAAGATTTTGCGATTAGCCCGGGTGCATACTCTCTTTTGCGACCCATTTCAGATACAATGCCCGATGGATGGATGCCGAGAGAAGCCACATGGGAATGTCTTGAAAAACAAAGGATTCGTTTTGGCCTAGCCTCGATTCCAAATGAAATCGGTCCCGATGAACTTCCCCAGGAAGGAAGATTAGAAGTGGATGCGATCGATTTTAATAAGGGTTGCTACCTGGGACAGGAAGTAATGGCGAGAATCCATGCAATGGGAAGGGTAAGGAGATTGACCGTCCCGGTTTTATGGAATGGTCAGAAATTACCAAGTCTTCCAACCTCGTTATTTGCCGATGGGAAAAAATGTGGAATTTTAAAGAGTCTCATTGTACAGGACGGAGAAAAACCCATCGGCATGGCACTGATTCATGAGAATGGAATCGATTCATTGGAAGGTGAAGGCTTAACATTGGAGGGAATCAGCGAAGGAAGAATTCAACCGCTATGAATCAAGAAGACGAAACCCAACAGATCGCCCAAATATTTGTGAATTTAGGTGCGGAGCAAACCATGGCCAGGCAAATGGCCCGTCAACTGATCAAGCGAGCTGAACAACGATCCCACGAAGAGGATATTTCCAAAACGGAGGCGTTAAAAGAATTACTGGAGGTTGCAGTTTATGGTGCCCAAGGAATGCTAAAACCGAGTGATGAAGCCAATTTTGACACAAAAAAAGGCTAAATCGTTGAAAAAGTAAGGTTTTTTGTAAAAAAAGTTTGACCACGTGCTCGAAAACACAGAGCAATTAGGTTGTATAACTCATCTAACAATACTTCCAACAAAAGGAAAATAAATGAATAAAGGACAATTAATCGAAGCCATACAAAAAAAGTTAGGCAAGGACACAACTAAAGCAGCTGCTGATACTGCATTAAATACAGTGATTGACTGCATCACAGCTGGTGTGAAAAAAGACAAAGAAAAAGGTGTTCAAATAATCGGTTTTGGTACTTTTTCAATTGTGAAGCGTGCTGCTCGTGCAGGCATCAATCCACAAACTGGTGAAAAGATCAAGATCAAGGCATCCAAGTCTGTTAAGTTCAAGCCAGGCGCAAAGCTCAAAGCAGCTATCTAATTGCTTTACCAATATACCCCTTTTAAAACTCACGGGAAACCGTGAGTTTTTTTTGGGTAATTAGCTAAACAAAAAAATGAAAAAACTTACAATCGACGAGGCAAAAAAATTAATGACGGAATCAATGAATGACGCAGTTGCAGCATTCGCTCCGGGCCGAATTGAATTTTTGGGAAATCATTTAGATTATAACGGTGGGGTGGTTTTAGGAACGGCAATCAATGCAGGAATTTATGCAATTGCTCAACCTACAAAAGATTCCTCTTTTCATTTGTTTAGCGAGAGTTTTAAGGGAAGCCAAATATCCGGCTCGATCAATCAACTTGAAAAACAATCCGGGAAACAAAGTTGGGCGAATTATTGCCTCGGTGTAGTCCAGGTTCTTCAGCATATGGAATTCGCACCCACGCATGGGTTTTCTTTGATCCTTAGCACTGACCTGCCCATGTCGGCAGGATTGAGTTCAAGTGCCGCAGTGGAACTCGCTACCGCACAGTGCCTTCTTCAATTGGCCAGTAAGCAGGTCACAAAAAAGGAACTGGTCACAATTGGAAGGCGGGCAGAAAATGAATGGGTGGGATTACCTTGTGGTATGTTAGATCAGGGAACCTCTGCATTCGGAGAGTTAGATCAGTTGGTACGAATTGATTGTTCCAATGAAAACTTCTCAACACTGTCCCTTCCAAAGGATAGCAGTTTTTGGATCTTTGACAGCGGAATTAAACATGACTTGGTTGACTCGCTTTATGGCACGAGGAATCAGGAATGTATGGATGCACTTTCAATACTTCAAAAACAAGATTCGAGCCTGAGTTGCTTGGCACATTGTAGTGCTACATTGCTCGAACAGACTGAAATGGCCGAAAATTTAAAAAAGCGGGCCCGCCATGTGGTTACCGAACAGGAACGAGTGAACCAATTTACCCAGGGTTTACAAAATGGAAGTAGTATCGATCAACTCGGAAAATTGTTAACTGCATCGCACCACAGTTCAGCCAATCTTTTTGAAAACAGCCTTCCCGAACTTGATTTCCTCGTCGATTTACTGGACAAGGAAGAAGAGGTGCATGGTGCAAGGCTAACGGGTGGTGGTTTTGGGGGAGCAGTATTAGCATGGACAACCAATCGCTTTTCCCAAAAACGGGCGGATTCAATCGCTCAAATATATGAAAAGGAATGGAACACAAAACCGCACTTTCATTCGTTCCTACCCTCCCATGGAGCCTCCCACCTCGATCCCTTAGATATCCGATTTAAGCGCTAAACAAAAAATTTTGAAACGCGGCAAGAAAACCCGGTCTGTCCTCCACATGAACATCATGCCCCGCAAGGGGAAGAACTTCAAACTGGGAATGGGGAAAATACTGCTTGGCTTCGGGGATATGCTCGGTGCGTAAATAGCCAGACTTCCCACCGCGAATAAATAATGTGGGTCGATCATATCGATCCTGTGCAAGGAGAGGATTTGAAGAGAGTTCCGTAATCGAGTTTCGTAATACCTGAATATTTGCTTTCCATCGAAACCCCTCCCCTTCCTGAACAAGGTTGGTCAGTAAGAACTGACGAAAACCCCAATGCGAAATGGATGAAGATAAAAGCTCGTCTGCTTCTTTTCTTGAAGAGAGAGAGGATAAATCAAGGCCAAGTAAAGAATCGAGCGTCGGAATATGGTGCTCGGGCGGGTAAGACCGGGGGGCAATATCGGCGATGATTAATTTCGTAACAAGCGAGGAATGACCACATGCAAAATGCATGGCCACCTTCCCTCCCAAGCTATGTCCGCAAAGAATTACTTCAGAGAAATGATGGTGTTTAATATAATGAAGCAAATCATCTGACATCGCCCGAATAGAGGCATCCTCGTCATGAAAGGAATTTCCATGATTTCTAAGATCTAAGCAATGCAACGCGGAACCATTGGTAAGTTCCTTTGCCACAGAACGCCAATTCCTAGATGATCCGAGTAGTCCATGCATGAGAATTATGGGCACGCCACCTTCTCCCAACACTTCTGAGTTCAGTAATCTCACCGACTTTTAAAATAACTCCAACTGGGAAGGTTCGGACTTTACTTTTTTTTCTTTTTTACTGGATGAAAGCGGTTCACCTGAAGAGGACTGAGGTTCCTTTGGATCTTCCACCAGTTGAATATCCGCTGGAGGAGAGTCAGAGGTGGGTAACGGGGCAGAATCGCCTTGTTCAAGAGTGGAAAGAATTTGTTTTGCCCGATTCACCACACCGTCCGGTAAACCGGCAAGCCGGGCAACTTGAATCCCAAATGATCGACCCGATGCGCCCGGCGTAACCTGACGTACAAATATAATTTCATCATTCCATTCCTTGACCGCGACTGAGAAATTCCGGAGGCGGGGGAGAGAATGAGCCAAACGAGTCAGTTCATGGTAGTGAGTGGCAAAAAGTGTCTTCGGCCCATCACTGCCCTGTCCGTGAAGATGCTCCACCACTGCCCAGGCAATACTCAGTCCGTCATAGGTACTGGTACCCCGGCCGATCTCATCCAAAATAATTAAACTCGAAGAGGTACAGTTATTAAGAATATTGGCAGTCTCATTCATCTCCACCATAAATGTGGAATTTCCTCGGGCAAGTTCATCCCCAGCACCCACCCGTGAAAAGATTCGATCCACCAAACCAAGACGGCAACTCGTGGCAGGAACTGAACAGCCCACTTGTGCCATCAGAGTAATTAATGCAACCTGCCGAATATAAGTTGATTTACCCGCCATGTTGGGACCGGTAATCAAAGCAATTTGTTCCTGCCCGGAAGAGAGCAGACAATCATTGGGTACAAAGGCATGGGTTCCTGCCAATCCCAGGCTTTCCTGCTTAAGGACCAACTCTACCACTGGATGTCTGCCCTGCACGATTTCAAGTTCCTGGGAACACTCCACAAATTCAGGCATACAATAATCCCGATCCCGCATGATTGCTCCCCAAGAGGAAAACAAATCAATCTCGGCAAGTACATGAGCGGTTTGGGTAAGTGCATCTGCCTGTTGTAACGCCAGTTCCACCACACTTAGAAAAAGTTCCTGTTCCTTTGCCACAGCCCGCTCCTCGGCATTGACAATTTCCTTCTCCTTTTGTCGCAATTCTTCCGTGTAGTAGCGTTCCGCATTGGTCATGGTTTGCTTACGCACATAATGCGCAGGGACGAGATGCAGATTTGCCTTTGTTACCTCAATAAAATATCCAAATGCACCGTTATACTTAACCTTTAAATTATTTATTCCAGTTTTCTCTCGCTCGGAAGCTTCCAGTTCAAGAATCCAGCGCTTACCCCCACTGCCGAGTTCTCGTAATTGATCAAATTCGCTGTCATATCCAACCCGAATGACCCGACCGCCCTCGCCTTTTACATCCACTTTAATATCCGCAGGCAGCTCCTCCTCCAAGGCACGATCTAACACGGCGCATAATTCCTCAAAAGTTTGAACTCGTTGTGCGATTTCAAAAATGGCCGGAAAGCGTTCCCCCAATGCCAGCAAACAACGGGAAACTCCGGGTAATCCCCGAATCGTCGAGCGTAATCCACCGAGTTCCCGTGGCCGAACCAATCGATTACGTAGACGACCTAGGATTCGCTCCAAATCACTTCCCGACTTGAGGATTGAAGAAACCTCCTCCACTGCTGACGGAGCCTGTGCAAATTCTCCCACGCAGGATTGACGACGATAAATCTCAACCAAGTCGCGCTCTGGACTCGCAAGATAGTTCTCCAAAAGTCGCGAACCGGCAGAGGTAACGGTTTGATCCATTGCGTCCAGGAGCGATCCCTTGCGGGTTTGTGCCGCTGTTTTAAAAACTTCTAAATTCCTTTGGGTTGCAGGGTCTAATAGGAGAGACTCCCCAGTCCGGTATTCTTCAATTTTTCGTAAATTACCGGGTTTCCCCTTCAATACATCCTGGGCATAGATCAAAAGAGCGCCGGCCACCCCTAGGGCCAAATGGTCTAATCCAATCCCAAATCCTTCCAAGTTCATCACCCCCAGGCTTTCCATTACCTCTCTCGCACCCGAACGATGTTCAAAATCAAAATCGGGTCTTTCCGTTCGGGTAACACCGGTAAATAATCGATCTAGTTCCTGCACCAGTAATCCACCATCGTCTAAGTTCTGTACTCTTTTTTTCATTCCCTCCGGGACCAAAATCTCGCGCGGTGCCAAGGCACTTAGAATGGAGAGGAAGTCATGTGGCCGATCGCTTTGAGCAAGAACGAATTTCCCGGTTGATAAATCAAGCCAGGAAGCACGGGCACCCTGCTTGTCAAAATCAACCGCAAGAAGAAAGTGGTTATGTCCCGCATCCAACTGCTGATCTTCCAGCACTGTTCCCGGGGTGAGAATTCGGGTAATTCCCCGCTTCACCAATTTACCAGTTTGAGGAGTTTCCAACTGCTCACAAATGGCAACCTTATGGCCTCCCTTCAGCAGCTTAGTCAGATAGCCATCTGCCGAATGATAGGGAAAACCAGCCATCGGCATATCATGTCGCTTCGTCAGGGTAATCCCCAGTAAGGCAGCGCCCCGCTCGGCGTCTTTTTCAAACATTTCATAAAAGTCACCCAAGCGAAAAAATAGCAGAGTATCCTCCTCCAGACTCTCTCGGGCCTCGCGGTACTGCTTCATCATCGGGGTATCTTCGGCTTTTTTGCTCATGTGAAAAGAGATAAGCAACCCCTAGATTGGACAATGGTCAAGGCAATGAATCAGAAAAGTGAAAAAGCCTAGAAATTTGCACCCAAACCCACTTGAAAAAGGTGCATTGCCACACTGTCAAAATTACCATTTTCTGAAACACCGAGCAATCGGTAAGCAAGAAAAGCATCAAGCCCCATACCGACTTCATAACCAAGGCTAAGAAGAAGGTCGTATGTGAATGCAGTTTCGGAACTCAAATAGGAATCAGAGTTCAATATATTTATAACATCACGACGACTTGCAAAGCCGAAGCCACCGGCTACCCGAAACCATCCCTTCTCGCCAAAAGGAATTCCGTAACCAACTCGTGCACCAATCTGAAAGATCTCTAATTGTCCATCAGCAGTATCGGGTAAAATAGAAGTTGGTAAAGAAATATCTCCATAAGCTGAATTTATGTAGCCAAGATGAACCTCGCCCTCCAAATTATCCCATCTCCTACCGAAGCTAAGTCCCACAGCATTTCCAATTTCAGTCTCAATGGAAGCATCACCACCTAAGCCTTTAAAAGTTTGGGTAGAAGGAGGAACAGCTACTCCAACAAAAGGTTGTATAAAATAAGCACCTCTTTCTTTTTCCATATTTCTACGAATCGCTCTTTTCTTAGGCACAGAACTAGGGGGTGAAGCAATAGCAGGGGATGTAGTGGGTGCCGCCTGTAAAATGACAGGAGTTCCGTCTGCCCGGTAAAGAGTTTCACTTTGTGGAGCAGGAGTTGATGCAGGTTCCACTATCGGACCCGGTAGCGAATCATAGGCAGTTTGTGGAGAGGCATTTGGTGGGTTAGTCTCCATAGTTGAAAGCACCGAACGCTTGGGGGAATGAAATGGAATGGGTTCAGTACCAGAAATTTCCGCCAACTTTTGAGAAAGGGATCGGGCACGGGCTTCCAAATTTTGATAATATGTTTCCCTGCGTTGCTCACTTACCGATTGGGCAAACAAAACCGGTGAAAAGAAATTAGTAACTAAAACAAAAATTGAAACTGTGTCTAGAAATCTCAAATTATTTTAGGATTAGGTGTGAATATTTTAATCAAATCAGACTAGAAAATAACCAATCAAAAGGCTAAGGTAAAGCCCTTTGATTCAAGAGTAGATGATTTGCCCCTGAAGAAGAATTCGGAGGAAATTACTTTTCTTTCTTCCTGAGTAAACAAAGGAGAGGAGTTCACAAATTCCATTACTTGATCGGTGTTTTTTAATTTGGAAAAAACTGTATTCAAACGGGCAACTTTAAACTTCTCAGAATCTAACCATTCCTTGTTTACCTGATCGTAAATTGTCCAAGAATTCCCAGTAGTTCGGGATCCTTTCCAACTCATCCAGCGGGCAAGATCATTCAGGTAAAGATCCGGGAAATAAGTATTACCAGTCCAAAACCACCCCATATCCTCGTGCCACATCCAAGTGTAAGTTTCAACACCTGCGATATCGTCTAAATAAAGCCAACCAAGATCATTATGATATATCCAATCCTTTGAGGTTTGATTATAAAAACCAAACTTTTTAAGGAATCTCCAACTGGGAAGAGAGGAGGCACGGGAGACAACAATTTCTACCGTACCGTTGCTTTCA
>CAJQKB010000175.1:25000-30690 GCA_905478775.1 uncultured Opitutales bacterium | reverse complement strand
TAAAGAAATTTGCCTGTTGTAATCTCTCTCCCGATCTTGGGTGTTTGCCAATTCGTTGTTTAGACGAAAGTTATCAGCTTCAAGGCTTTTTAAATTATTCTGTATGATCATTTCCCGACCTGCAATGCCGCTAAGTTGAGATTGTAATTCTTGTGCTTCCATTGCCAAGGCTTCATATTCTTTAGACCCCTTGTTTTGCAAGCGAGCGATATCGCCATTCAGTTGTGCGTTCCTGTCTTCAGCAGAACGTAGGTTTTCATTAAGTATTCTCTCGTTTGCAACCGCTTGACTCAGTTGTATTTCAAATTTTCGGGCTTTGTCTTTATAGAATAGAGCTTCTTCATTTAATGAACTCGACTCTTTGAGCAGTCTTCTATTTTGGGAGTCAATATCGCGAACTTTTCCAACTAATGCTTGTTCATTTGTATTCATATCTTGCAAGTCTACTCTCATCAGATCGATTGCTTGCTTCATATTATCGTTTTCTAATTCCAAAGTCTTTGCTTTTGCAAATAACATTTCGTTTGCATCCCTAAGTCCAATTAACTGTTCCGAAATTCTTGATTCCTCAATTCCGAGTGAAGTGAGTTCAGATCTTAGTGTAGATAATTCACCCTTCATCGCAGAATCTGAAAATCTTAGATCTTGATTTTTTCCGTTCATTTCATCGAGGTCTCTCTTTAAATCATTACTTATTGAATTAACATTTTCGATTTGTTCATTTTTTCTGGAAACTTCAAACTTCAATTCATTCGATAAATCACGTAATGTAGCAATTTCTTCTCGAAATGCTTCCGAGTTAATTTCTAGGTTTCGATTCTTATCTTTCAAAATTTCGTTTTCATTTTTGATAATACTATTTCTATCGTTGAGAAGACTCTCCACCCCGGTTAATCGAACTATTTCGTTACGGAGGTCGTTTATATCTTCCTGAAAGGTCGTTTCTTTATTTTCCAAAGACTTATTCAATTCGTCTTTACTTCTGAGCATTGCTTCAAGATCAGATAGGCGAGAACTGCGAGTTTCTTTGTCAATTTTAAGTCCCGCAAGCTTTTGGTTACTTAACGCGATTTCCTTTTCCAACCTGTCTACTTGAGCTTTCAGTTTTTGATTCCCAGCAGAAAGTGTGTTGTTTTCGGCTAATAAGTCATTGGCGCGACGTTGAATTGTAGATTTTCCTAGTTCTAGATTGCGGATTTTTGAATAATTTGATTTTTCCTGCGAATCAAATGATTTTTGTGCGTTTTCTAGTCTCCTGTTTTCCGACGTCAGTTCTTTTGACCTTTGCAAAAGTTCTTGTTCATCCGCTTTAATTTCAAGAAGTTGTTTTCGTAACCTTGCGTTTGTATCGTCTAAATATTGGTTGCTTGTGTTGGTTCGTAAACCTTCCTGCTTAATTTTCGATAACTCATTTTCTAATATGGACGATTTTGCCACTGCTTCATTTAATTCCTGCCTCAATCTTTCTTCCTGTTCGATGTCTGAACTAGGAGACTGTTTTTGTTCGATAATTAATAACCTAGTTTTCTCGATTAACGCATTATGTTTCGCGACCAATTGGTTATATTGGTCAATCAAGTACTCAGGGTCGCGGAGTTGAAAGTCGGTTTGACCGAATGAGATTCCGAACGAAATTAAAAAGAAATTTGTAATTAAAAATAGGTTATGAAATTTCATATCCAAGTAAGGCTTTGAGGGTTAAAAAGTTATATCTATTTCATCATTACCACTTGAAAACAAGAAGATTTTTTTTCAATTTAGATAATAAACTATATTCGAACGGATGCCGCTCTGCTCAAGCGGTCATTGAGTGCAGAATATAATTCGTCGTTATCAGGGAAAAGTGAAGTATGAATTATTTCCTTATCTAGTTTGTCAGCCTTCCTTAAAGTGCTAAATAAATTTTTTGCGATATCCAGTGGATTCCCGGTTTGGGAAAAATACAATGAAAACGGATCTTGTTTAGACACATTAGCAAACACTTGAGGGTGGGGAAGGACCATTACATGTCGAATCTTTAAATGTTTAGAGTTTAACATTACATTGATATTCGAATAAAGATACAGTGGTGTATCGGGTGCGTAGTGTTTAGTCTCTTGACCCGGTGAAGTTTTTGGAATTCCAGAATTTGAACCAGTTGCTTTACCTCCGCTAGTACAATTTACAGGAAAACCTAATACTTCCTCGATCGATGCTTGGCCTATTGGACCGGGTCTTAAAATATTGGGAACGCTTGTGGTTAAATCTAATACCGTTGATTCTATTCCCAATTCGCATGGACCACCGTCCAGTATTTCCGGACAGTCTTTCCCAAAAGATTCAACAATATCTAGGGGCCTTGTTGGGCTTAGTTTATTTGCGGGATTTGCACTGGGTGCTGCCAGGGGAATTTTAACTTTTTTAAGAACACTCCTAAATAGCGGATGGGATGGAGATCGAATTCCCACATTTGGCAAGCCTGCAGTTAATTGAAGAGGAATGCATTTTTTTTTGGGCAAGATAAAAGTCAACGGTCCAGGCCAGAAAACATTTGCTAGCAACTTACTGAATTTGTTAGTTACGCAAAGCTCACTCGCTTGATTATGATTAAGAACATGGACAATCAGCGGATTTGTTGGTGGTCTGCCCTTAATAAGATAGACTCTCTCAATTGCGTCCACCGACAATGCGGAGCAAGCCAAACCATAAACTGTTTCAGTTGGGAGAACGCAAACATCATTCGCGAGCAAAGATGAAACGCATTTTTCTAATGACACTTGAACTGTAACTACCTGAATGTGGAGTCAGATAGATAAAAACAATGCTTACAAGGCAAGCTGCATGTGCCTTGACTTCTTTATCAACTTAGAAATTTTTCGCTGCTGCATAGGAGTTAGGCCACTATACTTGCGCGGCAAAATCTTGCCAGTGTCAGTCGTGTATCGTGATAACGATTCTTTATCGAGAAAAGTGAAATTTTCAGGGTTTCTGCTTTTTTCGTGTTTAACTTCTTCAGTACTCATTGTTTCTAAAGATCACACAAAAAGCTTTTTTGCAAGATCGTAATCCAATGATTCTGGCATTAGCTTTGTCTTGTAAACTGCTCTATTAACCTTGACACTCCATACACAATTACCCAAGTTAAGGAAAGATATGAAAGTAGTGTCCTCTATAAAAACTCTTAAAAACCGTCACCCCGACTGCAAGGTTGTTCGCCGCAAAGGCCGACTTTATGTCATCAACAAAACCAACCCTAGGTTTAAAGCTAGACAAGGTTAATTAATATGAGAAAAGGTATACATCCTACCAACCACCCAGTTTGTTTTAGTGACGTTTCTACAGGAAAAAAATTTGTTACTCGTTCGACTTTGAAATCTAAGAACACCGAAAACCTAGATGGCGTTGATCACTTTTTACATGTTCGCGATGTAACCATGGATTCTCATCCTGCCTACACTGGCGAAAAGAGATTTGTCGACACAGCAGGTAGAGTAGAGAAATTTCAAAGCAAATTTTCTAGGAAAAGATAACTTTTTCTTGCTTACATTCACTATAAGCATTTGTTTATAGTGTGAGTTTTTCATACCGTTATCACCATTCATTGGTGATTCTATTGTTTCTTCTATTCGTACACAGCATAGTTGCTGATAGTATCAAAATGCGTTTTATAAACGAGGGTACTTTTTGGATGGGAGATGATAAAAACCTACCTGATGAGCAACCCGCTCATCCTCTAAGTCTGTCCTCTTTTTTTGTAGACGAGAAGGAAGTTCACATTTGGCATTGGCAAAAGGTTGCGAGTTGGGCGATAGAAAATGGGTATGTTTTTTCTGATTCAACCCAACAAAGGAAAGATGGTCCATATTGGTACGAGGAGGGGAATGAACTTCTCTTTCCGATGAACATGATCAATTGGTATGATGCCGTCAAGTGGTGTAATGCAAGATCTGAGTTAGAGGGGAGAACCCCAATTTATTATCTCGATAATGATCACTCCATTATTTTTCGGGAAGGCGAGGCTGATATTACTGAATCTCAAGTGGCATGGTCTTATTCTGGCTACAGGTTACCAACAGAAGCTGAATGGGAGTACGCAGCGAGAGGAGGAGCCTACATGCTTAAATATCCATGGGGAAATACCCTGGATGGTAGTCGAGCCAATTTTTTTCGGAGTGGCGATCCCTTTGATGAAGCTTCAACTCCTGTTGGTTACTTTAATGGCAATCAATTAATAATTGATGCTGATAACAGTTTTAACGGAGAAAATGTGAAAGCATCGGATCAGGTTTCACGCTATGGACTATATGATCTAGTAGGAAATGTAAGCGAGTGGTGTTGGGATTGGTATTACGATTCATGGTATGATGAAAGTAATGCCAGAAAAAAAAATACTCGCGGACCCAGTTTTGAATTTTTAGCTCCCATAAAAGGTCTCGAAAAAAAACCGATGACCCGAGTTGCCAGGGGAAGTAACTTCAGGAGTAAACCGGATGCGAATTATGGAAACGAACTGAGGATCGCATTTCGAAATACTTTTTTACCTAACAGTACACTGAGAAGACTTGGGCTAAGATGCGTGCGAGGCGATATTGATGATCCGTTGTGGTTAAATGCCAAGAAGGTGGATGGCTTCCCCGGGTGGTATTACATGCCGTGGTTTGGATATTATTGGCAGTCTACAAAAATATGGATTTTTCATTACAGATTGGGGTGGTTGTACCCGAAGGGAAAAGGATCCTATGATAATTGGTTGTATTTTCCCAATCACGGTTGGATGTGGACTGGAAGTTATGCATTTCCATACTTTTACTCTAATGTAGATGCTGCGTGGTATAAATATGATGCAGAAAACCCTGCTTTCGGTTGGTTTAATAATGTATTAACGGGTGAAGACAAAAGATTTGGCAGAGTATTTCCATAGACAAAAGCCCTAAAATAAAGGGATTTGGAGCACCTGATAAATTTAATTTAGAAAAAAAAACGAAATTACTTGACGGAGGGACCTCTTTCCGATGTGTTGGAAATCTTTCCCTCATTTTCCGAGGGTTTGTTCTTTGAAAGTTATTTTGTGTGATCTATATAAACGGGTCACCAGTCAATTTTTTTGAATACCGAGTCAGCAATGACTCAAGCCTGTGCATGCATTTGCACAACTCTCTTTTGGAGAGTTTGATCCTGGCTCAGAGTGAACGCTGGCGGCATGGTTAAGACATGCAAGTCGAACGAAAAGCAAATCTTCGGATTTGTGGAAAGTGGCGAACGGGTGCGTAACACGTGAGCAACCTGCCCTAAAGTGCGGAACAGCCTGTCGAAAGATGGATTAATGCCGCATGTGGCTCTTCTTCGCATGGAGAAGTAGCTAAAGCTTGTAATGGCGCTTTAGGATGGGCTCGCGGCCTATCAGCTTGTTGGTAAGGTAACGGCTTACCAAGGCTAAGACGGGTAGCTGGTCTGAGAGGATGATCAGCCACACCGGGACTGAGACACGGCCCGGACACCTACGGGTGGCAGCAGTTTCGAATCATTCACAATGGGCGAAAGCCTGATGATGCAATGCCGCGTGGAGGATGAAGGCCTTAGGGTCGTAAACTCCTGTCATTGGGGAACAACAAGTAGGTTCATAGCCTATCATGAGTTAACCCAAAGAGGAAGAGGTGGCTAACTCCGTGCCAGCAGCCGCGGTAATACGGAGACCTCGAGCGTTACTCGGA
>CAJQKB010000175.1:0-17500 GCA_905478775.1 uncultured Opitutales bacterium | reverse complement strand
TCGGGCTACTTCAAAGCAACGAATCATCATTTGGTAGTACACTTTTTCCTACCAAAATGTTACGTACTTCATTATCATTAGGCCCAGGTGAAGTAGGTAGTCCAGTGTTTGATTTGAATGGAAATTTTATTGGAATTACTTACGCCGCTCTTCCTGATTTGAGGTCTTCTTTTATATTATCAGCAAAATCATGTGCTAGGATCAGGGATGAGTTGTTACTTTCTGGAAACGTAGATTATGGATGGTTTGGAATCACGGTATCTCGTACGATTAATAAGCAAAATGGATTTAACATCGAAATTAAATCTGTTGGTGATAACTCCAAATTAGAAAAGGGTGATGTGATTCTAAAAATTGGAAATACGGAAATTTTAGAAAGGGGTGACATTGTTGAATCCACTTTTTTTGCTAGGCCTGGAACTTTTATTGAGTTTTTAATTAAACGTGCGGATAAAAAGCTTACTGTGCCGGTTCGAGTTTCTTCTCGACCTTCCAAATCTAGAATAGGTGGTTCTGTTAATGACGAAAAGAAATTATCCAAATCTGAGTCTTCCGATCTAATCGAAAAATTCATTAATCCTGATAATAACAAAAGTAATTAGATGAATCTGATTATTGTAATGCTTATACACTGGAATCAATCAAAAGTTATTTTATAAAAACATTTAAATCTCAATAGATATGAAAACAGAATTTCGAATTGAAAAAGATACTATGGGTGATGTTGAAGTCCCGATAGATAAGTTATGGGGAGCACAGACCGAAAGAAGTAGAAATAACTTTAGAATAGGAGTTGCAGCAAGCATGCCTATGGAGGTTATTTATGGCTTTGCATACCTGAAAAAGGCGGCAGCTCACACTAATCACCAATTAGGAGTTCTTTCGCGTGAGAAGTCAGATCTAATTTCACAAGTTTGCGACGAGATTCTTGATGGTGTTCATGATGATCAATTTCCTTTAGTTACTTGGCAAACTGGAAGCGGAACTCAATCGAACATGAATGTAAATGAGGTAATTGCAAACCGGTCTCATACTCTGACTGGAGGGAGCTTAGAGGACATTACAAAAATTCTTCACCCAAATGATGATGTAAATAAGTCTCAGAGTTCTAATGACACATTTCCTACGGGTATGCACATTGCTGCGTATAAGATGATCATTGAAACTACTATCCCCGGGGTTGAAAGACTACAGGCCCGACTTGCTGAAAAGTCAGTCGAATTTATGAAAGTAGTTAAGATTGGTCGTACGCACTTAATGGATGCAACACCACTGACCTTGGGCCAGGAGTTTTCGGGGTATGTTTCACAACTTGATCATGCCCTAAAAGCAATCAAAAATACTTTACCGCATTTATCCGAATTGGCACTTGGTGGTACTGCAGTTGGAACTGGAATCAATACCCCCTCGGGCTATTCAGAAATTGTTGCCGAAAAAATTGCTGAGTTTACTGCCCTTCCTTTTGTCAGTGCTAATAATAAATTTGAAGCTTTGGCTGCACACGACGCGATGGTTGAATCCCATGGGGCTCTTAAACAATTAGCTGTATCGCTCAATAAAATCGCAAATGATATTCGCTTGCTAGCATCTGGACCAAGAAGTGGGATAGGCGAAATTACGATCCCTTCCAACGAGCCAGGTTCATCGATTATGCCAGGGAAAGTAAACCCTACCCAGTGTGAGGCGCTAACAATGATTTGTGCTCAGGTTTTAGGCAATGATGTGGCACTTTCTATTGGTGGTTTGCAGGGTCATTATGAACTTAATGTATACAAGCCCTTGATTGCTGCTAACTTTCTTCAATCCGGTAGACTACTTGGAGATGGCTGTATTTCTTTTGATGAAAACTGTGTAAGTGGCATAGAGCCGAATTATTTGAACCTGAAGAAGAACTTAGATAATTCTTTAATGTTAGTTACAGCACTTAATCCAAAAATTGGGTATGAGAAGGCTGCTAAAATTGCGAAGACAGCACATGAAAATGGTACCACTCTCCGCGAGGAATCTATTAATTTAGGAATTCTCAGCGGTGAGGAATTTGATCAATGGGTTCGACCAGATGAAATGTGCGGTGAGCTTTGAAATATCCTTTCAATAGAACGCTTCCACTTTTACAAGAAGCGCTTCATTGTCTCTACATATAGCCGCCAATTAAAGTGAGGAGAATTGCAGCATAACACTAGCACTCTTCAGCAAGAAACCTTAAGGCAGAAAGATACCCGTGGTGGCTCATTCCGGCAACAACCGCGGCCGCAATTCCGGATATGAGAGATTTATGCCGGAAATCCTCACGTGCATGGATATTAGAAAGGTGAACCTCGACAGTCTTTAAACCTGAGGCGACCACGGCGTCCCGTAATGCTACACTGGTGTGAGTTAATCCACCGGGGTTTAAAATGAGTGCCGAAAATCCGGCATCTCCCCATTCATGGATCTTATCGATGAGGGCACCTTCGTGGTTGGACTGAAAGGAGTCTACCTCGCAGTCGAAGGAGTCTGCCTTGCTTTTTACCTTCTCTTCGATTTGGGCAAGCGTAACCGAACCGTAGACTTCTGGTTCGCGTTTACCGAGCCGGTCTAGATTGGGTCCATTTAAAAGTCCGATCTTTATCATTTGTTTATAATGACAAATTTATGAGTTGATCGCAATGACTGAGTTAAAGCATACATTCGGAGGGAATAAATTCGTAGGGAAGATCGAATTTTTCAGCAACTTCCAGAGCAAGTGCATCCACTCCAAAGGTTTCGGTTGCGTAATGCCCGCAGGCATAGAGGTTAAGCTTGAGTTCCTGTGCAAGGTTGAAGTGCTGTTGTTTGAGTTCCCCTGTTATTAAAGTATCAGTACCCGCATCAAGAATCTTATCGACTGCACTTTGACCGGAACCAGTAAGTATGGCAATTGTGGACGGTTTTTCTGTACCGAACTCCATTGAATTAATTCCCTTGGAAAAAAGAGATTCGAGTCGATTGGACAGGTCTTTTCTGGACTGGGTGTTTTTTGTAATTAAGCCAATGTCTACTCCTTCGTAGGGCAGGAAGCTTGAAGTCGGAACTAGTCCAAGTTTTTGTGCGAGGATCGCATTATTTCCAATCTCTGGATGGCAATCAAGGGGAAGGTGAGATCCGTAAACCGCTAAATTATGATCGAGACATAATTTAACTTTTTGATAAGCGGGACCAGTAATGGGAAGGGGAGGAGACCAAAATAAACCATGATGGGTAATAATATAGTCGATCCCCTTAGAAATTGCGTTTTGAAAAGGGACAAGACCGGCATCCACAGACGCACCTATTTTAGAAATCGTTCCCGAGTTTTGGATTTGTAGGCCATTAAATGCACCGGGGAAGTCTTTAATTTCTTGGAGTTTTGTTCTTTGATTACAATAATTTACAATATCTTCTGTAGCTATCATGTTAATCATCAGGTTTTACTTTAAGGATACTTTAATCACAATGATTTAAAATTATAAATTATAAATTTTTGGATTGCTTCATTGTGTATTTAGGATAGTTTAAGCTTTTTTAAATACAGCAGGGTGGAGCAGTCTGGTAGCTCGTCAGGCTCATAACCTGAAGGTCGCAGGTTCAAATCCTGCCCCTGCTCCCAATTTTAAAATTCCTTAACAAACCCAAAAGAAAATCATTTCTCCCTGCCTTGTTCGGCGGGGCTTTAAAAATTACATTATGAACATTACAGTAAGAGACCTATTAGAGGCTGGAGTACACTTCGGACATCAACTGAAAAGATGGAATCCAAAATCCAAGCCTTATGTATACGATAATAGACATGGTATTTCCATTATTGATTTGGAAAAGACCTACGATCTTCTCGAAAAAGCAGCGACTGCAATCGAAGAAGTTGTTTCCAATGGTAAACAAATTTTACTAGTAGGAACGAAGAGACAAGCACAAGAACCGATGAGGGAACTTGCTGCTGCTACCAACATGCCATTTTGCGTGAACCGTTGGATGGGTGGTTGCTTGACAAATCACGAAACCGTTTCCACAAGTCTCGCGAAGTACAAGAAATTCCTTAAGATGGAAGATGATGGTAGCTTAGATAAACTTCCAGGCAAAGAAGGTGCTGCGATCAAAAGACAAATGAGTCGTATGAAGCGTAACTTTGAAGGTATGCTTAATTTACAAGGCATTCCGGGTGCATTGTTTGTCATTGATTCTCACAACGAAGCGATCGCAATTGCAGAAGCGAATCGATTGAAAATTCCAGTATTTGCTCTTGTGGATAGTAATTCCGATCCCTCATTGATCGATTTTCCAATCCCCGGTAATGATGACTCAACCAAATCCATCCGTATCATTGTGGATGTTATCCTTGAAGCCATTCAAACTGGAGCATCCCGCAGGACAGAAGCTCCTACCCGCAGAAAAGATATTACTCCGGTAACGCACGAGCCTGATTTTATTGACCAAGAAGATGAGCCTGAAGTTACGTTACCTGAGGGATATGAAGAGACCGATTTTGATGATCGACGACCGAAGGTCGAAGAAACCAATACGACCGAAGCTTCCAAGGAAGAACTTCCTGCCAAGGTTGAAGAACCAGTTGCTGTTGATACGAAGGACAGTGCCCCTGTAAGCGATAAACCTGAAGCTTCCAAGGAAGAATCCAAAGAATCTTAATACTTCTACTCATTGTAAATCCTTAAATTTATTTTTCCTATGTCAGCAATTTCCAAAGATGATGTTTTAAACCTTCGCGAAAAAACCGGAGCAGGTTTAATTGACTGTAAACGTGCGTTAGTTGAGAGTAACGGCGATATTGATGAAGCAATTTCAATCCTTCGTAAAAAAGGAGTGGCATCTGCAGCCAAGAAGGCGGGACGTGATGCCGGAGAAGGAATTGTCGCACAATGTCTAAGCGAAGACAGAACTAAAGGTATTTTGGTTGAAGTAAATTGTGAGACTGACTTTGTCGCCAAAAACGATGATTTTGTCAGTTTTGCTTCCGATGTGGCTCGACAATTATTAGCCAATCCTGATGCCGATCTAGAGGCACAGCGTACTGAACAGGTTGCTAAAATTGGTGAAAATATTCGTATCTCGCGTTCTTCCACATTGGCACCAAATGCCACTGGATTAGTTGAATCATATGTTCATACAGGAGGAAAGGTTGCCGTACTATTAACATTAGGTTCCAGTACAACTGAAGCCGCCAACTCCGAAAATGTTAAATTATTGGCTAAGGACTTATGCATGCACATTGCCGCGACTTCCCCCGTTTGTGTTTCTCGTGATGAAGTACCTGCAGACTTAGTGGCAAAAGAAAAAGAAATTGCACTTGCCCAAGCGGAAGGAAAACCACCCCAAGCGATTGAAAAAATCGTGCAAGGAAAGCTCGATAAGTATTTTGCTAACTCCTGCTTTTTGGAACAATCTTTTGTTAAGGATCCTGACCATTCGATTAAAGGATTACTTGAAAAAACGGGCAAAGAGATCGGTGCAGAGTTATCGGTCGAAAAATTTGTTCGATTTCAAGTGGGCGAAGAAGCTTAAAATTAGTCGTTTTGTTGACTTAGACACTTTAAGTGTCGTTTGAGCCCTTTTGATATACCTCTTTGGTGTGCTAGCCATTTTTAAGTACAGTCTGTAAACTTGTACCGGTACTAGGGTAAGCAATTACCATTTTATTCTCTGCTTTATTTAGTTCCAGCAGTTAGGTTGCCGGAATATAAAATTTCGATTGCGGCACAAAACATAAGGTTGCTTTGTGATTTTAATTGTAAAACTTGGATGCCTTTTTTTACTTAGCTATTGAATGTCCAGGTAAAGAGTGATGCAGCTAAATAAACGGTTAAGAGCATGGTTCCATGAATCTTGTTTAATTGTTTTCCTCTAAGCCAAAAAGCAAAGATTCCAGTGAGTAGTAGCAAAGAGAGATAATCTATCCATGGATATGTCGTGGTAGCTGTTATTGGTCCGAGTATTCCTGCTACTCCGCCAACTAATGCAATATTAAAAATATTGGATCCAACAATATTTCCCAAGAGCATACTGAATTCGCCTTTTTTAACCAGTGAGATTGAAGCGGCTAATTCAGGTAGGCTTGTTCCAATTGCGACTAAAGTAAAACCAACTAATTCCTCTGGTACCCCAGCGAGGGTAGCTAAATTTTTTGCTCCGAACACAAGAGTATCCGATCCTGCCCATAATGCGGCGGTGGCAATTAAGATCATAGTACAGGAGAGTAAAATAGAGGTCGGCTTTATATCCTCCTCATCCAGTGAGTCTTTTTTTCGAACACCTCTGTTCTGAAGAGCACTTTTGGTAAGAAATAGCAGGTAGCTTGCAATGAAAATTAGTAAACAAGTCCCCGGTAATGTGCTTAATGAGTGAGACGGGTGGAAAAAAAGGTATCCGGTAAAAGAAAAACTAAGAATTAGAAGGAGAGAACGTTGTGTGTTAGAAACTGCATTTTTTGTGTTGATAGGGGAAATAAAAAGCGAAATCCCTAAGATAAGTCCAATGTTTGCAATATTAGAACCAATTATATTTCCTAATATTAAACCTTTCGCCCCACTGGTAATTGCAGCAATCGAGGTAAAGAGTTCCGGAGCAGAGGTGGCAATTGAAACCACAGTTAAACCAACCACTACGTTCGGTACTCCAAGAATTTTCGCAAAATTGGAGCAATGGTCACTCAGTAAGTCGCCTCCTTTTGTCAGACAGTAAAAACCAACGACCATAGACAGAATAAGCACCCCAATAAAAAGAGTGGGAGATTCCACTTGAAAAGCGGAGCACAGATTAGTTAAAAAGTGGTACATTATTAGTAAACAAATCAGGGTGAGTTTTGCTCTTTAGAAGGCAAGCAGAATCGCCTTCTCACTTTTCCACACTTGACATATAGATATATTCCCACATCTTTCGTGCCTTCTCTTTTATTTCCCAAAAGTCCACAATGAACCAAGCAGAAAAACTTAAGGATACTTTGAATTTACCAAAGACCGACTTTCCCATGCGAGCAAATGCGGTGGAAAGAGAACCTGTTCGATTATCCCATTGGGAGGATCAAGATGTTTATCAAAAAATGCAGCAGAAGAATGCCGGGAATGAAGATTTTATCCTACACGATGGACCTCCTTTCACGAATGGAGATGTGCATGTTGGTACTGCTCTCAATAAGACTCTCAAAGATGTCATTTTAAGATACAAGAATGCCCGGGGTTTTCGTACCCCTTATGTGCCGGGATGGGATTGTCATGGATTACCAATCGAGCACAAAGTAAGTAAGGTTCTGAGGAAGGAAAAAAAAGAATTCGATACTCTTTCTCTAAGACAAGCTTGCCAAGAATTTTCAAAAGGATTTATCGAAACCCAACGTGCACAATTCAAGAGATTGGGAGTACTTGCAGATTGGAGTAGTGAATACAGAACGATGAATAGCACCTACGAAGCTGAGATTTTGAGAACTTTTGCGGAGTTTGTAAAAAAGGACTTAGTTTATCGGAGCAAAAAACCAGTTTATTGGTCAATTCCGTGTAGGACTGCACTTGCAGAAGCAGAGATTGAATATCAAGATCATATCAGTCCTTCCATTTTTGTTCCGTTTGCTGTACTCGGGGATAAATCTACTAGTGAAAGAGAATCGAATGTTGTTATTTGGACTACTACCCCTTGGACACTGCCAGCAAATCTTGCCCTAGCGGTTCACCCTCGTGTTCGCTATGTGGAAGTAATTTGTTCCGAGAAGTCTTATTGGGTAGCAGAAGAACTTGCCGATTCTTTTATTAACTCCTGCGGTCTTCAAGCATGTGAGTTTGGAGAAAAATTATTGGGCAGTGAGATGACATCATGGGTCACTCAGCATCCTTTTATTGACCGAGAGAGCCCAGTTGTTTCGGCAGAGTATGTAACTACCGAATCCGGTACTGGATGCGTCCATATTGCACCGGGTCATGGTTTAGATGATTATATAACGGGACTTGAAAATAAATTGGAGGTTTATTGCCCATTGGACGACAATGGATGCTATGTTGACGATGGACAGATCCCATCCCACTTGGTGGGAGTATCTGTATTGGAAAAGGCTTCTGGTTGTCCTGCGAATAAGGAGGTTCTTTCCATACTGAGAGAGTCTGGTAAATTACTTGCACAGACAGATCACGCTCATCAATACCCTCATTGTTGGCGAAGTAAAACACCAGTGGTATTTCGTGCAATGGACCAATGGTTTGTTGCCTTAGATAAAGATGAATTGAGGAAGAAATGTATGGAGGAAGTTCAGTCAGTTAATTTTACTCCTGATTGGGGAAAAAATAGGATACATGGTTTTTTACAATCCCGACCCGACTGGTGCATTTCACGACAACGTTCTTGGGGTGTTCCTATCCCGGTGTTTTATGATGAGGAAGGAGAGGCTCTCCTCGATGAAAAGCTTATCTTGGGACTGGCTGATAAGATTGAAAAGCTGGGGACAGATGCGTGGTTTTCATTATCTGAAAATGAATTATTAGATGGGTTGCCCATTCCCGCAGACTGGAAGGGAAGGACATTACATAAAGGAACCGATACTCTAGATGTGTGGATTGATTCAGGGTGTAGTCATCGGGCAGTACTTCAAAACAATAAGGATTTGAAGTGGCCGGCAGATTTATATCTCGAGGGAAGTGATCAACATCGAGGATGGTTTCAAAGTTCATTATGGACCAGTATGATTGCATTTGAACAGGCGCCTTACAGGAGAGTGCTGACCCATGGATTTGTGGTTGATGGAAATGGCCGAAAAATTTCTAAAAGTGATGGCAAGCCCCAAACCGCTGACTCTTATGTGAAAAAGTATGGTGCCGATGTCCTTCGTATTTGGGTATGTTCGGAAGATTTCAGGCGTGACATTCCATTATCAGATGAAATTCTCGGACAAGTAGTTCGATCGTACCGAACTTTGCGCAACTCAATCAAATTTCAACTTGGTAATTTACATGACTTTACCTTTTCTGAAGATGCCATCCCCGTTCAACAACTCACAATAATCGATCGTTGGGCACTCAGTCAGACCAATAGCCTAATTAAGGAAGTAACTGAAGCGTTTGAAAAGTATGAGTTTCATCGCGGGGTACAGGCGATTAATAAGTTTTGCTCCAATGTTTTGTCCTCCACTTATCATGACATTATCAAAGATCGATTATACACGCTCCATCCAAGTGATTCAAAGAGAAGGTCTACTCAAACTGCATTACACTTAATTTTTGACTCGCTGATTCGAATCCTTGGACCAATGGCCCCTTTTACCGCTGATGAGGCTTGGTCTTTTCATCAATCTGGAAAAGATATCACTACAGATTTCTTAGCGTTGCAAGCTTGGCCAAAGGTAACACAAGAATGGGATGAGGGGAAAGAACTATCAGATGCACAAACAATCTTAGATTTTAAGGACCTGAAGGTTAATGATTCTTTAGAATCCTTGCGTACCCGTAAGGAAATCGGTCAATCATTGGAAGCAGAGATAGAAATCAGGGTTCCTCTAAGTGATCCTCTACTTACTCTCTTTCAACAGCGAGAAGAAGATTTAGCTGAAATGTTAATTGTTTCTAATGTTATAATTGTTGAAGCTTCAGAGGATGAAGAATTGCAAGTGATTTCACGGCACGCGAGCGGTCAAAGGTGCCCCAGAAGTTGGAGATGGGTCCCAAAACTTGTTTCAATTGAGCCTTGGGGTGAAGTCTCGCCGCGTTGTGCTGAAGTCCTTGCCAAACTTGTATAAGAAATTAATCTAACCCTAAATTTTTCCTATGACTAAAAAAACAAAAGCTTCTAAAACTCAATCGACCCAAGCTTCGGATAAAGAGTCTGAACCAAAGATAAAGAGGCCTCGGGGACGACCGAGGAAAAATGCGACCCTTTCAGATGTATCTCCTTCAAAAGGAAAGCAAGTTACTCAAGGTGGTAAAAAAAGTGCTGTTTCCAAATCTGAAAAAAAAGTACCAGTGCGTAGAGGCCGAAAGCCTAAAGTTGCAGTTGAAGTTGATTCTGAAGTTGAAATTAAAGTTCGTGAAATTGTAAAAAAAACTCGTTCTAAAACTCCGAGCACGGAGGAAAAGAAAGAGAGTTCTACTTTCAACTTAGGCGATGTAAGAGCGATTATTCAGAAACGAAAAGCAGAAACTGCCTCGTCCAAGCCAAAAAAGAAAAAGAAAGTAAAAGAGACCGAAGTAGAATTAGTCCCCTCCAAAGAGGAACCCAAAAAAACAGGAAAATCGGTAAAAGTAAAAAAATTACAAACCGCTTCGGTTGATGACATTTTAGGTTTTGGCCTTTCAGTTGGTCCAACGCGCCCCATTCGAGATGCGAAAAAAGTTCCCAAAGAGTGGGAAGTTTACTACAATGATTTAATGAATTTGAGACATTCCTTAAAAGGAGCGCTCGGGCAACGCTCGAATGAGACATTAGGGGCATCGGCTCGGGAGTCTTCTGGAGAGTTATCGATTAATTCTGCGGACTCTGGCTCGGAATCCTTTAATCGGGACGTTGCACTCTCCATGGTTGCTACCGAGCAGGAAGCACTGGAGGAGATCGAGGACGCCATCGATCGAATTTTTGATGGTACTTTTGGCATTTGTCAAGAAACAGAGAAACCGATCAAGAAATCTCGTTTAAAAGTGGTTCCATTCACTAGGTTTTCACTTGAAGGACAAACTCTTTACGAGAAAAGAAACCGAAGGGAACGTGATGCTGGCGGTGGGATTTTTGCCACTATTTCCGATTCTACGCTTGGGGACGATAGCTAATACTCTTCCGTTGATCACAATATTGCTCTAGGTGACCTATCTTCGATTTTGGATTTTCTTTTCGGTGGTATGGGTTTTAGACCTTGCCACAAAACATTGGGCAGTTGAAAACGCCGATGACCTAAGAAATTTCCCGATAGTAGTACTGGATTGGATGAATGGGCATAAAGCCTTTTTGGAATTTACTTACATTACCAATCCTGGGGCAGCATGGAGTATGTTTTCTGATTATCCTGAGGTTTTGACGGGATTGGCTGCAATGGCTCTCGTTCTCATTTTCTTGTTTAGAAAAAGTCTCGAACTCTTTAAACCCAATTTACAAATTATATTTGGTCTTATTTGTGGAGGAATTGCGGGAAATTTATGCGATCGAATATTCAGGGAACCGGCTGAAGTGGTTGACTTCATTGATGTCTATCTTCCATTGCTCAATTACGATTACCCTATTTTTAATATCGCAGACGCAGGAATTTTCATTGGGGCAATTAGTTATATGTTCGTTGGTTTTCAGGAAGGCAATAAAGCGAGGAATTTAGAAAAATTAAAGGTCTCTCAAGATTCTTAGCGATCTGACTATTCAATATTTAAGGATTGTTCTCTCATTTTCTCAACTTCAGTCCGTGCGTTGAGAGCAATGTTAGTACATTGAGTACGAGTCGATTTCGAACAGAATGTATTGAGTTCTCGCGAGATTTCCTGAAGTATAAACTCGATCTTTCTTCCGATGCTTCCATTCGCTTCGAATGTGACTAACATTTGACTCAAATGGCTTTTTAAACGGGTAATTTCTTCCGATGTATCTGACTTTTCTGCAAATAGAGTAACCTCCTTAAGAATTCGATCGTCATCCTGTTCAATAGATAAATTCGATTTTCTTAGGCGCTCCATTAATTTATCTTTGTGTTCTTGTTCCATCCCCTTGGACTGTGCTTCCATTTCGCAGATTAAATCAGTTACACGGTTTATTCTCTCAGTCAGGTCATGTTTAATAGCGCTACCTTCGATTTCTCTCATTTTACCCATACTTTTACACGCATCAGTAAGCGCTTTTTCCAGATCTTTATATACCTTATCCAGGGGAGGGAATTTAGACTGACCTTTTCGTAATTCTGCCAATCTCAGAAGTATATCGGGGGTAATTTTAAAATCTTGTTTTTTTTGACGAAGAAAACCTTCTAAATATTCAAGGTCTTTTTCGATAATCGATTCTTCAAATAGACCTTGCGCCTCCTCTTCAGGACATTTACTGAGATTGATTGCAGCTCTAATTCTCCCTCTTTGAAAAAAAGATTTAATCTGCTTATTGGCATCATACTCAAATCGTTGCCATTCTTTTGGGGCCGATACAATCGTTTCTAGATGTCTCTTATTGACCGATGTGACCTCAATTTCAATCGATAGGTTATCAAAAGTAATGGAAGCCATTCCATACCCCGTCATACTATTCATGATTGTTGTGCAAATGTATTATCTTTTCCGAGCAAGCGGGCAACTTCCATAGCATCTTTATCTCCTCGCCCGCTTAGATTAACACAGATAACTTTATCTTTTGTCATTTCACTTGCTCTCTTAAATGCATAAGCAAGTCCATGAGAAGTTTCTAGAGCAGGAAGAATTCCCTCTTTTGACGAGAGGAGTTGAAAGGCATCCAATGCATCCTGGTCATTGGCATTGGCATACTCAATACGATTACGATCCCGGTAAAAAGCATGCTCCGGCCCAATTGCGGCATAGTCAAGTCCTGCCGAAACTGAGTGGGTCTGATTGATTTGCCCATCTTCATTTTGTAAAATCCAAGTTTTACAACCCTGTAACACTCCAAGTTTTCCTCCCTCGAACCTCGCTGCGTGCTGACCGTCCTCAAGAGACCTGCCCCCTGCCTCTACCCCAATTAGTCGAACATTCTCCTCTTCCAGGAAATCAAAGAAGAATCCAATCGCATTACTACCTCCTCCAACACATGCGATCATTTCATCTGGTAGTTTTCCTTCGAGGTTCAAAAATTGTTTTTTGGTTTCTTCTCCGATTATTCGATGAAAATCCCGAACCATGCCGGGGTAGGGGTGTGCTCCTAACGCCGAACCCAGTATATAATGAGTATCATCTATATTGGTAACCCAATCTCTCATTGCCTCATTGATTGCCTCTTTAAGGGTTTTGCTTCCTGATTCAACTCCGCGAACCTCTGCCCCGCTCAATCTCATGCGAAAAACATTGAGAGCCTGGCGCCGCATGTCTTCAGCCCCCATATAAATTACGCAACTAAATCCGAAGTGTGCACAGACAGATGCAGTTGCAATTCCGTGCTGTCCAGCCCCTGTCTCGGCAATAATTCGTGTTTTTCCCATTCTTTTTGCAAGAAGAGCTTGCCCAAGTGCGTTATTTATTTTGTGTGCACCGGTATGAAGTAAGTCTTCTCGTTTTAGGTAAATCTGAGCACCTCCGATTTCTTTTGTCAGGCGCTCTGCAAAATATAGCTCGGTCGGCCTTCCTGCAAATGTACGAAGCAAAAAAGCTAATTCTTTCTGAAATGCAGGATCTTGCTTCGCTTTCAGATAAGCTGCAGACAGTTCACTTAACGGGTGAGAAAGTGTCTCCGGTACGTAAGATCCGCCATAGGGACCAAATCGGCCTCGTTCGTCGGGTAAAGAAAAGCGGTCGATTTTGTTTAAGTTGGTCATGGTTGATTCTGATGGCTTTATCATAAAAAAAATATTGAATAATACTATCGCTTGGTTTTGCTTGCGACAACTCAAGAAGTGATTCCCAATGAATTCTATTTTATGGTTCCTACCCAAAATCCAACTATTATAGTACCTGCACGCCTTGCATCTGTTCGATTTCCAAGAAAGCTTTTAGCAGATGCAGGCGGAAAACCTCTTATTTTACGAACTGCAGAGAGGATTAAAGAACAAGTTCCTGAGTTTGATCTTTATTTTGCGGTCGATGGAGATGAACTCAAGAGTCTTTTAGAGTCATCTGGCTACAATGTTATTGTAACTCCTCCCCATCTGTCCTCGGGCACTGATCGAATTGCCATCGCAAACAGAATTTTAAAAAGAGACCTTTTGATTAATGTGCAGGCTGATGAGCCAATGGTCATGCGAGATCAAATTCTTATGCTTGCTGAGGCTCTTTCTCATAAAGATGTATCGATTTCGACCCTTGCCTCGATTTTTCAATCAGAAGAAGATTTCCGCGACCCCAATCAAGTCAAGGTGGTCATGGATAACAATGGACATGCCCTCTACTTCTCGCGTGCTCCCATTCCATTCGCTCGTGACAGTAAAACGGGATCCTTACCTGGACACTCAATTTATGCATACAAGCACATGGGATTATACGGATATAAGAAAGAATTCCTTGAAGAATTTGTTTCGAGCGAAGCGGGTGAATTGGAACGCATTGAAAAGCTCGAGCAACTACGGGCATTGCAGAGTGGATTTCGAATTGCAGTGAAAATAACGGAATTTGCTTCAGTGGGAGTAGATATACCGGAAGATTTGCAAAAAATAGATTTTTCATAACTTTACTCAATCTGATGTTTACCAAGATAATCAATCGTCATTTTTTTTTCCAACTGCTTGGTATGACAATTTTGATAACTTTTATTTTATTAGGGATTCTACTCTATGGAAACTTGGTCAAGCATGATGAGTATTTACTCCAAGCAATGTCAGTATCTCCTTATTCCTTTCTTCAATTATCCTTTCTTTTAATTCCCTATGCTTTATCTTTTGCCTTACCCTTTGGCTTTATGTTGGCTCTACTTCTTTGTTATGGAAAATGGTCCTCAAGTAATGAAATTCTTGCACTACGATCTTTAGGAAATGGCATTTTTTCATGGGGCATGCCGTGCTTCATTCTGTCTTTTTTGGTGACGCTTATCTCTCTCTATACTTTTTTACAGTGGGCACCAATGAGCAGGGCAGAATTTGATCAGAAAAAAGCAGCCATTGTATGGAGTAATATAAACTTGTTGTTGGAAACTGAAAAAGAAATTGAATTTGATCTCGAGCAAAACTCGACTGGGTTAACGAACAAAAACCTTGCTACGCTATCGGATGAACCGATCCATCGCGTTTCTTTATCAGTTGGTTCAATGGAGCAAAACCGATGGTCTAATGTAAGAATTCTATTGCTTGGAGAAAACGGAATTCTCCTTCGAATTATCAATAGCCAAAGTGCAAAAATTGAAAGAAACCAACTTAATTCGCAATTAATTCTAAATTTAAAGAATGTGGACTTTGAATCCGCCATAGATTCTCACAACAGTAATCTTTTTGTTTCTTTCGAAGAATGGAACAAACCCATAATCTTTAATCTCACTCCCAAAGGTAATAACTTAAATGTAAAGAGAATTGGATTCTTTGAACTGCTTGAGTTATCTAGTTCTGATAATATTAAAAAATACGATGCTAAGGTACTAATCCATAAAGGTTATGTCTTGGGGACATCCTCCTTGTTTCTATCATTGGTTCTTTTACCAATCTCGATCACTCATGGTCGAAAGGAAACCATTTCTAATCTAGCGATTGGAATTTTTCTTTCAGTTTTATACTACTCAAGTATAACTCTGCTGGAGGAGTTTTCTTTTCAATACTCCAATTTACTATTTTTGTGGATCCCTAATTCACTCTGTTTTATTATTGGAACTTATTTGCTTTATAAATTTGACAAAGTTGGTTTCAGTTATTCAAAGTAGGTACTAAATCTACTATTCTTTTGACTATTTCTAAAAAAAACTTCCTTTTCTAAAAAATTCTTTTGAAAAAACATTCCAAATACATGTAAGATTTACCAAGTTAATGCTAACTAAAGATAAGCCCTTTTAAAATATTACCTAAAATCATGAATAACGCCCACAATTCTCTTTGCCTTTGTGTCTTCCTTCTTTTTTCATCTTTATCCGCAAATGCAGCAAAGAATGTTGCTGGAGTTTCGGGTGCAATTACGAAAACTATTGCAGATGCCAATGCATCAGTTCCAAAGTACGCAGTTGTCAGTGCAGGAGTTTCTGCTGATGCCGTTTATTCAGGTCAGATTGCTAGCGTAACCTCAAACACTATCAGCTTTGAATCCTCCTCTGATTCTAGTGAAGTAACTGTTAACCCTTTTGTATCTGGTGTTTTTAATTCTTCGGTTCGGTCACCAATTTTAACATCTGCATTATCGGGTGCAGGTGTTGGTTCTATTCCTATAACATATGCAGGTACAGGGTTCTCTACCGCCCCAGAGATTGAAATTGATTATCCTACTAGTGGCGATGATCAAGCTACCGCAACTGCTACAATTTCTAGTGGTGCCATTTCTGGTATTACAATAACGAATGCCGGTTCAGGTTATGATGCGGCACCTGGAGTTACAGTTATTGGTGGCCCTTATCTGGTAAAACTTACTGAGTCTGGAGATGATGACGAAGGTCGAGTATTCCTAATAACAGACAATAATGCCACTCACCTTACACTTGACACTTCTAAATTAACAAGTGGTGAATCACTCTCAGATGTTTTGCAAACAGACTATTCCGTTGAAGTTGTCCGTGCTCCAACTTTGGGCTCTGTATTTGGAGAGACTGCGTCAGATCTTGATTTAAATCCTTCCAGTACTAACGGAAGCACATCAGGTGCTGATTTTGTATACCTCTACAACGGATTTCAATATGTACCATATGCTTACATGCCATCAGGTTTAGGACGAGATGCCGGTTGGTATAGCTCATATTATATGAGATGGGGAAGGAGAAACCATCTAGTTATTTATCCTGATGAAGGATTTATTGTTGCTAAAAGAACTTCTGGAACACTAACCCTTGACTTTGATGGTGGCGTTAGTAGTTCCGATCAAAAAATGCAACTTCCTGTAACTTCAGGTGCTGTTGTTATGAATAATCCCTATGGCACTGACATGCTGCTTGGTGAGCTCATTCCTTCTGAAACATTTGGAACAAGTAGCGTTGAATTTCGTCCGGGGTCAAGCGATACGGATGTTAATGCAGATCAGTTATTTTTTCTTGATAATGCAGTTTGGTCTCAATTTTATTACAAATCTGGAGTTAATGACGGCATTACCAAAACGGCTACAGCAACTGCAAAAGCTGGCACTGCTAGTAGTAATGGATTAGCTGATGCAGATGTATCCTTAGCCAATGGTACAATTTCGAATCTACAAAGTTGTACTGCTTCTGGCGGATTATCTGTTGACCATAATGATAGTAATCATACCCTTGTCACTTTAAGTGGTACCGCTCCCCAAGTAGGTTTTGACATAACTTTTGAAGGTATTATCGGTCGAAAGCTAAATGACAACGGGGATCAGGAACTTGATGTTAATGGAACTGATGTTTCAAGCGGAAGTGGAATTAAAATATTTTCAAGCCTAATTGGTACTTATAAAATAGTCGCGAGGCCATCCTCTTCAACCGTAGTTGTTAGAAAAAGAAGGGATATAAATTTTGTAAATGCCGGAACAAAAACTTGGTCGACTGGGCAGGGAGGAACTGGCTATAATGGTACTGCAAAAGCTTATTTTATGGGAGGCGGAAATACAACAATGGCAGTTGCAGATGCAACTGTTTCCGGTGGTTCAGTAACAGGTTTTAGTTTTACTGGAACTGGAAACACAAGAGGTGCTGGGTACCAATATGCACCACAAGTTATTATCTCGGGTGGTGGATGGAGGAAAGTGAGTGCAGGTGATGCAATTCAAGATGGTGAAATCTTAGAGGCTACGGAAGGAATTGTAATTATTCGTAA
>CAJQKB010000174.1 GCA_905478775.1 uncultured Opitutales bacterium | reverse complement strand
ATTTTGTCTTTTTAGTTTCGGAAGATAACTCTATTCATTACCTAAAGCATTATGGGGCAAAATTCGGTCGCATGCCCAATGTGGAAAAAATGGCTGAAAGAGGAGTCACCTTTAATCATGCTTTTTCAAATGCACCTGTTTGTTCCGTAGCCCGTTCAACTCTGGCTACGGGAATCTTAGCCCCAAGAGGAGGTTTTCAATATCACCGTAAAGCGGAATTAGCCAGTTTGCCAAAGGGAGTTTTACCGTGGTCCGCTATCCTTAGAGATTCAGGGTACTTTTGTGCCAATAACCGTAAGCAGGATTATAATTTTAAATCTAATGGAACTAAATCGTGGGATGAGTCGAGTAATAAAGCAAGCTGGAGAAATCGACCAAACAAGGACACGCCATTCTTTTATATGCAGTCAATGGCACAGTCTCATGAGGGATCGCTTCATTTCTCAAAAAAAGTTATGGAAGATGAAAGGACTAAAACTCCAGTTGGGGAAGTTGACCTGCATCCTTATCACCCGGACACCCCTACCTTTCGTTACACTCATGCCCGTTACTATGATCGCATTGAATTGATCGACGAGTTAATCGGTGGGGTGTTAAAGAGGCTTGAGGAGGATGGCGTGCTTGAAGATACTTTTGTTTTTTATTTTGGTGATCACGGTGGCGTTTTGCCAAGAGGGAAAGGGTATGCGTACGAGTCCGGACTACATGTTCCCTTAGTGATTCGAATTCCTGAGAATTTTAAGAATTTGGTCGATTTGAAAAGGGGTACGAGAACAGATGGCTTTGTAAACTTTATCGATTTTGGACCCACCGTTTTAAACCTAGCCGGTATAAAGGTGGATAAACGATTGGACGGGCAGGCATTTATGGGAAGGGGAATTTCTGCTAAGGAATTGGAGGCCCGCGATGAAACTTTTGGTTATGCTGATCGTTTTGACGAAAAATATGATTTTGTTCGTACATACAGAAAAGGAAAATGGAAGTATATTCGAAATTATCAGGGCTTCTACCCTGATGGATTACAAAATAATTATCGGTATCGCATGCTTGCTTTTCAGGAATGGCGTGAATTATTCAAGAGGGGGAAGTTATCGGATGAACAAAGCCAGTTTTTTAAGGCCCGGCCGGCCGAGCAACTTTTTGACTTATCTGAAGATCCGCATGAAGTGAATGATGTATCCGGTCATTCTGATAAGCAGGATATTCTTTCCGAATTAAGAGAGAAATTGCAAAGAAAGGTAAAGGCGATTAACGACCTTAGTTTTTATCCAGAAAGCCACATGATTGATCGTGCTTTGAAGAATCCGCTAGCTTTTGGTCAGGACCATTCCGAAGAAATTACTAAACTTGTGGATGTTGCTGACCTTGCTCTGCTTTCATTTCAAAAAGCAATGCCCAAGCTTGTTAAAATTTTTCAAAATGGAACGGAATGGGAAAAATACTGGGCGTCTATGGTGTGTTCACAATTTGGTCAAAAGGCGAAGCCTCTTTCTTCTCATTTAAAAAAAATGCTTAGTTCCAAGAATTTAATGCTCAGGATGCGAGCGATTGAAGCTCTTGCACTGACTGAAAAAATTGATCCAATGCCAAGTCTAATTGATACAGTAAATGTATCTGAGTCTTCGGTGGAAGTATTGTTAATTTTAAACACAGTGACATTCTTTCGCGATCATCATGGATTTGAACTTAATCCAAAATTATTGAAGATTATCGCGCCTAAGGGAGAATATGATAGAAGGATAGAATATTTTTCTCAAAATTAAATTTCTTTTATATTAATTTTAAATAATGCAAGAATGTTACTAATAAAGGGAAGGAAATAAGAATAAATATCTTACATTCTAAGCTCAGGTTATGAGTATTTGTCATTCGAAAAAAGTTACAGGCAATTAACTTATCATAATTTCAATGTCAAATATAGGCATGTGGTTTGGGCAAACCACATGCCTTTTTTTGTAATGAATAATTATTTAAAGTTTGGGTCTATTTAGGTAGCGTAAGTTGAGCCGAGTATGCCGACTTTCAAGACTTACTTCATCTCCCTGCATGACCATGCCAAGTACAGAAATTCGCATATCGAGTAAGTCTCCAGAGGTCCGTATGAAAGTGGCTTCTTTTCCTTTCTCAAGAGTTCCCAAACGCTGGTCGATTCCGCATGCTTTTGCCGGTTCGATAGTAATCGAAGCTAATGCTTTTTCCCGACTGAAACCATGGGCTACTCCGTGAGCGGCATGGTAGGGCAGGTTTCTTTGGTTGGCTGTTGCCCATCCTCCTAATGGCAGACCGATTGATAGTGGAACTCCGGCGCGTGCAAGAATACCAGGGGCTTTAAAATAATAATCATGCGGGGAGCTTCTATGAGGGGGGGCAGAAAAAATATGCCTAAAAATGACCGGGATTTTGTTTTCGGCTAACCAATCAGCATGTTTCCATGAATCGCGCGCTCCTGATAAAACAATTTGATATCCTCTTTTTTGTGCCCATTGAACGGCCGCCTTGATTTGCCTTGATTCGTCGGCATGAATCATGATCGGTACTTTTCCTTCCACAATAGGAATCATTGCTTCCCACGAAGGAATTAGTACAAAGCTTTGATCGCCGGATCGTTTGAGCTTTTGATAGGCAATTGCTTGGTCAAAATACTCATTGATTTCGGTAATTCTCTTTATTCTCTCTTTGTCCTGCTCGGCAATTGATTTAGGCTTGGTTTTACTTTTTAGGCTTGGTTGGGGGATGGATAATCCATGACCCGGCCACCAAAGGTGAAGTGCAACCTGTTTTTTAATCACCATTTCTTCTATCCCCCACCCGTGTAATTGAAGTAAACCTGAGGTTCCGGAAATCATTCCTCCCATCGGTATAATTAATGAGTGGGTGATTCCATTGGCTCGGGCAACAGGAATTAGTTCAGAATCGGGATTGACTGCAACCCAGCCCTCAATCGCAGGAGTATGAGTGCCCACTTCAGATAGATCCCTTGTAGCACGAAGTGCGTTGATCTCGGCGAGACCAAGTGAAGAACCGGGACTTATTAATCCGGGGTAGATTTCCGAGTTTCTCCATTCGATAATTTTGCAATCATTGGGGATTTTAACTGAATTTCCAATTGCCCTGATTTTCCCATTTTTAATTAAGATTTCACCGGGTTGATAGAATTGGGACGGGGTAGCTTGAATCTTTTTTGCCCGATAAAGCGTTGTGGTTTCTCCCATTAAAAAGAACGGGATAGCCCAAAGGTGGAGATGCAGAACGATTGATTTCATTGATGAAGACAGTGGGCGTGGTTTTCATTGGACCTGCAGGAATGGGGGTATAGATCGCATGCACTTTCAAGGGAATAATGGAAAAACTTGCTCTTCGCTTTTTCCGAGGGCTCAATGGAATTATCCTTTTTCAGTGATTTTTGAGCTTTGGTAACCAGTGATAATCTTTCATCTGCTCTATTTTTATCGCGTTTGGCTAAGGCTTCAATTTCATGAAAAAGTACTCCGTCCACCCAAGTCTGTACGCAACGGCTTCGGTAGTCGAGTGGGTTACCTGACCAGATGGCGATATCCGCGTCCTTGCCCACTTGGAGCGAGCCAACCCACGGATCGATACCGAGTTGCTTTGCTGGATTGAGAGTCACGAACTTGAGTGCTTCCATTTCGGAAAGACCGCCGTATTTTACCGCCTTCGCTGCTTCAAGATTGAGCCGTCTTGCATGGTCCGGAGAATCCGAATTGAAGCTGACGACACAACCCCTTTCATGCATAATTGCGCCAGCGTAAGGGATCGCGTCATAGACTTCGAATTTATAAGCCCACCAATCGGAAAAGGTGGAGGCTCCCGCTCCATGGCGGGAAATTTCATCTGCGACTTTATATCCCTCCAGTACATGCTGCAGACTGCCCACCCGTACGCCAAAGCCTTCCATCGTACGCAGGAAAACGAGTATTTCATCCTGACGGTAGGAATGGCAGTGAATAAACCTTTTCCCTCTAATGATTTCAAGGATCGCATCTAGTTCAAGGTTTCTCCTGAATGGTAATCCCTTAACGGCTGCATTTTTAAGTTTTTTCTCATAAACAATAGCGGCGCCGAAGCGGTTTTGAAAAAACATTTTCACGCCCATTCTTGACTGCGGAAAACGAGTGGTGTACTTATCACCCCAATTGGCTTGTTTCACATTTTCCCCAAGGGCGAATTTAATTCCCTTGGGTGCTTTTTTGAAAATCAACTTATTAGGAGACTCGCCTAGCCTGAGCTTGATGACTGCATTTTGCCCTCCTATTGGATTAGACGAACCGTGCAAAAGATTACAAATGGTAACGCCGCCTGCTAACTGTCTTTCAATATTTACACTCTCCGAATTGACGACATCTGCAATGCGAACCATTGCGGTGGAGGGTAGGGTAGACTCGTTGACCCGGCCGAGGATCATGGCGTGACTGTGGCAATCAATAATGCCGGGAGTCAGGTGCCTGCCTTTCCCCAAAATAACTTGACACCCCTTGGGCATGTCATTCTTCAGCTTTGGTCCTATTTTCGAGATTTTTCCGTTTTCAATTAAAATATCATGATCCAATAAAATACTTTCGTTTTCGCAGGTCCATAGCTTAAAACCGGAAAAAAGAACAGAGGTGGGACGAAGTACCGGTTTGTTCAATTGGGAAGGATGCTGCGCTAATTTGCTCGTTTGCTCTTTTATTTTTTGAGTAGAATTTGAATCCGTAACCCCGTTATCGGGATAATGGAAAAAAGGGCGGCCTTGAATCCAAGTGGATTCAATTTTGGGATTTTCCGTGAAGTAGGTCTCTCCTGCGACAATAAAAAAATTGGCAAGTTTTGTTGCTTCCAATGTTCCGCAGATTTTATCGACTCCGCAAATTTGTGCTGGGTTCGTGGTCAGGCTGGCCAAGGCCGAGTTTTCCGGCAATCCCCTGGCGATTGATTGTAAAAGATTTTTATGAAATTCTCCGGGTTCAGTTTCCGAAGTAGTGAAAGAAATAGTACGAGTCATTTCATTCAGAAGTCGGGCCATACTGGGTGCGTGATCCCATGCCCTTAACTGATCCAGGGAAACTTGCTCCCAATCCTCGGGATTGGGCAAGTCAGGAATTGTTGGAAAGATCATGGGGAGGATGTAATCGTGGTGTGGAGAAAGGGAGATTTCAGGATTTCGCCACTCATCACCAGTTGCAATAATTACTGGATTGTTTAATTCAAATTCCTTAGCGATCTCCATTGCTTTTGCATTCATGAGGCAACTTCCCGGTTCAATCCAAATGGGCATACTTTTTCTCTCTCCCAGACTACGAGAGAGTGCTTGGATTCCAATGTGAGGCATAAATCGTAGGTTCACTTGATTTTTAATTTCGAACCGAACCCGCTCATTTGCATACTTTGTTTCCAGTATACTTTGCCGGATAACTGACAATACCCCCATCAATGAAACAGGATAAACTGGAGGAGAACTATTTTTCCCCACTGGATCAAAGGCAATAATTTGAGAGACTTCGTTTTTTAGAATTAATTCATTTGGTTCTTGATCTGATAGAAGTACAAATGGCCCGGTTCCGCGAAAAATTCCTTCTGATGGTACAAGATGAGCGGATGTGAAACCGAATTTCCTCAATTCCCCCCATTTCTTTTCTTCTGCTTGAAGTCCGTCCATAAGCTTTCTTTGTGGGTGAACACCAGATACTTCAAAACCTGGGCCTTTTTCCCCAGGATCTTGTCCGGTGGAGGGTAGTCCATGAAAGGAAAGGTCTGCGGTTGCGTGAACATGCTCATCATGATTGAGCTCAAGAAACTTTGGGTTCTCGGTGCCTGAGAGTAAGTAGGGATCAATAAAACCAGCATAGATTGTTTGATTCGTACAGTTCCACTCTCTGCATCCATCGGGAATCTTTAGATTTTTTCCGACTGCCTCAATTTTTCCATCACGAATGATTAGTGTGCCTCCCTTGATTTTTTTTTCGGGGGTCACCTGAATATTTCCCCCTACGAATGCATGCAGGGTAATCCCACTAGGACGATCACCAGGGTAGGGGTATTCGGTCTTTGGATATAACGGTTTGAGTAAACAAAAACATAACCCGATAAAGAGGAAAGCTCGAGTACTAGAAATCATAATGAAATATTGGTAGTAAGATTTTGGTACTGGGTATTTGATTATGAAACGGAATTTTTGAACATTAAAATATAACCAATCCTTACCCTGTGAGCATTGGAAAAAGTTGTCACGAAAAAAACGTGCCAAACGCACACACAAGACATTGACTGAATTGAAACAAATTTTGATTCATTTACAAAATGGAAATTTCATATTGAAGAATGGTTAAACTAATCGACAATTGGAAAGAGATACTTTTTTTATAACAGACACACATTTTAAAAAAATTAAATGATTAAGATATTTGAAATCACTGAAGCTGACGATGCGACATTAGATGCCGTGAATCGTCTTTTACCTCAACTTTCCAAGTCCGCAAAGATAATTAATGGGAGCACTCTGCAAAAGCTTACCAATTCGGAGTGTACTCGGCTTTATGTAGCAAAAGAAGGCGATACTATTTTTGGAATGCTTAGCCTAGTTGTTTTTTCTATCCCTACCGGGACAAAAGCATGGATTGAAGATGTGGTTGTAGATGAAAGGGCACGGGGTAAGGGAGTCGGGAAAGAATTGATGAACCATGCCTTGAATGTAGCAAAAGAACTGGGTGCAAAAAGTGCTGATTTAACTTCCCGTCCTAGCCGAGAAGCTGCTAACAAATTATACCAAGCAATTGGATTTGAGGGACGGGAAACAAATGTTTACCGGTACAAAACTTCCTAATTGCAATATTCTCTCCAAAAACTAATGTTTTTTGAGGTCGCCTTTAAGTATTTTATTAAACAATCAAATTTGTTAACAGTAGCATATTTTTTTATCCCCCCAAAAACCTAATACAATATGAGTTCAGAATTTTTATTTTCTTTCCTGATGTTCTTTCAAGTGCAGATCGATTCGATACGACAAAGTGGATTTTACCAATTGATCGAGGAAAAATACCCTCAGATTGCCGAAGAAATCAATGAAATCCAATCGGATAAAGAAGTACAGGAAGTCCTCAAGCTGACTGGACTCAAAATTGATGATTTAGAGAGTTTCAGAGTCACTGTGGAGGGATTAGAGGGCATATCAAAGATGAAAGAATTAGGGCGTTCTCCCAAGATTGGTTCTGAATTAGATATTTTGTTTCAAGCAAAAGTTAAGGGGGAGATTAATCAGGATAAACTTTTTGCATTCATGCTTGGAGAGTTAGAGAATGAAGATGGCAAGGAAGCTCGCGATCGGGTGGAAAAAACGAAGCGGACTAATGGAAATACCACATACATGACTATTCCTGTTGAAGTTATGGATGAAGAAGCGAGTTCATCTGATCTGTTATTAGCGATAAGAAAAGAAAAGAATTATTCGGAATTGATGGTGGGCATTCCCGATAATGTTAATCGAGCACTCGTGGGAAAGTTCGGTCATGAATCGCTTGTCAGTTTGGATGCAATGTCTGACAAACGACAGGTCACATTTGCGGTCAATGTTGATCCTGCCTTATGGGAGAGACCAGAATTTGCGGCTAATCAACAAAATCCTTTGTTTGCCGGTCTCGCCAATTCTGTAAAAGGAATTAGGGAATTGGGATTCTCAATCAGCTTTTTGGAGAAATCTTTGGGGTTGGAAATTTGTGTAAGTTGCAAGGATACTCAATCCGCACTTGGACTTTGGACAGTTGCACAAGGAGGATTGGGAATGGCTCAGTTGGCAATGGCCAAGCAGGGAGGGCAGGCACCTCCCATTTTAAACCGAGTCAAGACGCAAGCGGTTGATAAAAATGTTTTCGTTCGGGTGGAGGTATTACCGAGTGACCTTGATCAGTTTGCAGAACAGATTCTCCCCCCTTCATCTGATTCTCCCCTCGAACAAGCGAAGAGTGATGGTCCAAAGCAATTAATTGGAGAATCCGCACCCCCATTTGAAGCCTCTTTACTGGACGGAACAAAATTTCGTCTTGCAGATCATCAGGGTAAAGTGGTTGTGCTCGATTTTTGGGCAACTTGGTGTGGTCCTTGTGTTCGGGGATTGCCGATATTGCAAAAAGTAACCTCTTCTTTTGATTCAAGTAAAGTTCGCTTTGTCGCTATGAATCAGGGAGAAAATAAGAAAACCATAAACCAATTTATCAAGTCCAAAAAATTGAATCAACTTACGGTTGCATTAGATAAATCAAATACCGTGGGCAAATCATACATGGTGGGGGGAATTCCTCAAACTGTGGTAATTGACCAAAAGGGATTGGTACGATTTGTCCATGTTGGATTTGGTGCCAATACGGGTGAGCAATTAAGAAAAGAAATTAAAGAACTTTTATCTAAAGAATAACCTGATGACTTATGTCGTTGGTATTCAATGCCTTAGTTTTATTTATGAAATAAAGTAACTTTTTTTGTCTAAATTGTCATAGAACATCCTATTAGGTATTGCGTTCGATTCACTAGACGCATCGCAATAACCCTATTCTTAACGCCTAAAAGGAGATTAAATACTATGATGAAAGTCAACGACTTCCTAAGATATGACATCAAGCTCAAAATTGATTACGACGATTACTTCCGCCTGATTTACGATACAAAATATTTGATCGAGGCTCGCCTAGGACCGAATCGAACTTTTATTGCGACAAAAGCCGTTTACGGTAACAGTAGAAAGAAAGCGGTTCAGCAAGCGGTGCAATGGTTCTGGAAAGATTTCAAGGGGATTTTAGGCTCTGCGTACAAAATAATGACAATTACTGATCCCTACGATGAAGTGGGTTATGATGAAAATTTTGCTTGTAATGACTTGGGTAATAAATACCTCGATGAATCAACTCTTTCTCGATTAATTGAAGATTCTAACGGTGACCTTGCCCGAGATGAAAGTGAAGGAAGTGAAAAACACCCCCCGAACAGTGTGAAGAGAACAAGACGGAGGAGAAAGCAAAATGTTCAGTTAACTTCTCGACTTTCGCAATCGCCAGGAGGCACAATTTATTACAAGATGATAGACATTGCTGATAAAGTTAAAAACGCTCGTCCTAAAGTTAAAATGGTTAAATTATCCTCTAAAAGTCTCGAAAAAGCAGTTCGTGAAGTGGAGCGCAGGGGATTGGATAAATTTGAAAAATTTGACTCTAAAACAAAGTCTTTACGAGTTTCCAAAGGAAAGGTGAAGCAAGCAGCTTAATTCTCTACGATGAGCAATAATGTGCAGGACCGCTCATCTGAGTTGGTACAATTAATGATGAAGTATCAGCGTCGAATATTTGCATATATTCATACTCTGGTACCCTCTAGAAGCGATGCAGAAGATATATTGCAGGAAGCAAGCCTTACTATTTGCGAGAAATTCTCTGGTTTTGAAACGGGAACGAATTTTTATTCCTGGGCCTGCCAGATTGCCTATTGGAAAGTTCGTGCAGCTCGAAAAAAATTTGCGACATCTAAAGTTGTTTTTAATCAAGAAGTATTGGATGTAATTTCAGAAACCAGATTTGAATTGGAAGAAGAATTAGATACCCGACATGGTGCATTATCTCGCTGTTTAAAAAAGTTGAATGATCGGGATCGCAGGATGGTGCTTACTCGTTATGAATCAGGTAAAAATGTGACTGCTGCGGCACAGGCATCTGGACGTACAATACAGGGAGCGTACAAGGCACTTAATCGTATCCGTAAAACACTGTTTGATTGTGTCTCATTCGAGATATCTACAGAAAGAGCATGACAAGTTTAAGCGATAAGGAAATATTGGAATTGCACGACCTTCTTGATGCACTAGTCGAGAATAATTTGCCCAAGCATAAACTTGTTCGATTAGAAAACTGGATTTCTGATAATGAGGAGGTACGGCAGTATTACATTGAATTCATGGATATGTCCTCCAGTTTGCGGCATTATGCAGAGGAGTTAATAAGTGACGATACTGAAGACACCGTCGAAGAGTCTCCCGCCAATATTGTTTCTTTTTGGAAGCCTCTTTTTGCAATTGCTGCCTTGGTTGTTTTTGGAATCTTTTTTAATCAGGAAATACAAAACTTTTCCTTTTCTACTGACGCCCCTAAGTTGGTAAACAGCAAGGGAGATGACCCTGCTGCACCCTTAGAAAGAGCACCGGTAATTGTTGATACTGTTGCTGTATTAACTAAATCGGTTGGAGTTAGATGGGAAGACCCGACCCAATTTCGTGCTGACTTGGGAGATACATTAGAACCGAGTACCCTTAAATTAGCGAATGGATTGGCCCAGGTTGAATTCTTACAGGGGGCTACAGTTGTGTTGGAAGGACCGGTTGAATTTTCTTTAGAAAATCCGAACGAAGGCTCGTTGGCGAGGGGGAAATTACGGGCTATTGTACCACAGGTTGCAACTGGATTTACTGTAGTTGTGCCGAAGGGAAGAGTGATCGATTTGGGAACTGATTTTGGTCTTCACGTACATGCCGGTGGCTCGACAGAATTATTTGTTTATCAAGGTAATGTGATTTACGAAGGCCAGACTGACTCGGGTGAAAACATAACCAGGGAAGTATCCGGAGGAGAATCAATCTTTATCGATCCTTATGGGAATGCAAACTGGGTCGAAATGCCATCGGAGCCATTCATCAGTGCTGCTGATCTTGCCTTTCGCTCGATGGAGGAATCCCAGCGCAGACATTCGGCCTGGGTCGATTTGAGCAATGATATTTCTTCCGACCCGAAGACAGTACTTTACTTTTCTTTCGATAATCATAGCCCATGGTCTCGAATTCTTAGGAATGAAAGCGTTTCTAACTCATCTGTTCAAAATGGAGCAATTGTGGGTTGTAATTGGAGTGAGGGGCGTTGGTCGGGTAAGGGTGCACTTTCTTTTAAGAGAAAAAACGACCGTGTTCGTTTACAACTCCCCAGTCATTTGAAATCGGCCACTTTTTCGGCATGGTTAAAAATTGATTCTCTTGACCAGTCCATTTCCCCAATTATATGCAGTGAACCTAAATCGCTTGGTTCAGTATGTTGGAGTGTCAATGGCGATGGGAAAATTGTCTTGCGCACACGAAACAGTGGCGGAAACACTTTTTATGAATCCGCTGTAGCATTTCGTTCAGACAAGTTAGGACGATGGGCTCATGTTGCCACAACTTACAATGCCGACGCCAAAATGATTACTCATTATGTTAATGGAAGATCATTCAGTCGAGAAAAACTAATTGACCCAGTCATCCTGACCTTCCCCAAGGCAATGCTTGGGCATTCAAGTTCCACAAAGGGTGCGAACGGCGGAGTTGCACTTAATGGCAGTATTGACGAATTTGGTGTTTTTGAGGGAGTATATGACGAAGACCAAATCAGAAGAATCTATGAGGTTGGACGACCTTTCGAGGTACCCAACGCACTGGGTACGCGAATTCCCTGAATTTGTAATTCTTTGGTCAACACTTGGTTTAATTCCTAATTCCCCACAGGGCTTGAAACTTGCTTCCAAAGTGTTGGGGATGAATCAGCTCCTTTAGTTTTTGGACCTGCTTATTCATGGAATTATCAGTTTTCTCAATTAAGCTTTTGATCTTGTTTTGTGAGTAATGCATGAAAAACGATTCCTGGCTTTCAAGACTTACCTTTTCAAAATTACCTTGTTTTAATAATTTGATTAGTTCATCCCAGCATAAATGACAGGTTAGATCTTGTTCTCCGGGGCGGGAAAATAGATCACAATTCATCTTATGCTTATAGTATGCACGCGCAGTTCCTTCCGGTCTTTCGTACAGAATGCTTTCTTTTGACAATCCATAATCAAAGGTGAGGAAAAGTCCATTCCACGGTTCGGAAACTACTTGTTTAAGCGAGTGATCAGCCCCGGTTGGCCAATCGATTGTATATTCATTTGGGCTAGCATCAGGAAATGGTGGATCTATAATTTCAGGCAAAATAAATTCACTAAGTTCCCCATTCAGTAATTGAACACCAACCTCTCTCCATCTTTTTTCTGCAGAGTAATAACGATATCTTTTGAAGGGTTGAGCGTCTAGCCATTCATTAGAAAATACTATTGCAGGGCTTGGGATTTCGATAGAATCACCCAATCTGTAGGTGATTGAAGATAAAAAAGGATGCTCTATGTTTTTCAATATTGAGCAGTTTGGCTCTGCAGCGATTTCAACAAATGTATAATTCTCAATCTCTTGGCCATGAAGAATATTTTCACAGGCATCAACAATCATCTCTCCCCAAAGAGTTCCAAATGTATTGGAAGTATAAAAATCTGTATTAGTACTTTTTCCCACACGTTCCCGAATCTGAGAATAATAACCGAAAGAAGGATCATACAGTACAATGTTAATAAATTCGTCCATGGGTAGGGCGATACGATCTTTAAGTTTTTCTTGCAGGATATCGTAAATGGTAATTTGTTCCTTTGTCATTGGCTTTACATGATTGCTTGGATAAATGAATAGAAGTGAGATTAAAGAAATTTTTTATTTGGGGGATTCCATCATTTGTTCTTTCGTTTTTATTGTGCAAAGTTTGGCTAGACCCTTCGAAACAATCATTTTTCGATTCTGAATATTGGAATGCTTTATTTCGATTTGGAGAGTCTTTACGGATAACCAATGCATTATATGTTGATAAGAATAAGTCCGATTATAGTCAACTTACAGACATTGCAATTTCTGGAATGGTTACCGAATTAGATCGTCACTCTAGTTATTACACACCAAAACAATACACAGCGTTTAAGGATGATACCCACCGGCGATATGTTGGTATTGGGGTAATGATCAGAAAGGTGGAAGAGGGAGTTCTTGTAACCCGTGTCTTTCCTGGTGGTCCAGCTGAAGAATCGGGATTATCTGTTGGGGAATATATTACGAAGGTGGAAGAAGAAGTTTTAGCAGGTTGGGAACTAGCAGAAGTAAGTAAGCGAATCAAGGGAGAGGAGAATACGTCGGTTCGAATAACCGTTCGTTCAAGACTGGGTGAGATGAGGGGAATTACCGTTCTTCGAAAAAAAATTAATATTTCTAGTGTCGAAGGAATGAATGTTGATCAGAATGGAACGGCCTATATCAGATTAGTCCAGTTTACCTCACGATCTGGAGCGGAATTTAAAGAAGCAATTTCAGATTTGAAGGAAAAAGGAATGAAACGGTTAATTCTAGATTTAAGAGATAATTCTGGTGGGCTTTTATCTGCCGCAATCGAAATTACAGAATGTTTTCTTTCGAAAGGGCAGTTAATTGTTTCGATCAAGGGGAGGAAGAAAAATGAGGTGCGTGACTACCATTCAAATACAGAAGAAAATCTCCCTGATATTCCGATGGTAGTGTTAATGAATGAAGGAAGTGCGAGTGCTTCGGAAATTGTTGGTGGTGCCTTATCAGTTTTGGGCCGGGCACCAATTATTGGAGAGCAATCTTTTGGAAAAGGTTCCGTGCAGACTATCTTTCCAATGGAAGATGAATCTGGTTTGCGATTAACCACTGCAATGTATTTTCTACCCGACGGATCTACTATTCACGAGGAAGGGATTGAACCTCAGTTCAAGGTCGACTGTTCTGACGAAAATGAAACCAAGCTTAGAATTCAAAGGTATAGTCAGGATATTATGACTCGGGAAACATTCGAAAAACAATTTGGTTTTACTCCTATTGTTGATGTTCAGTTGGGTAAAGCAGAAGAAGTCCTCCTATTAAATGGAGACGAGGGCACTCCTTTAAAACAATGATTTTAGGAATCGAAAGTTCTTGTGATGAATCTGCGTTAGCTTTGTATTCACCTAGCGAGGGTATTCTAGGAGAATGGATTCATAGCCAAATTACAAAACATTCCGAGTACGGTGGGGTAGTGCCAGATATTGCAGTTTCAGAGCACTTAAATAATTTTATTCCCCTGTTGTCCTTAGCGAAAGAAAAACACCAACTAGATTCAATTGTTTCGAAAATAGCGGTTACTTGTGGTCCCGGTCTAGTGGGTTGCCTGGGCATTGGAATGAGCGTGGCAAAATCGTTGGGACTTCTTTGGGACGTTCCAGTTGTTGGAGTTAATCACTTAAGGGGGCATGCATTTTCTCCGTTTTTACCTTTAGGTTTAAGCGGGGAGGGTACTCTTGCTCCCTACCTGCCTCATTTGGGATTACTGGTTTCCGGAGGAAATACTATTCTTTTTATACTGAATGAAAATAAGGAGATTTCTATTATTGCAAAAACGGTGGATGATGCTGTGGGTGAAGCACTAGACAAGGGAGCTAAATTATTAGGAATTCCTTATCCAGGGGGTGCTGAACTAGAAAGACAAGCAAGGGGAGGAAATATCAAGGCATACGATTTTCCTCGAGCATTTTCCTCCAAAAATGAAATGAAATTTAGTTTCTCCGGTCTAAAGACAAGTCTGCTTTACACTCTTAAAAAGATGACAGAATCAGAAGTGCATGAACGTTATTCCGATCTTGCTGCGTCCTATCAGACCGCAGCGATTATGCAGTTAGTAAGGAAGGTAGGACATGCATTGGAGTGCGGTAATTTTCGTAGTATTGGGCTTTCTGGAGGGGTAGCCAATAATCAAGTTTTGAGAGACGAGATGAATAAGATGGCGAAAAAGAATGACACCGAACTACTATGTGCTGCACCTCAACATACTGGAGACAACGCGGGGATGATTTGCTTTGCAGCCAATGTCGATTCTACAAATACTTGGCCCAATCAAAATCAAGAATTAAGTTTCAATTCAGCTCTTATGCTTGATGAATTTCCCTGTTCACTTTGATTGTATGACATAAATGGAATTGAGAACACTTGCCTATTCATTGAAAAAAGCTATTTTGATTATCCATGATTTCAGATCCTGAAAAAAGTAAAAAGCTTTCTAAAAACGAGGGTATTAAGGAAAAAAGTAATTTTTTACGAGGTACTATATTGGACGGTTTGTCAGATACTTCCACCGGTTCCATTTCTGCGGATGATGCACAACTGACCAAGTTCCACGGAACCTATCTACAGGATAACCGTGACGAGAGGGCGGCTTTGCTTAAGGAAAAGAAAGAAAAGGCATTTTCTTTTATGATAAGAGTCCGAGTACCCGGAGGAGTTTGTACGCCCAAGCAATGGCTCGGAATTGATGAGTTGTGTAACAAGTTTGGTGATCAATCGCTCAAGATTACGACCAGGCAGGCTTTTCAGTTATACGGAGTGGTGAAGAAAAACCTCAAGCAAACAATGAAGGAGATTAATGACACCCTCCTTGACACATTGGCAGCCTGTGGTGATGTGAATCGGAATGTGATGTCACCCTCCAACCCTTTTGAGTCCGCACTTCATGGGCAAGCTTTGAATTTAGCTCAGCAAATTCACGATCATTTGACGCCGAGTACTTCTGCATATGCCGAAATTTGGCTCGACGGAGAAAAAACTGCAGCGATAGGAGAAGAAGTGGAGGAACCTATTTATGGAAAAACATACCTTCCACGAAAGTTTAAAATAGCAGTCGCGTTACCACCTCGAAATGATGTCGATGTTTTTTCTAATTGTTTAGGCTATGTAGGCATCTCAGAGAATAGTCAAATTGTAGGTTACAATGTCTTGGTTGGGGGAGGTTTGGGAATGACTCATGGCAAAACCACCACCTTTCCCCGCTTGGCAGATGTAATTGGATTTTGTACTCCAGAACAAGCAGTTCAAGTCGCGGAAGAGGTGGTTAAAATCCAAAGGGATTTTGGGGACCGATCGGATCGAAGGCACGCCCGTTTAAAATATACTATCGAAGATCGTGGCGTTGAATGGTTTAAGGAAGAACTCAACCAAAGACTGGGATGGGATTTACAACCTGCTCGAGACTTTTTATTTGAATCTACCACCGATCGTTACGGATGGAATCAGGATGCTGATGGTTCGTGGACTTATGGATTATTTTTTGAGGGAGGTCGACTACGAGACAAACCCAAGTTAGCGATTCGTGAAATTGCATCTTCCATTCCCTGTGAGTTTAGACTCACTGCCAATCAAAATCTTGTGATTGCCCGTGTTGGAAACGAGGAGAAGGGTAAGATCGATGAAATTTTAGCAAAACATGGTGTTCTTTTACCATCTGATTTAAGCGGTTTAAGGCTCAATTCGATTGCCTGTACTGCACTTCCAACCTGTAGCTTGGCATTGGCAGAAAGCGAGCGATATCTCCCCCAATTGATTGATGAATTGGATGCGATAATTGACGGTCTTGGTCTTCGGGATGAATCAATTGCCATTCGTTCAACTGGTTGTCCCAATGGGTGCGGCCGTCCTTATCTTGGCGAGATCGGACTGGTTGGTAAAGCACCTGGTAAGTACAATCTTTACTTAGGAGCCGGGTTGGATGGCACTCGTTTAAATAAGTTGTATAAGCCTGCGATTACACATGAAGAAATTGTCGCTGAACTGAGACCATTACTGGAGGACTATGCCGAGAATCGAGTAGAGGGTGAACGGTTTGGGAATTTCTGTATTCGTAAAAGTTATGTGAAAGAAACTGACCAAGGGGCCGACTTTCACGAGTAATACTTTTTTTGCACTTAATCTTATTTTCGTATGGGCAGAAGGTTTTCCAAGACATTAGGTAGGAAGACACACGGTAATCCACAGGCGAATATTTCCACTTTAAATGAGGAGGAAGCACTCGAGTTGTTGAATAATTTAAATGACGATCCATTCATACTTATTTTGGATCAAGTGCAAGATCCTAGGAACTTGGGTGCATGTTTGCGTTCAGCAGATGGTGCGGGAATTAATCTCGTTGTAATTCCAAGTGACCGATCGGCTGGATTAACTGATGTGGTTCGACATGTAGCATCGGGTGCAGCTGAGGCTCTTCCTCTTGCTCGAGTACGAAACTTGGCCCGCTTTATGAAGGAGCTTAATCAACGAGCGATCAAAATGGTGGGTACAAGTGACCAAGCGAAAATAACAATATTTGAGTCCAATCTAAAAGGCCCACTCGCATTAGTGGTGGGTGCAGAGGGGACGGGTATTCGACGGTTAACAGCAGATAACTGCGATGTTTTAATTAACATTCCAATGGGAGGCACAGTGGAATGCCTCAATGTTTCTGTTGCAACCGGAGTTTGTTTATTTGAGGCGTTTCGTCAGAGAAGAAGTTAGTTCCCCTAAAAAACCTAAATATTGGAGGTCTTTAATGCCCCTTCGGTACCTCCTTTTTTCTCTCCAGTTTTAATAAAAAGCCAAGAGAAAACAGCGGAAAAAAGTACGGTGCTAACTAGTGAGTTGCGCAGGAAAAGGTATGCAGGAGCATATCCAGGTTCACCAAAGAATTGAGCCTGCCAAAAACCGGCGACTGTTTTTGCATAGGCTGGATTAATCAGCCATGCAAACCCACAGGTTAAACCATGAAAAAGTAATGCACTTGAGATTGCACCCGCAAAAAGCGGTAGTACCCGTGGTGATTTTCGAATTGATTTACCCAAGGCAAAAATTCCTATGTAGGCAATGATTGTAACCAGGGTAAATGTTTCAAAAAGATTCGCTCCGTAAAATGGATTTAATAGCAAATCAGAAATAAAAACCGCAGTGATTGGACCCAACCAAGACCAAAACCCTTTTAAAAACGCTCCCGAAATAAAAAAAAGAGCTATTACTGGAGTAAAGTTAAACAACTCGGGATGGGACAAGGGTAAATATCGAGACCATCCCACTGCAATAATCAGAATGACAAGCCATAATTGAGGTGACTTTAATAAGGTAGAATCTGACTGTAAATGTTTTGTCATTTAAATACACTACACGATTTATTTTTGGGGTTCAACTCTTGCTTCCTCTTTCTTTTATTTCCAAAACATCAATTAATCGATCGATAAAAGAGCATTGTTCGGGGCATAATTTTGTCTTTGCTTCCCTTTCTGTCATCATAACAGCTTGATCAATTTCCGGGAAAGTCCAGTTTTTCCCACTCCCTTTGGGGAATTCTAGGGTAATTTTATTACATTTTGGAATGGTTCCTTTAATCCATTTACCTGAGAATCCCCATGCATAAACTCGCTTGCCATTTTTTTGAAGAATGGAACCCAGGTCGAGGTATGGTCCACGAGGAATTAAACCGGTTTCCTCTTCAAATTCTCGTATTGCTGCATCAAAAACTTCTTCTCCTTTATTGGGTTCTCCTTTTGGAATACTCCACCATCCATCATCTCGATTCTTGAATAATGGACCACCAGGATGAGCGATTAAAAATTGTGTCGTTTGGTTCTCTTTTTCATATAAGACCAGTCCGCCGCTTATCTTGTTAGGCATGGTCATTAGATTCTTTCAATATTGAGGCTTTTTTCCATTACTACTAAATCTCTCCAATGCGGGCCGACTCTCCGATATTTCTCCTTCAGTGCGATTTCATTGAAACCAAGTGAGCGATAACAATTTCGTGCCGGTTTGTTATGGCCAAAAGTATTTAAAGTAATTCTCATGAATTTTTTTTGAGCCACGCACCAGTCAACTATTTTGTGAACGAACTTTCTTCCTATCCCCCTTCTTCGGATTGTTGGATTTACTATTACTCGGCAAAGAACTGCCTTATTATCAACGGAGTGGACAATTTCTCCGTAGCAGTTAAGCAATCCATTTTCATCAATAAATGCAAAGGAATGTAAATCTTTTCTTTGTAAATGAATTGAAAAAACTTCTGTATTCAAGCCTTCTTGAAAAGTATTTCCTGACCAAAATTGTTGATCCTCTTCGCTCTGAATCCATGATAGCAAATCATGGGTCCTACTGGGAGGGAAATTAATTAGTTTCAAAGAGGGAATTAAGTTCGTAATTGAAGGAGGTTAGGGTATCCGTAAATCTTTACTCCTTGCCTTCATTAGTTCTGCAGGTTGTGGCTTTAAACGGGAGACTGTATTTCGGTTCGGGGGATAGGCTCCTTTTGTTTTCCCAAGGATTGCCCGAGCTTTTTCGTCCCATTTATTGGCTTTTTCAAATTCCCCCTCATTGAGGTGAATTATAGACATCGCAGCATAGGTAGCTCCCACATCGGTATGGTTCTCTCCCCATCGATCGATCCTTATTTTCAGTGCGTCTTGAAGTTGTTCTAAAGCTTCTTCATGTTTTTCCTGTCCCTCCAATGCCAATGCCAATCCTTCTTTGCAGTCCGCCAAGTCAGTATGACTTGCACCGACATGAGGAAGTTTCTTTTGTAATAATTCCCGAAAACTTCTTTCTGCTTTCTTGAAATTATTATTCGATTCTTCTATAAACGCCTGATTCGTTTGAACGGTTAAAATATCGGGATGTTTCGCTCCTATTGCAGGTAATAAGACATTGATCGCTTTTTGGTAGGCTTCACCCGCCTGTTCATTCTCACCCAGGAAATAAAGTGCGACTCCCAAGTTATTCCATGTTACCCCGACATCCCGGTGCCTGTTTCCTTGGTAGGGTAGTCGGCCCTTCACCACCTGCTGGTACAACTTGGCCGCATCTTCATAATTACAACTTTTACTGAGGTTATCTGCTTCGCGATGAAACTGTGCCCAGTCGCCAAGTGTTTTCCTTTCCGCATGTGAGTGGAAAGAGGTGAAAGTGAGGAGGAGAGTGAGTGTAAGTATTTTCATGATCCAATGATTGGTAATTAGGAAGGGCGTAAATCAACTGTTGTGCAAGTAAGAATACATATAAGAAGAAATTCTTTTGCCATTCTTTGAAGATTCTTTTTCATTGAGTTTTATCAAATACAAATTGTAGGAGAAAAATCTTATGTGCAAAAATAATAAAGTGTTAATGGGAATTATTGTGATGTTATCTGCTTCGTTCTTCATGGGGGCGTTAATCAACAAGTCAGAAGCCTCATTGAGTGTGATTAAAGCTGGCGTTGATGATAAGGGGAATCCTCTTTGCGTGAATAAGAGCCAAGTTTATTTGTTCAAGAAAGAGCAGACAGGTAATAAGATAGTGTTCTACTATCATGACGCCAAAAGTGCTGAAGCATCTGTTACCAAGTCCTTTCCGGATTCTGAAAGCTTGGACAGTTATTGGGAAGAACTGCTTCGTAAATGGTAAATATTTCCTAATTAATTAGACTCAGTCTTACCCCGTTTTCTGTGCATTGAAACGAGGGACAATAGGACACAAGTCCGCTAATAGTAAGTTTTATTTCCGCATTTGCACAATTCCACTTCTTGGAATTATACCTTCCTAAATAGTGTTTACAGGCTGATTTTGACCTCGCCCCCATTGCTTAAATTCATTTCTGATCGGAAGGGCACTTAGTATCTTTCATTGGGCATTACAATGCGTAAGAGAATAAAAGTGGAACTAGCAGTCGAAATTCAATCTATTTATTCAGTAGTACCAGTGAATGGGGGAATGAATAGTGCGAAAATGTAAACCGGTAATTTTGATCGTTCATTACCTGTGGGGAGATGAAAAGAAGATAGATTCTGCCTTGCTGCTCTAGCACTCGGTAGTTCCTCTCTTTTTTTGTCTAGTCTTTGATACGGATTCCTCCCTTTTCATCCATTGGTAAAACTTCACATATAGTAGAGCGTTCAGGACCCACCAAGAACCTTTTTACTTCGCCGGTGGAATCAATCTTTCGTGGAAGGCCATTCCTCGCTGTAACTGAAACACATTCGAGTAAGTCTTTTCCATTATATCCTTTTTCATTTGAATCAGTATATAATTCATCGGGGTGTACAAAACAGATTATTTTGCCATATCGGACATGTCCATTTCTTGAATGTTTAATGATGTCCCCAATTTGAAATGTTCGTTTTTTCAGATACTTCCATTCATTTAACCTTTTGCATCTGTCTTCTGGAAGTCGAAAGAATTTCAACTCTAAGTTTCCCTTTCTCAATGGCGACAAGTCATGGGAGTTGAGTTGAACGAGTTCGAGTTTTCTAGTTTTCCCCTCCTGGACAAATATAACCTCTCCGATTCGTTTCTTTTTTCTATTTGGAATTCGTTCTATAATCTTTTCACCAATCTCAAGAGGAGTATCTTTTTTTTTATTCATGTTTTTTTTAGTCAGGCCCTGGGTTTACTTACATAGATACACTAACAACTAATTTACCTCTTTGCGAATAATAAAATACAAACTTTCAATCATTGAGGATAGAACAGGATGGATTTTCTAAAGATTGACAATTGGGTGCTATACTTTTCCATTGGAGATATGAATCGATTGAAAGAAAAGATTAGATTCTACCTAATTCCCTCCCTCCTGTTTGTCGGGTTTTTGCATCAATCAAATGCGGTAGATTTTAATAACACACAAGTACAGAAAGAAATTTTTGATAAGGCCCTCAGTTGGGGTAATTTACAAGTTCGAAACGGAATTTTATACGCACCAAATGCGGAGCAATCCCTCAATGGTTTTATCAAAAAACTATATGAAAATACACAGGTTGAAATCTTACTTCGTTTATCCGAAGGGCAGATCAATCAAGTAAGTAGGTGGAAAGAAAATGGTATGCCATTATATTCTGTCGAAGTTCTCCCCACCAGTATTTCGCATGAATCCATTCCCGAAAGTAGCGAACAACTCGATGTTCGAACATTTCACGGAATCACCCGTTTTTGGTACCCCACAGGCCAAAGCATGCTAGAGGCGAAATACTCTTATGGGAAGAAGGATGGAATCGCACGTTCCTGGTATGAAAATGGTAATCTCAAAGTGGAAGAAAATTATAAAGACGGACTGAAGGATGGAAATGCAAGATCGTGGTTTGAAAACGGGAAAAAATGGATGACTTATACCCATTGGAATGACAAGCGGGATGGCCCCCTTATTTGGTGGTTTGAAAATGGACAAAAGCGCCAGGAAGGAAATTACAAAGGAGGTCAGAGGTTTGGAGAATGGACATATTACAAGGAGGATGGCTCAATTCTTTACCGAAAAACATTCAGGGATGGAAAATCAATTTCCACGAAATACGGAGAAGACGATTCCGAGGAATAGCACCTTCCAGTATTGTTTACCAAGGGAGAATATTCATCCTGTAAAGCAGGCAACCTATCCAAAAAACTCCAAGAAAGTAGGCAATGCACCAACCCTTGCTCAGAGGGAATATTTTTTGAAGTTTTGGGAAATTCTCATGATACCAATCTAAAAAGAAGAGCGTGACGATACACGCTCCGATGCAATCAATGAGTATTGCATACCAAAGTAGCGCTTCTAGGTTAAAATACATAATAGTATAAAATACTTAAATTTTTTTCATAAAACAAATGTCTTTCAATAAAAACAATTATCGTAGTCACGATTATAAATTTTTAGTTCGACGGTGGCGTACTGTATGCCGTATCGCAGGTCTTAAGATAAAAAAAGTGGCCGAGATTGACGGTTTTCCCTGCTTCGAAATTACTTCTCGAGTTATTAAAGAACAAAACGTTCTCTATCTGTCTGCAGGAATTCATGGTGACGAAAGTGGATCTACCGAGGGATTACTCGCTTGGGCAGAATCAAATGTGGATCGATTGAGTTCACTACCTCTTTTAATTTACCCATGCCTTAACCCTTGGGGGTTAATCAATAATTCACGTTGGGATGCCAAAGGTATCGACTTAAACCGCATTTGGAAGAATCCTCGCAATCCCTTCATTGAATATATCATGTCGCGGACAAAGAAGATAAACTTACAACTGGTAATAACTTTACATGAAGATTTTGACGGCCAAGGAGTTTATCTCTACGAGCCGAGTCGAAATGGAATATCTGATGGAAGAGCGGATGCAATTATTAGTGCAGCTTCCCCTTTTATTGGGGCAGATCCAAGACGAAAGATTGATGGCAGAAAAGCAAAGAATGGAATTATTCGCCCTCGCCCCACCAATCCACCCAAAGACGGAATTCCGGAAGCACTCTATTTTTATCTTACCCATAAATGCCGTACATTTACCTTTGAAACAGCATCTGAATTAGACCTTTCGCTTCGTGTTCAAGCACAGTCTGCCATGATTGAACATGTGCTTTTCTCGGATTTGAAATAGGACATAAGCAAACCGTTTCGAAAGGAGTCCTGATTCCCAATCATTGAGCGATGGAGAGTGAAGCTCACAGCATCAAAATTGATGTCTATAAGCTTTGGGTTTAAACTACGAATCATATTCAAGGAGAAGCAAGAGCATGGGAAGTCACTGAAAATGGAAATTTAATCGTAAGATTCAAATCTGCTAATCCGATCTATGCTACTGGATATTTCATCAGGATAAAAGGAGGTTGTTATGGTGGAAATTTTTATCCAGGAATGAACCTCCGCAC
>CAJQKB010000173.1 GCA_905478775.1 uncultured Opitutales bacterium | reverse complement strand
GGCAAAGCGATTAAAACAAAAGCAGATTTTCAGGTTACGGAATATCTTCCTAAGACTGCGAAAATTGCAGATAAAATTTGTTTAATCCGGAGTATGACTGCAAAAATTGGAGTTCATGGACCGGCTCAATACTTTATGCGCACTGCCTTTGCCCAACGTAATACCGTTAAACATCCAAATCTTGGGGCGTGGTCACAGCACTATCTTGGGTCAAGTCATGATACACTTCCGTCCTCTGCTTGTATCAATACTTCACCCAAACAAGGAAATGGATTCTTTCCGACTGCCTACAGTCCGATTCCCATTCTCGATCCCGATACTGGTCTTCGAAACATTGCTACGCGGGGAGGGAGCGAGGCATTGGGAAATAAATTAAAACTTTCTGAGAAGTTAAGCTCCTTTTTTTCAGCACGCTACCAGGATGACAATGTCAGGTCCTATCGCGAATTTTACGATAATACACTGAGATTACTTAAAAGTAAGGATCTCGATGCATTCGATATTTCAAAAGAGAACAGTGCTACTCGCGAAAAATTCGGTTTAAATAAGTTTGGCCAGGGGTGTTTGCTGGCTCGTCGACTTGTTGAAACTGGAGTCAGGTTTGTTGAGGTGGCAACCGATGGATGGGATATGCATAATAACCTGGAAAGTGAAATGGAAGATTTAAGTCCACCCTTGGATCAGGCATATGCTGCCTTGATTGCTGATTTGGAAGCAAGGGGATTACTGGATGAAACATTAGTGGTTCTGGCCACCGAGTTTGGTCGCAAGCCCCAATACAGCGGTAATGGACGTGGACATTATCCAATCTGTTACTCTTCTGTCTTAGCAGGTGGTGGGGTAAAAAGGGGCTATGTCTATGGTTCAAGCGATCAAGACGGAGCATTGCCGAATGATCCGGTCACGGTTCCGGACCTTCATGCAACGATCGGATGGGCCGCGGGTCTTCCCCTCCAAGAAAAATTTCAAGCATCATCAGGTCGTCCATTTCTAGTAGGTGGAGACAAGGCAAACCCCGTGATGGATGTATTTGCCTGAGGGTTTTTCAAGTTTGATCTCCTAATCATATGACGGCCAAATTAAAGGGTGTCGTCTTTGATATGGACGGTGTAATTATCGAAAGCGAACACACTCATTACAGTGCGATTTGCGAAGCAATGGGAGAGCGGATGAATCAAACCTATGAAACTTTTCTTACCAAGTGTACGGGTGGGGATGAACGCTTTGCCATGGGACGCTTGGCTGAGTTTTCCGGGATAGAATATGATGAATCCTTATTTCAGGAATGGTCGAAAAAGAAAGCTGTAGCCTATCAAAGACTGGTTGGGGAATCAGCTACTGCAATGCCTGGAGCTATTGAATTAGTCTGTTCGGTTGCCGAGAAGTTTCCGATTGGATTGGCCACTGGATCAAGAAGGTCCGATGTGGAAGCTGCTTTTTCCACTCTGGCGGGAGGAAAGTTAAACGGGTTATTTCAGTCCATAGTTACCAGTGATGATGTAGCTAAAACAAAACCTGACCCCGCCACTTATGCAAAAGCTGCAGAAGGGATGGGGATTTCTCCTTCAGCTTGTTTAGCGATTGATGATTCCCCAAATGGAGTGTCATCCGCAAAAAACGCAGGCATGAAGGTTTTGGGAATCACTGCAATTCATAACGCGTCTAGTCTTAAAGATGCAAATTGGTATCTTCACTCACTTGAAGAAGTGAGTTTAAGGGATCTTATAAACTTGTTTGAATGCGTAAGTTGAAATTAAGATGCGGGTCATGAAACCTGTTTTAATTTTAATCTTTCTTTATTATACCTTCTCAAGTTTTAGCTTTTTAAGTGCGGAACAAAATCGTCCCAATATTCTTTGGCTGGTTGTTGAGGACCAATCAAAACACTACGGTTTTAATGGAGAAAAACTTGTCCACACTCCGGTGCTGGATGGATTAGCTGCTAATGGAATTCGCTTCACCAATGCCTCTGTCACCGCACCCGTCTGTTCAACTGCCCGTTCAGCATTGATCACCGGTATGTTTCAGACGAGTATTGGAGCACATCATCACCGAAGCGGGCGTGGTGAAGTGAAAATTCAGAAACCGGACCATATCAAATTAATCCCTGAATTATTTAAAGACGCCGGTTACTACACCTGTTTAGGTTCAAGTGGGCCAGCCGCAGGTACTGCCAGCCCAAAACATAAAAATAGACTGGGGAAATCGGACTATAATTTTGAATGGAACCCCAGCGTTTTTGATTCAGCCGAATGGTCAGGTCGAAAGAAGGAGCAACCTTTCTTCGCAAAGATTTGCCTTAGTGGAGGGAAGGCCCGTTCCCAGGCCCGTTCGTCAAAAGATATTCCTCATGTTAAATCTGCCGATGTTAAATTGCCACCATACTACCCAAGGCATCCGGTGGTTCTCGAAGACTGGGCCGCTTATCTGGACACCTTCAGCCTGATGGATTTTCAGGTTGGTCAAATTGTTGATCGTTTAAAAAAGGAGGGTGAATTTGAAAATACAGTAATC
>CAJQKB010000172.1 GCA_905478775.1 uncultured Opitutales bacterium | reverse complement strand
ATCGACAGTCGTCTGCAGTCAAGCCGTAAATCGGAAGACTAAGGGCGGCACGAGGGTACCCACCTGGACCTAAAAAAGGTCATGTTACTGAGTTTACGATGCACGGCGAATACGGAAGTCACCTTTTGTTTTGGGTGTTATTGAACTTGAGATATACCAATATCAAATTTTTTGGCTTCTGCCAAAACACTCATTTTATTGAGTATCATCACCACATTTGACTCGAGTGCGGCATGACCTATACCCGCATCTTTCATTGCTTGCAGGGTTTGTAACCCGAAGACGGGTACATCGAATCGTGTATCTTGACTGGGCTTGCCGAGTTTTACAAAAAGACAGTTTTTTGCCCCAAATGTTCCGGCTCGTTCGAGCATGGCATTTGTGCCTTCGAAGGCTTCGACTGCCAATACCGTACCCCGGCTCACCACTACGCCCTGACCCACATCAAGCCGGGCATTTTCGCGGGCGATCTCAATGCCATGGGCGAGGTGCTGGGGATCGATTTTTTCCTTCCCTTTGACTATCATTCCCTCCTCGGTCATGTCTTCATCCATAAAGACCCGTGCGTCGAGTAGGTGGACACCTGATTTTTCAATTTCATCACCAATTGCGCCAAATATAGTTTCCGCATTTTTGCGATCCAGTCCGGCAAGCATACGGATGGCTTTAAGATCCGGGTGTAATCCGCGAAAGAGTTTTCCCGGGGTTACTTGTCCCGCCATTACCGCATAGCCGGAATTGAATTTTTTTAATTCCTTGAGAAGTTTTCCGACCTGTCCGACCTTAACCGCGGATCGTTCATGGACTGGGAATGAACTAATTAACTTCTCTGATGTTTCTCCGCCCAATTCGATCAGTCGGACCGCAATTCCGGCAGACCGAGCTCGTTCGGCCAGTAAAATAGGATAGGTTCCCTTCCCCGCAATAAGAGCAAGCGGTTTGCTGGCGTCAAAATTGTCGGGTAAAAAACGACTCATTACTAAAAGGTTAGCCTTTTACCGCAAGGTTTACGAGTTTTCCCGGAACGTAAATTTCTTTCATGATTTCTTTACCGGTTGTGAATGCCAGTACTTTTTCATGCTCTTTCGCAGTCGCAATGATTTCTTCTTTACTTGCGTCCTTGGCAAAATTTGCTTCTCCACGAAGCTTACCATTTACCTGAAAGACAATGGTTATCTCATCGCTTACCAGTAATTCTTTACGAGCGACTGGCCATGGTTGATTCACGATTGATTCGGTACCCCCCAATTTCTGCCATAGTTCTTCAGATAGGTGGGGAGCAAGGGGGGCAAGAAGTTGTAAGAGTATTTTGATTGTCCCGTCAGAAAAGGTATCCATTTTTTGCAGATGGTTCGCTAGAATCATCATTTGAGAGATTGCGACATTGAAACGCAGATTTTCAATAGACTCCGTTACTTTGAGAATAGTTTCGTGTAAAAGCCGAAGGGTTTCAGGATTCTTTTCTTCGCCTGCTGAGTGTTTTTCTGAAGAACTTGCTTCGCGAAAAACTTTTTTGAGAAATCGATGTACTCCCTCAATTCCCTTCTCGCTCCATGGTTTTACTGCTTCCAGTGGACCGAGAAACATTTCAAAAAGTCGAAGTGAGTCGGCACCGTAGGCATCAATTACCACATCCGGACTGACCACATTACCTACACTTTTAGACATTTTGTTACCATCTTCTCCCAAAATTAAGCCTTGGTGGAATAATTTTTTATAAGGTTCAGGGTGTGCGAGTACCCCTTCGTCGTGAAGGAACCGATGCCAAAAGCGGGCGTAAAGCAGGTGAAGTACTGCATGCTCTGCTCCACCGATATAGAAATCTGGACCTCCCCAGTACGCTTCTTTTTCAGAATCAACTAGGTTTTCAGCATTATCGGGATCGAGGTAGCGAAGGTGGTACCAGCAAGACCCCGCCCATTGTGGCATAGTATTAGTCTCCCGGGTTGCGGATACCCAGCTTTGTCCATCTGGCTTCGATTCGCTTCGGGAAAGAGATTGACCGGTGGAAAGATCAAACCAAATTTCAAGCCAGTCGGGAATTGTGGCCAGCGGGCTTTCCCCGGTTCCCGATGGCTGATATTTTTCAACATCGGGCAATTGTAAAGGAAGTTCAGACTCTGGAAGAGGTAGTGCATAGAGGGTGACTCCATCCTTATCGGAAGTAACCGGTTCCTCTGGTAAAAGATCTCGAATAACTCCGGTGGTTGCCTTTGCTTTTTCAAAATCCTGGTGGGATACCCAAACCAGTGGGATTGGTTCTCCCCAGTAGCGTTGTCGCGAAAAAATCCAATCGCGTAATTTATAATTCACCGCACCTTTCCCCATTTCTTCTGATTCGAGATCGGTAATTATTTTGGCTTTGCATTCATCGGCCTCCATCCCGTCGTACTCAGCAGAATTAACCATAATTCCTGGTCCAGAATAGGGGAGCTTGGCTTTTTCTTCATCTCCATCTATGCGAGCGATTACTCGCGTGATTGGAATTCCGAATTTTTCCGCAAATTCAAAGTCCCTTTCATCATGAGCTGGTACTGCCATGATTGCACCGGTTCCGTAAGTAATAAGGACATAATCTGCAACCCAGACAGGAACTTTTTCTCCACTTACTGGATTGAGGCAATAACTCCCTGTGAACACACCTGATTTATCTTTGGCAAGATCTGTCCGGTCGAGGTCGCTCTTTTTAGCGGCTAACTCAATGTAAGCTTTTACTTCATCTTTGTTTTCTGGACTGACAAGTTTGTCAAGAAGCGGGTGTTCGGGTGCTACCACCATGTAAGTAGCACCGAAAAGAGTATCGGGACGGGTGGTGTAGACCTCCAATTTCTCCTCCATTCCCTCGATTGAAAATTGAACCTCGGCACCTTCCGAGCGGCCAATCCATGCCTTTTGTTGTCGCTTGGTGGAGTTCGGCCAATCGAGATCGTCCAATCCGGCGATTAACTTTTCTGCATAGGCCGTAATGCGAAGAACCACCTGTCTTAGATTTCGCCTTTCCACCGGATGACCACCCACTTCAGATTTTCCATTGACCACTTCCTCATTTGCGAGAACAGCAAGTAAGTTGGGACACCACCAAACGGGTTTTTCAGCTACATAGGCAAGTCCCCGTTGGAAAAGTTTTAAGAAAATCCACTGGGTCCATCGATAATAGTCGGGATCGGTCGTGTTAATTTCACGGTCCCAGTCGATCGCAAATCCGATACTTTTAATTTGTCGTCTAAAATTATCTACATTTTCCTGAGTGGTAACCGATGGGTGGGTGCCAGTTTTAATTGCGTATTGTTCTGCAGGTAGACCGAAAGCATCCCAACCCATTGGATGAAGTACATTAAAACCGCATGCCTTCTTGTATCGAGCGAGAATATCAGAGGCGACATACCCTTCCGGGTGTCCAATATGTAAACCGGCACCTGAGGGGTAGGGGAACATATCCAACGCATAAAACTTTGGTTTTTCTGAGTTATCCTCCGCTCGGAAAGTCTTTTCTTCTTCCCAAAATTTCTGCCATTTTTTCTCGATTTCGAGAAAGTCGTATTGTTTTTCTTCGTCTGCCATTTTTTAATTTAAGTGAGGTTTAAGATGAAGACTTTCTTTGGATTTGGCAAAAGTAAACCCTGGTGATTGTAGGTGTTGGGAAAGCTGCGAATCTACGAAATAAAAGATTTTGCAAGTAAACAGGTTGCTCGCTGCGGTTTTAATTTCAATTCTGCCCGGATTTCTTTTCTTCCAGTAACTTCTTAATTAGTTCCATTTCTCCGGCAATTTTTTCCATTTTTAACTGTAAGTCGTAAATTCCGTCGCGCAAGGGTTCAGGACTGGTTTTTCTACGAATTAATTCTTGTTTTATTTTCATTTCAGCATTCGATTCGTCCATGCTGTTCATAATGACTCCGATTACAAGATTCAGTACAATCATGGTTCCAATTAATACAAAACTCACAAAGAATAAAGCCCCCCCAAGAGGCGAGGCGGATGAAATGGGGCTCCATTTAGCTAGGTCATTGGAACTGTAACCGTAATTTTCTGATCCATACATATTGATATACATTACATCGGTCCAATCTTCTAAAGTAACCACCCGAAAAAGAGAGAGAATGGAAGTTTGGAGATTTCTAAAGTGTATGGGGTCATTTTCCGCAAATAAAAATACCGCCATCGTGCCATAGATATAAAAAAGAAGAAAAAGCAGGATACTGACATAGAACATCGACGGTAGACTTCTTAGTAGGCAACTGACAAGGAGTTGGAGTTTTGGAATTGCTGATACCAAGCGAAGAACTCGAAGGATACGGGCTAACCGAAGAACGGGAAGGAAGTCCCCACCCAAATGGATGACAGGACCGAGCAAGCAGGCAACGACAATAATAAAATCAAAAACATTCCATGGATTTTTAAAATAATTTTGGGGACGATTTCCTTCTGCTAGAATTTTAATGACTGCCTCAATCACAAAAATTCCCAAAATGAATGAATCCAAGGTGTTGAGAACGATGGCATGCTCCCCAGCAAATGCTTTGAAGGTTTGAACGCCTACCACAACTCCTGCAAGTAGTATGGTGACCAGTATAAGCCTTTGAAAAAATTTACTGTTAACAATCGATTTACAAGTCGAACTCATGGGGGAAAATCTCCGTTGTCAATAGGTACCTATTACGAATACTCAGTTACAATATATAAAATAAAAATGGGGGGCAAATGCGAAGACTGAATAAAAGCTGATTCACCCGGTCGATCTGGTTTTACTTAATGTCGGTTCCTGGATCGATTTCGCGGTCTATTTTGGGAGGGTGAAGAATTATTCGGATTCGGTTTCCTTGAAAATCTTCTCTGCTGGGGTCTGCTTCTATTCGAAAATTCATCCTCTCTGGTTTTATTTTCCACTTTTGGCAATTCGGGGGTTTCTTTTTCTGGTATTGGTTTGCGGAGTAACTTCTCAATACTTTTAAGTTGGTCCGCCTCGTCTTTTCCACAAAATGAGAATGCCTCTCCCTCTGCACCAGCACGGGCGGTACGACCAATTCTATGGACATAGGTTTCAGCTTCCACCGGAAGGTCAAAATTAATAACATGTGTCACATTATTGATATCCAATCCGCGTGCTGCCACATCGGTAGCAATCAATGCACGAGAAGAACCGCTTTTAAAATTTTGGAGTGCCTTGGTTCGGGCAGCCTGGCTTTTATTTCCATGAATTGCGGCACAAGAGATTTCTACACTCTGGAGTTTTTTTGCCACTCGGTTTGCCATGTGTTTCATCTGGGTAAAGACGACCACTTTTTTTAAATCCTCATTTTCAAAAAGTTTGAGAAGCAGATTTAATTTACTACTTTTGGGAACTCGAAAAAGAGATTGTTTGATCCTGTCCACAGCTGGTTCCTTTGGTGCGATTGAAACCCGAATAGGATTTTTCCGCACCATAGAAAGAGCAAGTTTTTCCATCGCTGGGGGCATGGTTGCAGAGAAGAATAAGGTTTGTCTATCCTCAGGGACAACCTTGAGAATTCTTCGAATCGCATGAATAAATCCCATGTCTAGCATACGATCGACCTCATCAAGGATAAAACAGGAAATTTCTTCCAGGTGGATATACCCCTGATCCATTAAATCGATTAACCTGCCTGGAGTAGCAACTAGAATATTCACTCCTCTTCGCAATGCATTTACCTGTGGTTTTTGTCCCACACCTCCAAAAATAACAGTGTGACGAAAGGGAAGGTTAGTGCCATATTTTTCTATACTTTCTCCAATTTGTGAGGCAAGTTCACGAGTGGGCGCAAGCATTAAAACTTTAGGGTTTCGTGTTTTAAACTGACGATCGTTAGCCTGCATTCTTTGTAACAGAGGAAGCGAAAATGCTGCCGTCTTGCCCGTTCCCGTCTGGGCAATCCCAATCACATCTTTCCCTTCAGAAATGGGATGCATGCATTGCTCTTGGATCGGAGTTGGCTTTGTATAGGATTGTTCAATAAGTGCCTTTTTGATCTCGGCACAATATTCTTGAAACACACCCTGTAACGGTACTGCGTTTGAGGGAACAATATTTTGTTCGTTATTATTTTTCATAGGTTTATCCGGAAGTTATACAAACCTCCGAACGCCGGATACGAACAAAAGTATAAACACTACAATGAAACAAAATGGAATTTAACTGGTATGTTTAATTAATTACACCCAACTCAATTCAATCGCATGTCCCAACCACACGCTATATACAATAGAACAATGTGTAATTAGGCAACGCCTAAAGAACTAACCTGCAGTCTTATAGTTTGCCGAAACTGTTCTGGGATTCCTTAACCGATTAAAGACGGAAGTTGTGCGTAAAGCTTGGAACAACCGTATCCAATCGAAGAAACGATTTCATCGTAATGGTCATCGACATCCTCATCCTCACCCCTTTCGTAGGGATCCTGAATGTAGGGATCACTCCCAGGAGAAAAGAATATACCAAGCGGGCGTGATAGTCCGCGGATAAATGATTTGTGTAAATTTACAAACTCTTCACTTTCATGATCTAAGGTAATTATGATGTCTGCACTCGCTAGATCTGGAATTGTTGCGAATCTGGAAAACCCTTGTAAGAAATATCCGAGTTTAGTTGAAAATTTACTCATTCTCGCATCAATTGGACATTGATCATAGGCTTCGGTTACACCTCGTGATGAGGTACGAACTCTCCCAAATAATTGAGTTCCTTCAAGAAGAGTACGCATCATTTCTCTGGCAAGAGGGGAGCGCGACATTCCTCTCTTGCTCAGAAATAATATTTTAGTGAGTTCGTTTCCACCGTAGGATTGATGATCCGCGTTATTCGAAGGAAGATTAGGACGAGAGAAATTGTCGTCGATGTTGTGGGAAGATTTTTCTTTGTTCCAAGGTTTGTTTGTATTGTTCATTGTAGTTTTTCCGCCAGGTTCAACAATTGTTATATAAAGATGTTATAGTATAATAAATTAAAGTATCAAATTTGAGACAAATTATTACCGTTTTCGTAAAAGTCGAAAAAGTTAAATTAATCCTTCCATCTTACCATTTTGCACATCTTATGCCAAGTATAGAATAAGAAATATTTTGTTTAAAATTCACACCTCTATTTATGTGGTTTAAACCCGAGCAATTTAATTTAAGTCTCTGTCTACCATTGATTTAGCTTGTGCCTGGATTGTGCGTTTTAGTTTGAAATAAAATTTCAAACGATCCTTGGTAATAAAATTTCAGGAATCAATAATCTATACAGCCTCAATTGATAAGGTTTATTGGAGTAAGATTACTGCTTTTTTTGGAGAGTCTTTGTTAATGGACCCACAATTTCTACAAAGTTGCCATCCGGATCTTTAAGCATCAGAAGGCAGATATCTTGCGGTAATCCTTCAGGGAGAACCTGGGGGCTTTGTGCGTATGGTTGATAACCATATTTTTTTGCCCGGGAAATAACTTTTTCAACATTATTTACGAATAAGGTAAGATAGGAAAATCCGGCAGTAGAATGTATGTAGGGCTGTTTCACAATGCGGGTTGGCTTTTTTCCAGCCACTTGCATTAGCTTCAGTTTGGTGGAACTGTTTTCATCCCCTAGGCGTAGCACATGAATGTTCAGTTCAGTTCCATCTGTTAAACCCACTAACTTGGGGAATTTTCCGGACACTTTAAAACCATCTTTTTCCTGAAAACCAACAACTTCCTTATAAAATTGAAGAGACTTTTCAATATCAGTGACTACAAGGCCAATATCAATAGTCTGGTTTGCAAAATTAGATTTCTCCCCCGCGCTTCCAATAAGAGTTGATAAAATAAAGAGTAAAAGGAGACAGGTTTTCATTGGATTAATTAAATGAGTAAAAGGAATAGAAAATAGTAAACTGCCAAGAATACTTTTTCTGACCTTTTACCCGCAAGCTCATAAAATAATATGTTTTTAAATATATTTCATACTTGATCAAAATGTCGCTCTATCTTTTAGGTAGTAATGATGAAATATTTTAGTTTTTTAGTACAGATTTGTATATTTTTTAATTTCCTTTCGCTTTTCGGGAAACAAGATAAGCCTAATGTTATCCTTATTTTTGCGGATGACCAAGGGTACGGAGATCTGAGCTGCTTTGGATCGAAAACAATCAAGACTCCTCATATTGACCGAATTGCGCAGGAGGGGAGGAAGTTTACCAGCTTTATGGTTGCATCTCCCGTTTGTACTCCCTCTCGTGCCGCTTTAATGACCGGTTGCTACCCCAAGAGGGTGGGAATGCACCAACATGTTTTATTTCCCAGTTCTACGAAAGGGTTGAATCCATCAGAGTATACTATTGCTGATCATTTTAAATCGCTCGGTTATTCAACTGCCTGCTTTGGTAAATGGCATTTGGGGCACCACAAAGAAGTCCTTCCTACCTCGAACGGTTTCGATACTTATTTTGGAATACCTTACTCCAACGATATGAACCATCCAGATAATAAGGGAAAACCAAAAGGGGGGGCCGATGGAATGGATATACTATGGGCGGACCCCGAGTCCACGCTTACGAAATGGAAAACTCCTTTATTTGAAGACGAGAAAATCGTGGAACTTCCTGTCGACCAGCGTACAATTACGAGGCGTTGTACTCAAAAATCAATTGATTTTATACAGGCGAAGAAGGATTCCCCCTTTTTTATCTATGTACCGTATTCAATGCCCCATATTCCGCTCTATGTTCCGGATGAAATCCGCGACCCAAATCCAAAAAATGCTTACATCAATACCATCGAGCATATCGATTCCGAGGTCGGTCGGATCTTAACAACCCTGGACAACCTGAAGCTTAGCGGCAAAACCTATGTGATTTATACTACTGACAATGGTCCATGGTTATCATTTCGTCATCACGGTGGTTCTGCCGGTTCATTGAGAGAAGGCAAGGGAACTACCTTTGAGGGGGGGCAACGAGTTCCATGTGTGATGCGCGGACCGGATATTCCAGCAGGTACAGTATGCCAAGATTTAATCGGAACAATTGATCTTTTACCCACCTTCGCCGCTATTACCGGATCGCAACTTCCTCAAGGGAAAAAGATTGATGGTGTGAACGCGATCAATTTACTTACCGGCACGGGTAAGTCGAAAAGGAATGAATTTATTCACTATACTTCGCGAGGAGAAGTGGAGGGAATCCGACAAGGAAACTGGAAACTATTGATCAAGAAAAAACGAGGCAAATCAGTGGGCAAAAAAGACATTTTATTATTTGACTTGGAGAAAGATCTTGAGGAAAAAAATAATCTGGCATCCCTACGACCCGTTATTGTGACTAAACTGCAATCACGAATGGAACAACTTGATGCAGAAATTACTCAAAACGCCCGTGCACCTTGGAATAAGTGATAATCGGAGCAGAGACCGACCACTTGTTAAGTGCAGGGCTATCGCAGTATAGAAACTGATTTCTGCACCGCTGTTACAAATCGTTCGGCATCTTCCATAGAATTGTAAAATGCAAATGACGCTCGTGCGGTGGCTTGAACACCAAGTACTTTCATAAGTGGTTGGCAGCAATGGTGACCGGTGCGAATCGCAATTCCTTCCCCGTCTAACAGGGTGGCAAGGTCATGGGGGTGCACGCCCTCAATCAAAAAAGAAATAACCGAAGCCTTATTGGGAGTTGTGCCGTGTATGGTAAGACCGGGTATAGAAAGAAGTTCAGTCTGAGTAAACTGAAGCAGTTCATTCTCATGCTGGGCCAGTTCATCCATGTCATGTTGGCGAAGATAATCAATTGCTCTGGCAAGGCCAATAGCACCTGATACATTGGGAGTACCGGCCTCGAACCTTTGCGGGGAAGGGGCATAGGTTGTACCGCTGAAACTTACCTCATCAATCATATCGCCACCACCTTGGTAGGGCGGCAGAGATTCAAGGATTTCCTTTTTTCCATACAATACCCCGATACCCATCGGACCAAACACCTTGTGTCCTGAGAAGGTAAAGAAATCACAATTCATTGCTTTTAAATCAAGTTTTCCGTGAGGCACACTTTGTGCCCCGTCCACAATTACATGTACATCATGCGAGTGAGCTTCTTCGATGATCTGCTCAACCGGATTAATTGTTCCTAAAGAATTGGAAATATGGCAAAGTGATAAAACCTTAGTTTTTTCCTGTGCGAGCAAAGAGCTTAATTCATCAAGATCTAATGAACCATCTTTTAGTATTGAAACCACTTGGATCTCAACACCTCTTTGTTTTGCCACCATTTGCCAAGGTACGATATTGGCGTGGTGTTCCATTTGAGTAAGAATGATGCTGTCGCCTGGGTTCAAATGTCTTTGTGAAAAGGATTGGGCCACTAAATTGAGCCCTTCCGTAGCTCCCCGTACAAAAATAATTTCCTCGGAACTTACATTAAACCAATCTGCTATTGTTTTCCGTGCATCGTGGTAAAGCAGCTCCGCTTCCTCTGCTAATGCATAGACTCCACGGTGAACATTTGAGTTATGCTCTTTATAATACTCAGCTAAAGCTTCGATTACACAATCAGGTTTTTGAGAAGAAGCCGCGTTATCCAAGTAAACCAATGGTTTCCCGCGATTTAGTCTTTTCAAAATAGGGAAGTCTTGTCTTATTTTTTGAATACTATTGGACATGATTAAATTCTCTGAGCTTGCCTTAAAAAATAAACGGGGTGAGGGAGAAGTAAATTTCTCCACATTTTCGAAACAGGATAGTAGTTGAACGGATATTTATTTGAGACTATCTATTTGAGAATCGAGTTATCCGCAACTGCAGAAGATGAAATTCTTAATTAGGATGGTAAAAATTGCCAAGTCGCTAATAATCTCCCCTCTTCAGTTCGTTGAAAGGAAACTCTTGTTTTGGAATAAATTCCGTGCGGTTTTTTAAACTGAAAGTAGTGCTCCCAACTCTCTTCATTCTGCTTGGGCATGAAAATCTCATTCGGTTCATTATCTGGGTGAATCCGGGACATTAAAAATTCGGGATTCAATAGGTCATATTTATCATATCCCGTAATTGCAGTGGCATTATCAGAAAAGTAAGAAAAGAAAAGAAAGTCATTTTTATTATCTGCTTCGAGTAGAATAATTTTCAGTGCATATAAAATATCTGCATTTTTAGCTAACTGGGAACCGAGTTTTAGAAATATTTGTTCAACTGAATCCTCCTCAATTGGCTTCATGTATGAATTTTCCAATCCATCCAGATACTTTTTGATCGCAAAACGCATGATCTGTGAAACCGATCGGTTCTGTCGAAAAGATTGTTTGGTTATGGACTCTTTTTCCAATTCATTTAAGGCAACCGAAACCTGTGTTCTTTTTTTCGAATTTGTGGGCATTGTACAATCTTGATTGGTAGTATTAAAAACCTATCTTATACAAATATTAAATGCTAGCTTAAAGCTAGTCTATTAAATGACTTAGTGTAAAATCTTTGTTTCGGGCAACGCTTTTCTTAGCCGAGCAATGCCCTGTTCGCTCACATCGGAATTCCACAGGTAGAGTTCTTCCAGTTTCGTTAAAGTTTCTATGGACTTAATGCTTTGATCGGAAACTTTTGAACTTACTAAGTTTAAATAAGTAAGGTAGGGCATACTGGTAAGCTTTTCGACTCCACGATCAGTGATGGAAGTATTCTTTAAATTGAGCCAGGTTAGATTCTTGAATTTCTTTACCTCGCTCAATACACCATCTGTAACCGATGTGCGTGAAAGGTCGAGGTGAGACACATTATTTTTAATTCCCGATAGGGCACCGATAGCGTCATTTTTAATTAAATTGGGTCCAGAGGAAAATTCTGCCCGAACCATCGAGTGCCTTGCAGAAAGCAGAGTTACTAACGCACCCGATTTTTGTGCCGCATCCATTTGTGGCTTGGATGGTGGCTTTAATCGTTTGGATAATTGATCGACTAAGGATAAAACTTTTTCGTTACCGGTGGGTTTAGCAGAGATGTCTTCTTTTTTTTCTGGGACAAATGTATCCGATGGATTTTCTTTCGCCCCTTCAATTATCCATTGTTTGAACATATTGATCTCTTCTTCAGTGAGCGGTTCACCTTTGGGAGGCATAATTTCAGGGTCATCCGCGTCAAGGGTTATTACTGCATGCAAAGTACTTTCCTCGGCGTTCCCTTTTTCAATGATCGTGCCGTCGAGGTTTCCCTTAATAATCCATTCGTAAGTATCAAGGCGAAGACCGGCCTTGGGGTGGATTGTCCTTCCGTTTTTAACATAGGGTTCACTGTGGCAGTCCAAGCATCTCTCTTCAATTAATGGAAATATATGGTTGTGAAAACTGATTCCTTTCCCCATGTCGCTTGCAGTATTTCCCGTTCCGCCAGCAGAAGGTTTTGCCCCTTCTTCTATCCAGCGTTTGATCGCATCTATTTGCCCTGCAGTAAGTGCACCACCTTTGGGGGGCATAAACATATCATCTTCTTCGTCCAAAGTAATTACTTCATAGAGATAACTGTTTTCCAGACTACCAGCCTCTACTACTGTGTCATCCAAGTTTCCCTTCATTACCCATTCATAGGTGTCAAGGCGTAGTCCTGCTTTGGGATGAATCGTTCTTCCATTTTTATCGTAGGGTGCATTATGGCAACTTTGACAACGCTCCTCCAGTATTGGTAGTACATGATTCGTGAAGTCCACCGGTTCATCCGGGCCGGGTAGAGAAACCACATTTTTTGACTCCATCGCCAAGGACGGATCCTGGCCTAAGTTTACTGGTTTGTAGGCGAAAAAAGAACCTTTTCGAAAACTTGGCTTTGGTTTAGCGATTGGTCTTGGATTCGTAGTTTCTTCGCTATTTGAGACAACGGAAGGCTTTTCATCCGGTCTTTCCATCGCGTCTAATTTCCTAGGGTCACCTTTCGGAATTTTTCCTTCCCTTGCAATTTGGATCAGATATTTCTGATCATCGGGAGATAATTGCTTGAAGGGGACGGGGTAAAGCTTTTTATCCTTACCTTCGATGTAGAAAGTTTGTCCTTCGTAACTAAGCACACGTCCCCCAAAAGCCTGTCCTGAAGAAGCAGTAAAGGTACGAAAAGGTTCTTCTCCCCACGAAAAGTGAGAGAAACCGAAAATAAAAGCAAAAATTACAAACCAGCGTCCCGCCATTATTGAGTGGGGCGAATTACGCCAATACTTCGAACAATGGATTTCCATCATGGGCAACCGTGAAAGGCCTTCCTGATGGGGAGTATTGAACATCATTCAATGGTAAACCAAGCGCGTGTGCAATGGTGGCGTTTAAGGATGCTGGATCAACAAATTTACCCTCTTCGGGGTTGCGGCCCACTTTGTCCATTTTACCGTAAACGGTGCCACCTTTAATTCCGCCACCAGCGAGAAAAGCGGTGAAACCATAGGGCCAGTGGTCGCGTCCATCACGTGGATTAATCTTAGGTGTACGTCCGAACTCCGAAGTCAGAACCACCATTGTTTCCTTTAACAGACCACGCATTTCGAGGTCGAGCAAGAGGGCACTTAATGCTTTGTCAATATCCAGGCAGTTATTAGCCACTGCTTCAAAATTGTTATCATGAGTATCCCAACCACCACGACTTACTTCTACATAACGGACTTGGTTTTCAATTAAGCGGCGGGCAAGAAGACAACCCTGACCAAAATTTGATTTACCATAAAGCTCGTGCATTTGCTCAGGTTCCTGTGTGATATCAAATGCCTTTAAGTCTTCACTACGCATCAGTTTGACCGCGTCTTTGTACAGGTCAGAATAGGCACGGACCTGTTTTTGGTCGTATTGGTTGAGGTAGGAAGCATTCATCTTCTGAGCCAATGCTAATCTGCCACCAAATCGAGACTCGTCCAAGTAATCAGCAGACTTGCTGTTTGCCAAACCGGCAGATGGATTTCCGATGGGTAAGGGACCATGTTTGGATTCGAGGAAACCGGCACCGGCTGGATTCGAGCCAATTTGTACATTCATTGGAATGGTTGTGTTGATGCTTCCTGAAAGTTTCGATACCCAGCTTCCAAAAGTGGGGTGGGCAATAGTACCACGTTTAAGGTAACTGGTGTGCATCAAGTAACTGGCTTGTTCATGTGCACCCTGACTGGTGGACATTGTCTTGATGATTGCAGCATTGTGCATGTGTTTAGCAGTGAGGGGTAAATTCTCGGAAAGAAATACTCCGTCTGCCGAAGTGGCTATGGACTTGGTTGGTCCCTGAATATCCGGTGCATCTGGATTAGTTCCAAAAGTATCAAGGTGAGACATCGCACCAGTCATATTTAAATAAATTACATACCGTGCTTTCGCAGGTCTAGAACCAGGGGTAAGTGCACTTACACTGTTGTGGATGTAGGAACCTGCCATTGGCATGAGTCCAACCCCGAGACAAGCTTTCGCAGCACTTGCTACAAATTCCCTACGATTCAATTCGTCCAGTTTATACATATCAGTCTTCATAATGCTATCCTCCTATATAATAATTTATTGTTATTGAACAAACATGAATTCATGGCTGTTCAAGAGTGCCCACACCACATCTTTGTGAAAGTCCTCTGCATCCAATTTGTTAATCATGTCTTTAAAGTCACGTAACTCAGTTGTATTCGGTTTCCTCTGTAAGATGGCAAGAAATGCAAGATTTACTTTTTCTTCCATCGTTGGACCTTCTGAGATTTTGAGTAGAGTGTGCGATTTTTTATTGCTCACCAAGTATTTCTCAACATAACCGTTGATCATTGCCAGTACCTGATTGACAGCTGCTTCCTTATGAGAAACTTGGATTTGGTCTCTTCGTGAACCACCAAATTGAATAATAATGTGCCCACGAGGTGCTGGGTCGCCTACTTCGGATGCCCGTAGGGAATTTGCATCTCTAGTGGGTGTGCCGGATCGTTTGTATGAACTGCTATCCATGGATGCGGAGGAAGTCTTGTCCATACCATTCATCATACTTTTCGCCATATTGGAGTCCATGGCGGGGGGGGCAGCAGCAAATTTATTCTTACAACCATTGCAGCAAAATGCCACGGTTTCACCTTTTGCATTTTTTGCGGTAATCGAGGGGTCTGCTCTACGGTCTGGCTTGATAGGGCACATCTCATTCAACTGAGTAGGTTTCATGGCAGCCATCTGTGTTTGTTTTACAGCTGGGGGAAGTGCGGCTAAAAACTTATTTTTACAGCCATTACAGCAGAATGCCACTGTCTCACCCTTTTCATTCTTGGCGGTAATACTTGGATTTGCATCCCGGGTTGTCTTGATCGGACACTTTTTGTTTATGGGTGCGGATGGTTTTGCCGCCATATCCATATTTCGGTTGGCTTTCTTGGAGTTGTATCTTTCCATTACCTCTTCGAAAATATCCTCAGCACTCATTTGAGAGAATCGAACAAATCGATCAAAACCGTCTTCTGGTGTTCTTGAGTTAATTCTTGTATCCAAGTCCGGGAAATTCAAGGTGACCAATGAGTCCCATATCTGTTCCCCTGACATCCTTGTTAGAATAGGGCCTTGATAAAAGTAGGGTGCTGCTCCCCGTTTTGGAAAGTCCGGGTTGGGCCCCGCGATTACCCACTTCACTTCAGGTGGCATCGTTTCATCCTTGGAATCTTTGGAAGTAATTTCCCTTGCCGGTGCCTCTCTTTGGAATGATTTGGTATTATAAATAATTCGAAGGAATTCTTTCATGTCATAGTCGAGTGCGACCATCAGTTTTTCGAGATGGAGCATTAACTTAGGATGGGTGGGCAGAGTATCATCGTACATGTTGTCGACAGGCTCAATAAGTCCGATCCCGAAAGCTGTTTTCCACAACCTGTTTGCAATAACAGTTGAAAATCGAGGATTATCAGGAGATGCAAGCCAACTGGCATACGAAGCACGTGATCCTTTTTCTTCAAGATTTTCATCCAATTCCACAACCAATCCAAAAATGGTTTTCGCTTCTAGTTTTTCGCCGGGTTTTGCATTATCGTACTGATAATCATTGGGCAGTTTGATTTCTCCTTTGCCTAAATCATCCAACCCAGGGCTTAGTATATCCTTCACATAATCAAAAGCTCTGTTTATTTGATTTCTTTCCTCCTCATTTTCTTTCATTTCGGCACGAACCAATTTATTAAGATCATTCAGTTGATCACTTCTGCGATTCACACTGCCAGTCCCATGAGTAAATGCGGCCATTTCATAGAATTGTTTTTGAGTCCAACGATCAAAAGGATGATCGTGGCATTGCGCACATTCCAGACTCGTTCCTAGGAAGACGCGGACGGTATTGGCCATGTTATCTAATCCCATTCCTTGGTCTCGGTAAAAGTATCCAACAGAACCATTCCCTCTTTCCCACATGGGACCCTTAGAGGAGAGCATTTCTTCAACCCAAACATTGTAGGGTTTGTTGGCAGCAATTGAATCCTTAAGATACCGTACGAACGGATAACCGTCAGAACCCTGATTTCCTACTCTTGTTTTTGCACGCAAAATATCTGCCCAATAAACATACCAATTTTTATTGTACCCTTCCGATGCGAGTAACTTGTCGATCAGTTGCCCCCTTGCTTTACGATCTCTTTTAGCCAGAAACTCCTGAGCCTCTTCAAGTGTGGGAATTCGTCCGATAATTTTAAGATAGGCTCGGCGTAGAAAAGTTTCGTTGGATATTTCTTTCCCGGGACGTTGGTTGTAAGAGCGTAATTTCGCCTCGATAATTTTATCAATAAATTGCGCGTTTATTGCTAAGTCTCGTTCCGCGAGAGGACGATTGAAAGAGGGTAAGGCATCATGATTGGGAGGAAAGTTATTTTTGACAAAAGCTTGATCGTTTTCGGTGAAAATATCCAAACTGATTCGAAAAAGTTGTAAGTCCTTGGATCTTTCAAGTAAAACATCCCCATCTTCGAAGTATTTGATTACCGTTCCGTTTATTTTCTGTCCATTTAATGAGTGGAAATCACGGTTCATTGCAAAAAGCGAATGACCGATTGAAAAAACAAATATAAAGGGTATAAAAAGAACCAATTTCATAATATTCTATAATTTGATGTCTGAAGAAATTTTCTGCAAGCTAAAACGAGGATTAATTCTTGATTGAGTTGCTCTGGAAACTGTAACAGATAGTAGTCGAAGGTCATTAAAGAACAGATTTTCCGAAAATAAAGTGGAAGGGTGCAAAAAATGATACTGCGTAAACCTGAGTGTGAACTATTGTGAGTAAAAGCATTTAATTTATCTCTGCCATGAGTCTGTGGTTTTGGACAAAAAACATTATTGATTTCGTTTATTTTACTGGGAATTTTTACATTGGTCGTAGGCGAAGTATAGTGCGATATGGCCAACGGGTATGGTAACAAGCAATCCAACGCCAAGGCAAATCACTCCCAGAATTTGAAGAAAGCCGATTGCAATAAAGAGGATGATTAGTTTTAACCAATTTCCCTTGGCAACCAATCTTGATTCTTGGATGGCTTCGATAAAAGATAATTCTGGACGGTCAGCCAGTACACAGGGAGAAAAAGTCCACCACATCGATAATATAATCCCGGGGATAATAAAAAATACAAAACCGATTCCGATTATGAATCCTAGTACGAGGGGGCCAAACATTTTTTCAATCGCATTTGAAAAGTCAAAAAGATCTCCTATCGCCATTTTTGTTCCATTTTGCTGAAATCTCTTTGCACAGGTAAAGAAATTCACTGCTAGCAGAGGAGCAAGAAGGGCTCCGATTCCAGTAGAACTTAGAACGCTGGATAAGACCAACCAAGAGATGGAGCCAATTGGATTTGCTTTGAAAAAAGAGAATGCTTCACCAATTGCAGAACCAATTGTAAAACTACCTCCTCCGCTTCGAATGTTACTGGTTTGATTACCGGGTTGGGGAATTTTGGTTTGTGCTCCCGGATTCTGTGCTGGGCTAGTTGTCTTTTGCTGCTGTGGTATTTGGATTCCAATGGCCGCAAATGTAGGAGATGAAATGGGTTCCCAATTAGGCATGCCTTCTTGCCAGGCTAGTGTTTCTATTCCAATTTGTTGAGCCACAAGCATCTGGTTGACTTGTGCAATTTCGTAGGGTCCTATTTGTTGTTGATTACTGTTGAGATATAAGCCCATTTAATTCTCTTAGGAAAGATCTAAGTTTTGGTCAAGTAAGGTTTGCCCGCTTGGAATTGCCAGATTCTAAATCCTGTGCATAGTAATGATTAAATCTTATGGCGAAATTATCCCCGAAAAGCATGTTTCTTAGCAGTTTTTTAATTTACTGCATTCTTAGCTTGTTTTTTTATTCCTGTGGTTCTGAAGAATCGAATAGTTCGAAACGAACCGACGGAAATAAATTGGGAGATTATCGACTGGATGAGTATGTGGGATCTGAGTCCTGCGCTGAATGTCATGCCGAGGCCCATGCCAAGTGGGAGGAATCACACCATTACCATGCGATGGAATTACCGGGGCCCGAAACAGTCCGTGCGGATTTTAATAATACAGAATTCGTAAATTACGGCGTCACCACCAAGTTTTTCATGGAGGATGAAAAGTACATGGTGGAAACCAACAATCAGGACGGGGATATGGAAACTTTTGAGATTGCCTACACCTTTGGTTGGGAGCCGCTTCAGCAGTTTTTAGTCAAGTTTCCGGACGGTCGAATGCAGGTTTTACCAACCTGTTGGGATGTTGATAAAAAAGAATGGTATCATTTGTATCCCGATGAAAAGATTGCTCACGATGATCCACTCTTTTGGACCCGTTCCATGCAAAACTGGGATCATATGTGCGCGGATTGTCATTCCACCAACCTGCGCAAGGAATTTGACGATGCTAAACAAACCTTCTCTACCGCTTATTCCGAAATGAATGTGGCCTGTGAATCCTGCCACGGGCCGGGCCGAGATCATGTTGAGTTTGCCAAAGAAGGAAAAGGGTGGGGGGAACTTGAACATTTTGGCTTTGCAGACATAAACAGTTCAAATGTCGCGCAAATTGAATCCTGTGCTAAGTGCCATGCCCGGCGTGGCTTTGTACACCCGGGGCACCATGCCGGCAGTAAGTTTCTTGATCACTTCCTACCTGAAGTGACACAGCCCTGGTCTCCCGATATGAGTGTCCCTACCTATCATGTGGACGGACAAATTGATGATGAAGTTTATGTATACGGATCTTATATTCAGAGTAAAATGTTTCACCAGGGGGTCAAATGTGTGGATTGCCATGATCCGCACACCGTAAAACTCCATACTTACACGAATCAATTGTGCACGCGTTGTCATGTGCCGAATGAAAAAAATCCTACCGGTTTTGACACATCTGCCCACCATTTTCACCAATCTGGAACACAGGGAGCCCAGTGTGTGGAATGTCATATGCCGGAAAAGACCTACATGGGAATTGATGCGCGCCGAGATCACAGTATCCGCATCCCACGGCCGGATCTTTCCGTCAAGCATGGCTCGCCCAATGCCTGTAACCGATGTCACACCGACCAAGATGCCCAATGGGCTGCGGATGCAGTCGAACGGTTTAAGGGAACGGACCGACCGAAAGAAGTTCGTCACCCTGAAGCTTTTCATGCATTAAGAACAGGCAAGCCGGAAGCCGAAAAACTCCTTTTGGCAGCCTGTCAGGATCCCGAGTCTCCCGCTTTTAGCCGTGCGGGTGCAATGCTTGCCCTGCGCCGTTTTCTGAGTGATGCCTCCTTTGACGAAGCCCGTCGCAACCTGGACTCGAACCAATCAGTCCTCCGTGTTGCCGCTGTGTCCAAACTGGAAGACTTACCACCTGAGCAAAGCCATGCCTCGCTTGTGCGCATGCTTCACGACCCTATTGTATCGGTGCGAACCGAAGCGGCCCGCATTCTTTCGCGCTCTCCACAAACTCTATTTGAAGAGAGCGATTACAAACTTTTCCGCGTGGTCTTTCAGGAATTAAAGAAACGGTTTGAGTACAATCTTGACCGTCCAGAATCTCACTTGTCACTTGGTATTTTAGCCGAGAATCAAAATGACCCGATTCTAGCCGAGGAACATTACCGTTCTGCAATTAAGCGTGAAAGTACCTATGTGCCCGCCCGAATGAACTTAGCTACTTTGCTCAGTAAGCGTGGACGAAACCGAGAAGCTGAAAAACTTCTTCGCGAAGCCATTCGCTATCAGCCTACATGGGGACAGGTTTATTATTCACTCGGTCTACTTTTAGCCGAGGATCGTTCCCGACTGCCCGAAGCCACCCGTACACTTGAAAAAGCCGCCGGTTACGCACCCGATAATCCCCGGATCTTTCACAACCTTGCTATTGCCTATTGGCAGCAGGAAAAAGTTGACCCTGCAGTTACCGCATTTCTGCGGGCCATCGAACTGGAGCCCAATAATCCTCAATTTGTGCAAAACCTGCTACAATTGCTTGCTCAAAAGCAAAGATGGAAAGAAGCTTTACCCTATGCCCGCCGAATGGTTGAATTAACCCCAAGAAATCCACAGGCAATAAACTTCCTTCGTCAAATCGAACAGTCAATCAGTCCCTAGTTTTGAAGTAGAAGTTACTATTCTATTTGAGTTCAATTCAGGTATTTGAATTAGTAAGTTCTCTGTAGTTAGTTAAACGTCTGAAAAATAACCATCATCTCTTGTCTGTTGCCATTCCATTTGATGAGGATCTTTGGCTTCAAATTGGATTGGGTTTTTATCGACTGACTTGAGGTAGTCGTGCTTCCTTATTTTTTCCTGCATTTCCCTCCATTCCGCCTCGCCCACAAGAATTGAACTTCCTTGGTCTGTAAAGATTAGGACAGGTTGCCCTGTTTGATTTGTCTTTTCAATCAATGCGGAAAGTTTACCTTGTGCAATCCACGACTTAATCGAATCCATAACTTAAGCTAATCGAGTATATTATAAAGTCAAATGGTAGTTTGTGTTATTTGGAAACTTTTTGAGATGGTGGGGAAGGGCGGTACCTATCTTTACAGAAACGGAAGAAAAGGCTAAAAAAGCAATTTTCATATCAAGTAATTTCAGATTTATGTAGTTTATCGATTTGTGTTACATCTTCACTACAAGTCTTACCGCGCAAAGGTTACCAACAATTTATTTTAATGTATTGTCGGGAAATAATCGGAACTATCCATAGGTAATCGAATGATATCGGATTACCGATTGTCATTTTGTATGTGGGGACCTGTACCCCAAATCGAAGTGGTATTTACCTTCTCCTTATTGTGTGTTGGAGAGAAGAGAAATCGATTACTTGCGAACCTGTTTAATAATATTCTCGGTTTCAGAAACAATTACATCCCCTATACTGCTCGAACCGCTTCTCAAGTCGACCAGTTCAAGAATGTAGGTGTAAGTTTTAAAAATAACCTTATTTTGATATTCTCGATTTTCGAAAATCTTTTGAGTCAGTACATAGTCGGGTTGATTTGCCTGGGCTCTTCCCTGCTGTGCCTTGGCAAACCGGATAAATTCATTAAGGCTCGCATTTGAACTCGAACCTGCAATACGGGCCAAACCGGATTGAGTAATCACATTTTTCAAACCATTAATCCGCAGAGCCTCCGGGAATTCTACAGCAACCTGTGCCGTCATCGGTCCAATCGCGATACGGGGTGGTTGTCCACTTGCGGTTTTTGCGAGTGGGGACTGCATCAATTTAACAAACATCTTGCTTGAGAATTCGTCGAGGTCACGGACGGTAAGGTCACGATATTCAGTTACTTGGGATGAGTCCACCCGTATGGTTTTGCCACTCTGGCAGGAGGAAAAAAACAAGGCGATGGCAGTGGGAATAGCAAAAAGAAGGAAGGAATTTTTCATAAATTAAATTGGTGGAGGATTTTTAAGAATTAGATTCCTTTAAAAAGGACCCGGAAGTCAGAGGCATTCCCTCGGGGGTCAACATCTTTTATCGAGATGATTTGATTACCGTTCAAGCTCGAACGGTTCCAGGAAGAGGAGGAAGAGTCTAAAGTGCCACTTTCATCCAGCCAGTCAAATTTGTAGTTGAAGCGAATAGGATGGGTTGATGAGTTTTGAATTTCCACCTGAGCCATCAGTTTACCATCGACCCGTTTCTTGGACGAGCGGAGAACCTTGATCGGTCGAGTTTTTTTGTCGGCGTTGACAATTTGATTGACCGAAGTTCCTTCGGATCCGGCATTATCATAGGTTGCCACGGGACTCTTATTATAGGTGGAACAACTGGAGACCAGTCCGAGGAGTACAGTGGCGAAGGAAATTGGTTTTATCACAGTTCTGAGTGGTTTGAATGGTTGAAAATGTATAAGTCAGCTTACTTACGGGCCAACACGAGAGGCTTCGTTTCATTAACATTATTCAGGGCAATGCCTTGGTCAAATGAGAAATTACTGATCTCCTTAATTGGATTTCCACGTCGTATGGATTTGAGGTAGACAAAATTGGTCAGGCTTTGCGGATTGACCTGAAGATCAATTTTTGCTCCAGCTCCCGTCTGCACAGAAAAGGAACCGTTTTTCGGAGTCTTAATTTTCTGCACGAGGACCTGTTTGGGAAGGGTGTACCATGATCTTTCATCCGCCTGAGTCAATGCTTCTGCGGCAACCACCTTGGCGATCGCTGAAAAAATCATTACCGCAGCACTGTCCTGCTGTTGATCTTTGGTGGCCGCTTCAATGGCGACTTGTGATGCCACCGCGAGAGTGGTCTGGATCAGAGCCTTGGCAATTTGTCCCGGAAGCTTGGCCTTGAACTCGGCACTGACGACCGCGTCCATATCGACCAAGGTTTCCATTTGCGTGGACTCGGAACCTAATAATATGGATGCACTTTCATCATAATCATTTCGGTATTGCAAGCGGGGTAGGGCAAAGGGAACATACAGCACTCCACCCGGTGGCGGACCGTTATAAAAGAGGAAGAGGGGGAGACGGAATTTTTCCTCCACCCGGTAGGGAGCACTCCCGCTTTCCATTAGGACATAAGTGTTGGATTCCGCTCCGAGACCCGCTTTTTTCTCATCCCGGAGAAAACTTTTACCCGAGCCAAGCACATCGGTTAGGTTCTTCTTGGTCGTGCCAAAATCGAATTGCTCGCCACCGCGGTTGTTGAGAACGAGGCGAATGTAATCGCCCATCGGATTGTAAAAGTCCTGATAGGTTTTACTTAATTCCTCATCCACCAGATTGCCAATTTGAACGGTATCAGATTCCATAAAGTTTTTGTATTTCAGGTCTTTCTTCTCGATTGCGTCCTGTTCCGCTTCCATGACCATCTTCCGGCTAATCTCCTTGGCCTCCTGTCTTTTGAACTTCAACTCGGTGAAAGCGGATTGGGTAGCTGTATTGTCACCCCTTTCTAATGCTCGAAGGGCCCGATAAATCTCAAGCATGTTCCGGTCGTAAAAATGACCAACATATTCCCCGAGCCCTTTATTTTTTGCTTTAATCGCACCGCCAATAAATTTCTCGTCGGCAATCGACTTGGCATTTCCAATATGTATATCCGAAAGTTCATTCATTCGGTTGGCACGGGCTACAGAGGCCATTTCCAAATTCCAGAGTAATTCCTCATCGTGACCGGCCTTGATTGACTCACCTGCTTTCTCGAGGTGCACGAGGGCGGATCCCTCGTCTCCTATATCCCAGGAATTACGGAATTCCTGGGTGCTTTGCTGGTACGATGCACAGGAGCAGAAAAAGAGGACTGATTGAAGGATGAGTAGGCGAAAGATTGATTTCTTGTACATTTTAGGAAAAAAGAAAGTGATTTAGTCAGCAAGTCTGGCAAGAGGAAGATTTTCTGGTTCGACATTAGTATCGATTCCAAGATCCTCAATAATTTTACAGGTGGCCACATCGGCTTGTACATCGACCACCTCGATCTGTCCGATCTTGGTAAAGGTCGTACCGGACATCACTTTTTTGGTAATGGGATGGATGATTTTTTTTGCGATACCGACATCATAGAGCTGTCCCTTTTCAATCCCGTTTTGATAGCCTGACAAAATGGTGCATTGATTCCCGACTTTTTGATAAACATAAATTTTTTGTTCAAAATTGGCCGCAAAACTTTCCGCCATTTGCCGTGCTGAATCCTTGGCAAACTGTTCCACTTTTTTCATCCGGTTCAAATCTCCGCCAGTCTGTTCGCCAAATAAATCCTCATCCCATTGACCATTATACTCGGGCACCTCAAATGTTTTTTGGTCTTCCGGACGGTCGCGGTTAATGAGTTGCATACTGGCGGATACGAAAATATCGCGGTTTAATCGGGTGGAATCATCAAGCGGGTTGGTCATTTTGGTCTGCTTTTCAACAAAGGCAGTCACCCGGCAATTCAGGATGTATTTTGGTTTACGAATCATCTTTTTTTCAACCGCTTCAAAAATATCGGAATAACTTAATTCTGCATCCAAATTTGATTCACTGACAATACTGTCGAGTTCGACAACGGCATACTTCCCGGTTTGATTCAAATAAGTTACAAAATGGACAGGGAGTGCCTGAAGATAGGCATCGAGTGAAGGAGGGGCGAGTTTTTGAACCGCGGGAGTTGCTTCAATTTTCCGCAGAACGATTGGTTCCTTCTGAGCAAAAAGAAAGAATTGAGGAACAAGAACGAGTAAGCAAAGGGAAAGAATTTTCATTAGAAAAGAGATTTATTAAGATTAATTTCGGGGACTTCGAATTTAGAATTTTTTAAATATTCCATCATACCCTCGGCAATTTTTTGTTCGTTCTCTGTGAGGACCGCTCCCGCCTTGGCGTTTTCAAGGAAAAGTAATTGAGTACGCCATCTTTCATACTCCTCCGGGCTGGGTTGGATTGAAATAGAAATCTTCATACCCTCATGTGCATTGATCAACCTTTCCTCCGAGGTATGCCCAGCATGTCTAATCTTAAGGCGATGAATTCCCTTGGGGATTGATAAGCTCTGTGTCGCGGATGAATTCCCCAGTACGAGTCCGTCAATTTCAACCTCGGCACTAGTGGAAATAATATCGAATTCATTTCCCGATAAAATTAAATCACCTCTTTCATTTTTAATAAACTGGGGCATTTTCATTCCCTGAAGCTTGGCCTCGATCATTACCTTTACTCCCTCGCTACCCAAGTTTTGTGCTACGATCGGATTATTGATTTCCTTCTGGCTTGCATTTTTGAATTGGCTCACTGACCGGGCTGCGAGTAGGTCCGATTGGAAGATATGTTTTGAAATTTCTGAAACGGCGTCGTCGATTAAATCGGAAAGGATAGAATCCTTCGCTAGCTTAACACTGACATTTCGTGTGATAGGAAATTTTTTCTCCAACCGAAAGCTCTTCCCTAAAAAAGAACCCCCATTTGAAACTGAGTGAATTCGGTAACTCGCCCGCAGCTGGTAAGTGGTCACCTTTCGGTTTAATGTTGGGAGTTCAACGCTACTTTCCTGCAAGTCATTTAAAGTGCCAATTACAAAGCAATCGGCACCCAGTATGGAAGATAGTTCCTTAATACTATTATTAGATAATGAACTTAGTAAACCTGCCTGCTTGGACTGGCCTTGCAATTGAGAAAGTCCACGGGTGATCATTTCCGGTGAAATAATTTGAAAGCCAAAATCAGAAATTTCTGCGGTAAGCAGATCGGAAAAAGAATCTGCCTGATTGCTGTATTGATTACCCAGTCGATTTAAAACATAAATGGCTGCAGAGGTTGGCTTTGCCACGCTCGAAATAGATTTTCCGACTTGCTGGTTTTTGTTAATGGTTGCTTGCGCTACAAGATTGGAGGGGTTTCCCAAACAACATGCACATGCCAGGAATAAAAAGCACAGGGATTGAATTTTGTAGTGAATCATTGGTTGTAGGATAGATGGAAAAAGCATAATTTGATCAGATATGGCTCAAATGTAAACTTTTATTTCGAATAGATAGCTATTCAGACTATATGAATTCAGTAAATAACTCAAAATCTTTAAACACCATACGATAGTGTAGAAGTTTTATTGAGAGGAAATTGATTCCATTATCTAATCTTGTCGCCGAATCTTGATGAGAATTATTCTTGAGCTTTTAAAAAAAGCAAATCATCTAACTTGCCTACTTCAATTTACCGGTATCGTAATCGTAAAAATAGGGTCTTCCGTCCTTCTTGGTTATGAAATAGAGCCAATTTGCGGAGGAGTGCAGGAAGAGATGTGGGTAAACGCCCTGTGCTGTCCAATGCCAACCCAGTTGTTCATTCCATAGCCAGAGGTCCCTACTTTCTCCTGCATGCGAAAAAAGCCAACCCAGATCCACATGGTATAACCAACCGCCAGGGTAGGGGCGGAAGGAACCAAACCAGGTAGATGTTCGCCAACCGCCGGCGATTTCGGGCAATTCATTCCACCAAGACCGTGGAGTAGAAGGGGATATCTTTTTAATTCCCCCCAAGGACTCGCCCACATTATTACGCACATAGGCACGATAGTAAAAGGTCTGGCCATTCTGAGTTGTTTGATAATCTGCAAAGAATGGATCGGTTTGATTATGATCTATTCCTGAAATCCGTTCAGAATTCAAAAATTGAAGGTTAGTCGAAACGAGGAATCCTTTTTCGCTTATGATTGATCCTCCGTCCGTGAGGATTTTTCCGTACAACCTTGAAGTACCATTTTGTTCATTTCTAGAATCCAGGGTCCGCACAATTGCAAGGTATTCTTTTCTTAGCTGTGTGGAATTCTGATCAACTCTAGTATTATTTTGATCCGTTTGTGAAATGGTTCCATTCTGATCAATTACAGGGGGTTGTGTGGCATTGTGGTCGCCAGTGATATTATGGTCAATGATGGGCGTACTGGTTTGATTATTATCAGAGGGAGGGATGAAATCGTCGCTTGGATCGTTAAGCAGGGAAAGGGTGAAGAATTCCCAAAATACGCCTACTTTGTTCTGCTTGGC
>CAJQKB010000171.1 GCA_905478775.1 uncultured Opitutales bacterium | reverse complement strand
GATTATGTGGTGAAGCCATTTTCTTTTGAGCAGATTGAGGTGGTGGTGGATAAGGTTGCTTCCTTTGACAAGATGCGAATGGTAACCAAATATTATGTGGAGGAAAGCGATTCTCGCTCATCTGACATAATTGGTGAGAGTGAACCGGTACACAAACTCAAGAATTTAGTTGATAAGGTGGCTAAGACTGAGGCCAGTGTTTTGATTACGGGTGAAAATGGCACAGGTAAGGAGTTGGTTGCCAGAGAACTCTACCGCAACAGTATGCTCGCAAAGCAACCCTACATTCGGGTCAATTGTGCGGCGATTTCAGAAACTCTTATGGAGAGTGAGTTTTTTGGACATGAGAAGGGTTCTTTTACTGGTGCAACAGAGAGAAGGGAGGGGCGATTTGAGTTAGCGGATGGAGGAACCATTCTTTTGGACGAAATTAGTGAGATTGCGCCTGCCTTACAAGCCAAGCTTCTTCGAGTATTACAGGAAAAAGAATTTGAGAGGGTGGGGGGAAACAAGACTATTCAGGTGAAAGTTCGAGTCCTTGCCACTACCAATCGAGATTTAATGGAAGAGGTGAAAAAGGGAAACTTTAGGGAAGATTTATATTATCGTTTGAATGTGTTCCCTATCGAAGTGCCACCTCTTCGCGATCGTTCCACAGATATTTTGCTTTTGGGGAATTCTTTTTTAGCAAGGCATGCTAGAAAGCACGGAGTGGATGAAATTTCTTTTTCTACTAATTGTGAAAAGGCGATCGAGTCTCATAATTGGCCTGGCAATGTAAGGGAGTTAGAAAATGCAGTGGAACGGGCCGTTATTTTGGCTGACAAGGGGAAGCAAATTGAAGCCGATTTACTGGGTCTTCATCAAACTTCCAATTCGTCACCTTCTGTTGCGAAAACTCTTGGCAATAATGATGAGGGAGAAATTGAATCGATGGAGGAAGTCGAGCGAAAGCACATTCAGAATACTTTAAAAGCTTGCGATGGAAACCGGACTCATGCAGCAGAGAAATTAGGACTAAATGTGAGAACCCTGAGAAATAAGATTAAACAGTACGAGTTGGAAGATTAGCCCTGCGGTCCATTTAACAAATATTGGTAACGAGACTGACTATTCGAAAAGCTGACTCACTGTTGAACCTTCTGCGGAGAGGTCAATAATTTCATTAGGGTCAAAGGGTTTGCCATTCTTGAGGGTAATTTGTACTAGTTCTCCCTTACTATATTCTGCTTCGTGATTTAGATTTCCATTTTCATCCCACTTCGAAATCCTTCCGTCATATTTCCCGTTTGAATACCGAAGGACGGCTTCTTTCTTACCGCTGTCATCGAGTGCAGTAATCACACCGGTATAAAGTTCTTCGGTTTCCCGTATATGCAGTAATCCGCCCCGCTTTGGATCACCCGCAAATTTAGTGTAGAATTCGATACCGTTTCCCTCCCATTCTGCTAATTCCAAAGAAGCCATGCTTTTCCCTGATTCGGAGGCCCCTTCATTTTCAAAACGACCAAAATCTTCCATTCCATTCTGGAAATACTTTTGTGAATATACATCCCCTTTCTTGGTCCATATATAAAAGTATCCATGTTTTTCTCCCATTTTGTATTGGGCCTTATATTTTAATTTTCCGTTATCGTACCAATCAAAAAAATCACCATCGGGTACATTACTGGTATAACTTTTCATGGAAATTATCGTTCCGTTCCTCGCTCGAATTTTGATGTAGCCAGAAAAGGAGGAATCATTTTCTTTCGATTTAATATTTCCATCTTCCTCCACTTGAAAGGAATTCTCGAATTCGGACTCAGAACCTTCCCAATAAGATTTTTGCTGAATTAAATCGACAACTGCAAATTGAGTGGGTTCTTCAACTTGTTCCACTTCGATTTCTTGCTCACATCCTAGAATGAATAGTGCAAGTAATCCGACGGTTAGTTTGAAAAGGAAACTTTCTTTACTTGTAGAAATCAAAATACTCATCACTAACTACATTTCAATTTGAAGGGAAGAACAAGTCGAAAGCTAGAGTAAACTCAATTTTAATTAGAGTTCTCGACGAGAAACTAATCATGCTATTTATCGAAAATTATTATATTTCGATTGGTTTTGATTAAAATTTCTTAATCAAAAACTTGATCGATCTTACAATAACTGACAATTGTTAATGATGATCATTCCTAAGGCGAGTAAGTTGGATTCTAAGCAAATCAAAGAAATCGAGAAGATCGTAAGTGAATTCGATTGTAATATCTTAGAGATTCAAGGTCACAATCAATGTGTTTATGCTATTTTGGGCGATGAAACTCATGCTCTTATGTTTAAGAGAATTGCGGGCCTTTCCTATATTCGAAAAGTTGATGCAATCGAGTCCCCCTATAAATTAATGGATCGTCGGTCTGCTTTATCTGATCACCAAGTTCAAGTAGGAATTTCTACAGTTGGAAAAGATTCCCCTTTTATTATTGGCGGACCCTGTACCATCGATCCTAATGAACCCAGTTTGTACATTGATACCGCACATGCCCTCAAGGAGGCAGGGGTAAATGCTTTGCGTGGGGGCGTGTGGAAACCGAGAACTAATCCTTACTCCTATCAGGGGGACAATAAAGCAATTGAAATTATTATCCAGGCGCGTGAGGAAACAGGTTTGCCTATAGATGTTGAAGTAATGGACTCCGAACAGCTAACAATCGCGATGGAAGCACAAGTGGATATCTTACAGGTTGGAACTCGGAACGCACTCAATTATTCTTTGCTTAAGGAAATCGGTAAGCTATCTGCCGGAACTGGTTCTGGTGTTTTATTAAAACGTGGGCGTCATGTTGCATCCCCCAATGAATTTATTGCAGCAGCTGAATATTTGGTCGCAGAGGGAAATCCTAATGTGATGCTTTGTCCACGGGGTACAACGCCTGCACTTGATGGGTACCGAAATCATCCGGATGAATCGATCACTCCATTACTGAAAAACCGAACCTGGGCACCTGTGATTGTCGACCCGTCTCATAGCGTCGGGCATGCCGAATATGTCCTGGCCTGTTCTTTGTCTGCAATTGCCTATGGTGCAGACGGATTGTGTATCGAATCCCATATTGATCCCGCAAGAGGAATCGGCGACGATCCTAAGCAGGCAATTACCCCAAAAAGAATGAAAGAATTGATTGCATCTTGTCGCGAGATTTGGGCACACCGTTACCAGGTAAAAGATTAACTTTGAAAAGGTTCTAGTTGCCCAATTTTAGATCGGGTATCAAATAATTGGACACATAGTCTCCCACTGCTTCCTCTAAGGAAAAAAGGTCATGCTTATAGCCTTGATTGCGAAGCTTTTCGATTTTTGCTTGGGTAAAGTATTGATATTTATCCCGTAAATTTTCGGGCATTTCCACGAATTCGATTTGGGCATCTTTTTTAAGCGCAGAAAAAATGGATATTCCCAGGTCGAGCCAAGTTCTTGCCAAGCCATTTCCCAGATTAAATAATCCGGTAGCCTTTTCGTTTTGTGCGAGCCAAAGAGTCATTTGCACTGCGTCTTTTATGTAGAGGAAATCTCTTTTTTGTTCTCCATCCTTATACTCGGGCCGGTGGCTTTTAAAGAGGCTCATTTTTCCGGTTTGAGCAATTTGTTGGTATGCCTTGCTTACCACTGATCGCATATCTCCTTTATGCTCCTCATTCGGTCCATAAACATTAAAATATTTGAGTCCGGTTATGCGATCAAGCCAGCCTCTTTCTTTCGCCAGTAAATCAAAGTTGTGCTTAGACCATCCATAAAGATTAAGGGGAACTAATTTTTCTATATCTTCATCCTGATCATCCATGCCGGCTGAGCCATCCCCATAAGTTGCGGCGGATGATGCATATATAAAGCGAACATTTGAGTCCAGCGACCATTCGCAGATTTCCTGGGTATAGAGAAAGTTGTTATCCTCAAGGTATGACTTATTGGTCTCTGTTGTGCTGGAACAGGCACCGAGGTGGATAATCGTTTTTACCTCTGACAGGTCATCACTTTTTTCTCGGATTAATTCCCGAAACACTTTGGCATCGAGAAATCTTTGATATTGTAAATTATCTAAGTTCTTTTGTTTGAGTGACTCCTCCTCCACCCAATCAACTAACCATACATTTTGAAGATTTTGGTTATTAATTCCCCAAATTGTAGCACTCCCAATTAATCCTGCTCCCCCCGTAACAATGGTTACACCGTCCTTTAAATCATGCATTGGATAATTCGATTGAACGATCACGGGCTGCCTGAGCTGCCCGTTGTACGATTTCTCTAAGCTGATCCTCTGCAAAACTTTCTAATGCCGCCTGAGTCGTGCCATTGGGCGAGGTAACTTGATTTCTTAATTCTTCTGGATGGTTGTTACTTTGTTCCATTAACTTTGCAGCACCCACAATTGTGTGAAGAGCAAGATCCTTGGCGAGTTCAGTCTCCAAACCAATTTCTTTTCCTGCCTGCTCCAAAGCACAGGCAAATTCAAAAAGATAGGCGGGGCCGCTTCCACTAATTGCTGTAACCCGATCAATATCTATTTCATTTGTTACCTCCCTCACCTGTCCTAAGGAAGAGAGTACATTCTGAATCGTAGTGCGATCCACCTCCGTGGGATTAGAGTCGAATAAGAAACCTGTAATTCCCGCACCGATTTGACCGGGAGTATTCGGCATCGATCGTACGATGTTCCGCGAAAGAGGAAAGGCACTTTTTAATCGAGTAAGAGTAATGCCTGCCATGATGGAAAGAATGATCATCCCCTCTGTCGATCTTGCTATTTCGGGGGGAAGTTCGGCAAGTTGTTGTGGCTTGCAACCGAGTACGAGCAGATTTGGTTTTTTACCAATTAACTCTGCCACATCTTCGCATCGATGTATTCCGGTTTCCAGAGAAAGGGCATTCGAAGTTCCATCATTGGCTGAGCAACACGTAATTTCATTCGCTTGAAAAGAACCTGAACGAATCAAACTGGTAACGATTGCGGATACCATTTTACCCGCACCAATAAAGCCGATTTTACAATTCATTAAAAAATTATGATTGGGGGGAGGGTTGTGCAGTGATCGTTCCGGAGAGAAGGTCATGAACACACCTTTTATTACGATTAAATAAACAAAAACAAAAATTGAGCACACCGGGCAGAAGGAATGGGGTGATCAGCGTAATGGATGCTAGCCCTTTTACAATCGAGCGAATTAAAATCTTACGGAAAGCAGGGGGTTCAAAGTTTTGAAATGTAACAGTACGTAAGCCAAAAGTTGCTTTTCCTAAAGTTTGACCACGAAAAAATGCATCTCCGCATACAAAATACAAAACGGGAAGAAAACAGGCAGTAAACATCATACTTAAAAGCATTTCAGAAGTTTCAGCAGAAAGTTGTGAATCTTCCAGGAATGTTGCCATTTTGGAAGAATCAAACCGATCGTCGCTGCTAAGAATAGAAACTTGATTGATCAAATTATTAAACTCAGCCTTGGAGTTTTCGTCGTATAAGTTTGGAATTAAAAGAGCGACCAACTGGATTAGAATAAACAAAAGAATTGTGTCCATTGCATACGCAATCATTCTTTTGGCAAGTGATGCGGGGACAAGAACATCTTGTTGTTCTGGTTTTTCATCTGAATTAGATTCCATGAATTATGAATGATTTCCTTTAAATGCCTGAACGGTATTTTTCATTAGCATTGCCACTGTCATTGGCCCCACACCTCCCGGTACGGGCGTAATAAATTTGGTTTGTGGTGCAACTTGTTCAAAATCCACATCACCAACTAAACGAAAGCCTGATTTTTTATTGGAATCCTCAATTCGATTAATTCCAACATCAATGATTGTTGCCCCTTCCTTGACCATATCTTTGGTGACGAACTGAGGCTTGCCGATAGCCGCAATGATAATATCTGCACGTCGGGTGTGGTTTTCCAGGTCTGGAGTGCGGGAATGGCAAAAGGTAACAGTTGCATTTCCAGGGAAACCCTTTCTCAAAAAGAGCATACCCGCTGGCTTTCCCACAATAAGGCTCCTACCTAACACGACCACATGTTTGCCTTCTGTGGTAATGTTTTTGCGCTTTATTAATTCTATAATCCCAGCAGGCGTACAGGAAATAAAGGCATCCTCTTGTTCCTGGCATAATTTCCCCAAGTTAAATGCATTAAATCCGTCCACATCTTTACTGGGAGATACATGATTAAAAATAGTGCGCTCATCGATGTGGTCGGGGAGGGGAGCCTGCACTAAAATACCATGAACTTCTTTATTATTGTTCGCGAGGCTTATTTCTTCCAGCAATTCATCTTGCGAAATGCTGTTTGGATAAAGCTGCAATCTGCTTTCAATCCCAATCTTTTCGGCAGTTTTTTCTTTTTTGCTTACATAAGAAATAGAGGCGGGATCCTCGCCCACGCGGATAAATACGACGCAGGGTTTGCCCCCTTGAATTGCTGAAACTTCAATTTTGAGTTCTTCAATAATTTCTTGGGCAATTTCATTGCCATTTATTAAGTCCATAGAAAACCTTTGAGTTTAATTCTATTCGATTTCTCGAAGGATACGGGCTCGAATAACTAAGTCATTTGAACCGGGTTTAACGGGCTCGAGTTTTCCTAGAATATTTACCTTTTTGTCCTTAAATTGAATTGGATCCACCGATCGGATGTCTTTGGTGTCGATATATGCCAATCTTTTTCCGCGTGAATTGAGTAATTGAAATGGGAAATCTTTTTGAAATCCTAATTTGCGGGGCTTTAGCACTAAAGTCCCTTCAAAATTACGATGCAGATTAACGGCGGGAGGAATGCTGGGTGGTTTGATTGGCATTAGTGTGGAATCCACTTTTCCTTGCTGTGTTTCGAGTGGGTCAAGTTCTTCAATTTGCGCACCCGATACACCCTGTTTTTTTCTTTCAGGAGATGATTTAACCTTCGAACTAATCGGGGAGGGGCGGTCACTCCATTTTTTTCTGCCCACCACAATTGGTTCAACTTCATCGATTACAGGAGGTTTGCCTGGTGTAGCCTGAAAGGCATCTGCTAAATTACTGGGAGGACTTTCCGCTTGTGCAAGTACAGAAGAATGAAAGAATAAAATAAGTAATCCCCCACAGAAAAAAGATAAGAGTGAATTTTTGATATTTGAATTTCCCATGGCTTCGAAATTAGGAAACTTCTTTGGGAAAGAGCAATTCAATTTCTTCATTCTTTAATAATCTACTCTGTCCAATGGACATATTCTTAATCCCTAGTCCACCAATCGCGACACGTCTTAGTTTTTTAACCTTATATCCAAGATGATAAAAAATTCTCCGGATTTCTCTTTTTTTTCCATGTCCCATGTAAACATCTAATTTGGGAGATCGTAATGATTTTCCCTTACTTGGCCTCACTTCATCAATTTTTAAGAATTCTTCTTCAATTACTGCTCCACTCAGAAGAGCAGAAAGATCAGAAGTGTCGAAAGGAATATCGAGTTCAACTTTGTACCTTTTTCGAACCATATGAGAAGGGTGTGTTAAGCGATGGGCAAGACTGCCGTCATTGGTGAGGATCACCATTCCCTCGCTATCTAAGTCCAAGCGACCGGCACAAAATAAACGAACCGACCGATATTTTGATTCTAGAAGTTCGAAAATAAGGCGATCTGCATGTCCGTCTTCGTTGGAGCAGACAAATCCTTTTGGTTTATTTACAAGCAAGGTAATTTTAGGAAGGTTTTTTACCTGAACTCTTTTACCATTTACCTTTACAATATCTGCATTCGGGGTGACTCGTTCTCCCAACTTTGCATCGACACCATTGATTGTAACGAGACCATCCATAATCCATTCCTCTCCTTTCCTTCGTGAGCAAAGCCCTGCGTCAGCAAGAAATTTTTGTAATTTGGGTCGTTGTGAGTTTGTAGAATTCATCCGTCTTTTTTCAAGTTTTGAACTTGTGTGTTGCTTTACGCAAAGGATTTTAGCAATTGTTGATAGTGGTATCCCAATTAATTGGGTAAAGTACTATTAAAAACATATGAGTGAAGAAAATACAAAATCTAAAATTGCTCTCGTAACGGGTGCGGGCCGAGGAATCGGTCGAACGATCGCGGAATCTCTTGCCAGAGATGGAATGCATGTCATTTGCGTGAGCAAATCAGCATCTTCCTGTGGTGGTGCTGCTGAAAGTATTAAAGAGAATGGCGGTTTAGCTGAAGCACTTGCCGTGGATGTTTCTTCTGGAGAAGAGATCCGAAAGGCATGTGAGCAGATTTTAGAAAAACATGAATGCGTTGATGTACTGGTAAATAATGCCGGAATCACTAGAGATAATCTTCTCTTTCGAATGGACGAAGGCGACTGGATGGATGTGATTAATACTAATTTAAACAGTTGTTTCCATTGGATAAAAGCATTGGGCCGGCCAATGACCAGGAAAAGGTGGGGGCGCATTATTAATATTTCTTCAGTCGTTGGGTTGACCGGGAATGCGGGCCAGGCCAATTACGCTGCTGCCAAAGCCGGCATGATCGGTTTAACAAAAAGTTTGGCGCGTGAATTTGCGGCGCGTTCGGTTACAGTTAATGCAATTGCACCTGGTTTTATTGATACTGACATGACATCCGGGTTGGATGAACGAGTCAAAGAAGTTGCTTTAAGCACCGTCCCATTAAAAAGATTTGGAAAAGTGGAGGATATTGCAGAAATGGCTTCCTTTTTATCCTCAGAAAAGGCATCCTATGTTACCGGCCAAGTTTTTACGGTTGACGGAGGCATGGTGATGTGAACAAGAGATAATGTTAAATTTTAAACCCAGTAAAAAATTATGTCAGAAAATAACGCCGATCGCGTAAAGAAAATTATTATTAGCCAGCTCAATGTAAGTGAAGAGCAAGTTACTCCGGAGGCCAGTTTTATAGACGACTTAGGTGCAGACTCGCTTGATCAAGTTGAATTAGTTATGGCTCTTGAGGAAGAGTTTGGTACAGAAATTCCTGAGGAAGCGGCAGAAAAGCTCCAATCGGTTGGAGCTGTTATCGAATATGTTGAGAAGAATCTATCCTCTTAATTCTCTTTACATGGCGGGTCTTTTTTTATTCGCTCGCTTAATTCTTAACTAGTCATGAACCGAGTAGTAGTAACAGGTGTTGGTGTAGTATCATCCCTTGGAAATGGAATTGATGATTTTTGGAATTCTCTCAAAGCAGGTAAGTCTGGAATTACTGGAGTAACCCGTTTTGAAGCGGGGGATATTGCAAGCCAAGTCGCTTCGGAGGTTACGGATTTTAATGCGGAAGACTTTATGGACCCGAAGGAAGTTCGGAGAAATGATCGGTATACACATTTGGCATTGGCCGCGTCCCGTTTTGCATTAGCAGACTCTAATCTATCCAAGGATACCTTAGTGCCAGATAGAACTGGTGTACTTGTAGGTTCGGGGATTGGTGGAATGGAGACCATCGAGAAACAAATGACAACCCTTATTGAAAGAGGGCCCCGTCGAGTTTCTCCATTTATGATTCCTTCCTTGATCGCCAATATTGCCGGAGGAGTAATTGCGATCGACCTTGGAGCACAAGGGCCGAATTTTTCGGTGGTGAGCGCATGTGCATCTGGATCCCATGCCATAGGTGAAGCTTTTCACATGATGCAGCGTGGATTAGCAGATGTGATTTTTGCCGGAGGAAGTGAAGCAGCTGTTACTCGAATAGGCTTTGCTGGATTCTCATCAATGAAGGCGATGAGTACCAAATTCAATAGTGAACCCTCTCGTGCATCCAGGCCTTTTGACGCAGACCGCGATGGATTTGTGATGGGGGAGGGTGCTGGTGTGTTGGTTTTAGAAACTAAAGACCATGCCGAAAAAAGGGGGGCTCGAATTTACGCAGAAATTGTTGGTTATTCTGCCACCTGCGATGCATTTCATGTTACTACTCCTGACACAGAGAGTAAAGCACTCACGAAATGCATGAATCAAGCATTGGAGGAGGCAAAAGTGTCCAAGGAAGATGTCGCGTATGTAAACGCACACGGTACATCAACACCATACAATGACCGTTCTGAAACAGTGGCTTTAAAGAATGTATTTGGAGACTACGCGAAAAATGGATTATGCGTAAGTTCTACCAAATCTATGACCGGCCATTTATTGGGTGCTGCTGGTGCAATTGAGGCAGCAGCAGTATGTAAGACGATTGAAGAAAATGTGCTCGCTCCAACAATCAATTTAGACACTCCCGACCCTGATTGTGATTTAGATTATATCCCGAATGAAGCTCGTGATCATCAAGTGAATGTTGC
>CAJQKB010000170.1 GCA_905478775.1 uncultured Opitutales bacterium | reverse complement strand
AAAAATAAGAAAAGGAAATTTAAAATTCCACTTCCGTCCAGGGAGCAACCCGGGCGGATTCGGTTTTCCGGTATCCGGTAATATCTTCGATGGAAATTAAGCCTGCTCGATTGCCCCACGCATTGCGAACATAGGTAAGTATACCAGCAAGTTGTTCATCCTTCATAAAACCATGCGGAGGCATGATGGGAGGAACCCCTTCCACCGGTTTGCCATTCACTTTAATCGGTCCCATGAGACCATGAACAGCCACGCCGATCAACCGTTTGGCATCCCCAGTCACCCAGTCGCTTTTGGCCAGCGTGGGTGCCATATTAGGGAGGCCTTTCCCGTCCGCCTGGTGACAGGCTCCACAGCTAACCGAGTATTGATCGCGGCCTTTGCGATAGACAGAAAGAAGGTTACTATCCTTTTTAACCCAGTCCGCTTCTTTATCCTTATAAGTTTTGACCGCTCGGGATGGGTAACCGGACTTGCTTATTATTCCAGCATAAGATGCGAGAGTCGATGGAACCATCTTACGGTCTACCACCTGTTCCGCTAATGTTTTAAATTCATCGGGAAAGAAATCTGCAACGCCTTTACTCTCACCTGCCAAGCGAAGACCAGTCATGGAAACAAACCAATGATGATCTTCAATGGCAAGACGAACGGTTTTTTCTTTCAATTTACCAAGCCCGGCCAATGTCCACATGGCGTGTACCCGGGCATGGGCTTTCGCTTTTTTATTGTCAGCAAGTTTCTGGACATCCAATGCTAAATCCTGATTGTCTCCTTCCACGATCCGTTTTTGGGAACGCAGCCGCCACCAAAGGTGGGGATGGGAAAGACCCGCCACCAAATCGGATGGAGGATCAATCGTTTTATGATCCTTCGGAACAATCCGATAAATTCGGCCCAATCCGATCGGTTTATCCAATTGTCGCTCCGCAGACTGGCGGCGTAAATAAGAAGTCAGGTAGCGCTTATGTTGAATAACACCTCGGTGAAAATCGACCACATAAAGACAGCCATCCGGACCCATGGATGCATTGACCGGACGGAAACGTTCATCGGAACTGGCAAGAAATTCCCGTTCTTTCCAAACCGCATCGGGATAGAGTTGATGAACATATTGATCAGATGCAGGAAATGGTTTTTCGGGAAGGAAAGCCCCCACTGTATTGGTTCCGGGAGACATCGAGAAAATCGCTCCCTCCCAATCTTTTCCGTATGCCCCATGACTGTGGACTGCCAAGCCACTGATTGTGGTTACACTGGCTACGCGACCATCTTCCAAGATTCGGCCCGGACGATAATTTCGATTCAAGGCGGTATTTGGACGAATTCCGAACACACGATTGGTCGGAGGTTTCACACTGGAACCTTTGCTTGGCCACTGACGATCGTAAGTCGCCCAGTCCACTTCAAACCAATTGCTATTGGCATTAAAATATAAGCGTCCATAGGCATCGCTTCCCATTCCCCATTGTCCACGTCCTTTGGCAGGCATTTCAATTAGCTTTCCATTCCGCCAGGCTAATTTTCTTGATGACTTTGAATTGTACATCCAATTGTCCAATGCGAAGTGCAATGCATTCTCCGCATGTTCAATATTACTCTGGGCAGCAGTGGCAAAATCGAACAGTTTTTCCCGTTCATCACATCGCAAGTCTCCATCAGTATCCTTACAAAGCCAAAGACCCCCGGTTTCTACCACTAATACACCATCATCCACAAAAGCGATACAGCGCACATTAATCATGTCATCCACGAAAGGCGTGGCTTTGTCCATCACACCGTCCTGGTCGGTGTCTTCCAATACCATCACCCGGCTCATCCGTTCGTTTTCTCCGGTACCGTCCAGGTCCCTCATGTAAGTGCGTAGTTCACCAACCCACATCCTCCCTTGGTCGTCCCAGTCCACAAAGACCGGATCCTTGACCATGGGTTCAGAAGCAACCAATTCAACCTTGAAGCCCGGGGCCACTTTGAATTGAGCAAGAGATTCCGCCGGGGTAAAAACGGGAACTACATCGGGCGACCATTTTTTCCAGTTTAGAGATGAAATGAGATCTTTCTCACTCGCTTTGTCTCCATTTTGTGAAAATAGAGAAAGGGAAGAAAATGAGAAAACGATTAGAAAAATAATTCTTGGGAAATTCATACTAAATTAAAATAAACCGATCTTACAAAATGCCAACCCTTGAGTCTGCAAAGTATTAAAATTTTATATAAAGAAAAACAATCATTACAGATCGATCCACTTTCTTTCCTCCCATGATTGTATTCCCAATTCCGCCAGTTCGACGCCCTTCGCTCCCGATCTTAAATCGTAGGGAAAGGGTTCGTCCAAAGCGACATGGCGGAGAAAGAGTTCCCATTGAATTTTGAAAGCATTTTCATAGGTAGTCGCGTCTGGCATTTCAGACCAGCCTTCATAAAAGTTGATCGGTTGCTCAATATCCGGATTCCAGACCGGTTTAGGGGTAACTCCAATCCCTTGAGTCTGGCACCCACGCAGGTTGACCACTGCCGAACCTTTACTTCCGTCCACCTGCATCACAAAAAGATCGTCCCGGCGAACCCGCACGGTCCACGAACTGTTAAACTGACAAAGGATTCCGTTTTCCAGTTCCATGGTGGCATAGCAGGCATCATCCGCAGTGCATTGATAGGGATTACCCTGTTCATCAATCCGTTCACCAATGTGAGTGGCTCCCCGGCAGGAGATACTTTTGATCGATCCAAACACATTGTCCACCAGGTAGCGCCAGTGGCAAAGCATATCGATCATGATGCCCCCACCGTCTTCCTTTCGATAGTTCCAACTGGGACGCTGGGCAGGCTGATCCTCATCATGCCCGGTAAATACCCAGTATCCAAATTCTCCCCGGACGGACAGAATCTCTCCAAAGAATCCCTGATTGATCAGAATCTTCAGCTTCCGAATCCCCGGTAACCATAGTTTATCCTGAACCGCTCCGTTTTTGACTCCCGCATCCTCGCATAGTTTGGCTAAGCGAAGAGCTTCCTCCGTGGTGACCGCGGTGGGTTTCTCACAGTAAACTGCTTTCCCCGCATTCGCGGCCATCTCGACAAAGCGGGAGCGGTGTAGGGTGGAACTGGCATCAAAGAAGATTTGATTATCTGCATCCGCAAGAGCCTTTTCGATATTGGTGGTCCAGCGACGTACACCCGTTTTTTCGGCCAGGGCTTTCAGTTTGTTCTCGTTTCGGCCGGTAAGAATGGGATCGACCGTAATCACTTCATCGGGGGAAACCTGAATGCCTCCCTGCTCACGGATGGCGCAGATCGACCGGATTAGGTGTTGATTGGTTCCCATGCGTCCGGTAACGCCGTTCATAATAATTCCAAGTTTATGTTCTTTCATAATAGATTAAGTGTAATGTAAATAGGATTGTTTGATCGCTTGTAAAAATTCCTGAGGTGGTTTTTCCCACCAACGGTTGGAGAAGACTTCGACTTCGATCATGCCTTTAAATCCGGAATCTTCTACCATTCCCCGGATACCTCGCAGATCAATACAGCCCTCCCCCATTAATCCACGGTCATTGAGTAAATCGGTGGTCGGAGTCATCCAATCGCAGACATGAAAGGAAAAGAGCCGATTAGCTTCTGCTGTGCGCCTGGTCTGAGCTTCCAAATCGGGGTCCCACCAGAGGTGATAAACATCATAGGCAATGCCGACCAACGGATGATTTAATTCATCACAAACATCATTGGCCGAAGCCAGGGAGTTGATCGCGGAACGATCATCCGCATACATCGGGTGCAGTGGCTCAATTGCCAGCTTAATTCCAAGTGATTCAGCCAGAGGCAATGTAGCCGCGATCCCATCCGTGATCTGCATACGCGATTCAACCAGGGATTGGCCGGGCACTGCCCCGCATACCAAAACCACAATGGGTGCACCCAAGGCGGCAGCATCCTCGATCGCTCGTTTATTATCCTCGATGGCATCAAGACGGGATTTCTCCTCGACGGCCGGATAAAATCCTCCACGGCAAAGGGAAACGACCTTCAAGCCGGCAGCCCGAATGGATTTACCGGCTTTCGATGGATCCCGACCCTCCAGCCATTGTCTCCAAACGGTAATTCCGGATACCCCCGCTTGGGCATAATGATCGACCGCTTCTTCCAGGTCCCAACCCTTGGTGGTAATGGTATGCACACATAGACGGGAAAAATCAGTAAGTGGATCGGCATTCATGATGGAAAAGAATAGAAGGGAATATTCATACGCTCGGCAATCCGTAGCGGGCGAATTAATGCCTCCTGCATCCGAGCTCGTTCGTTCCCAGCACGCAGATCAGGACATTCGGGATGGATCTCCGCAGAATCGATCACACCGAGCATTTGTAAAATCTCTGCGGTGCTGTGCTTATACCCGGCAGCACTTCCCTTGTCATCGAGGCGGAAGACCGAATCCTCCAGCGATTGAATGGCTTCGAATAACTTATATACCCGGGAATCAAAATCATCTTTCCTCCAGTATTTTTTGGCTGCACAAATGAGCGGGCATGCGGATACCCCAGCACCTATCAGCAAGGGTAATCCCATGCGGATGGCGGAGGCGATCCCGAAATCATCTCCGCTATGGGGAACGAAGTCCAATCCGAGGTCACAGCACATGGATGCCCAATATAGAAAGTGCGGTTCATCCAGAGTGGAAATTTTTCCACCGACAAATTTCTCATGACCTGCCAATTGGTGCAAAAGCCAGGGATCGAAGGGCGTGGCCCAGGGAACGAAAGCGGGTTCGAGAGCATGAACGAGTGCGGGTACTTCGATTTTTTCAGCAATTTCAAAGTAGGCATCTCTTCGTTTCTCGGGAGCCAAAGCATTCAGAGCCTGTGAGGTCATGATCATAACTTCACAAGGGCGGTGAGCCTGTGCAATTTCGAGATGTGAATGATAACAGGAGGCATCAAAAGCAGTAGGCGATGCCCCCACTGCCGTGACTCCACTTATAAAGGATGCATCGGGGTAAAGAGAGCGGAAGCGTGAGATTACTTCCTCGTAAAGCTCCTTGGATAGATTGAATACATAGCCGGTATCGGCATTCAGTACAAAAGTGATCTCCACCCCAAAGTGATCAGCGCATTTCATCATCCATTGAAGCATCCTTTCAAAACTGCCCCAATCCGGTTGGCCGTCCTTAAATGGAAGTAACGCGGCAACACAAAGGCGGGGATTGGACTGGTCATTCATTAGATCCTCTTCACGGGAATGTGCCCACACGGTTTCGCTCCATTGGGTATCGGGTTGAATTTCATCAGCTTTTTGAATCATATGTTCCATTCTATCAGTTATTCGGACATACCGTTAGGACAGAACTTGCATAATTAGCATTTTTCAGACATTTTATTAGTCTTTATTTGATGAATAAATTTCAACCCATCTTTTTGGAAAACCTACGAATTTCAATTCCAGGCTATTCCATCCTGAGAGTCGCCCATCATCGGCACACCCCCAAAAGCGACTTGGTTGAAGAACATGAACATACTTATTCCCAATTTCTTCTGTATTTAAGAGGTCAGGGAATTCAGACTTATAACGGTGAACCTATTGCAGTAAGACGGGGCGCTTTACTCTATTTTCCTCCAGGCACACGACATGGATTTATCAAATCTATGAAAAGCCCGCCGTTATCCCTGGTGATTAACTTTAAAGAAAATGGAGCTAAAAAATGGCGGGTAAAAAATAAGGTTTTATTACCTGTGACTCTTTCGGAGATAGAAAGTGTACTTAATCAGATGATCCAATCCGTGGATATCCATCAAGCTCATAGTATTGTAGCATCATCCCACATACTACAAATTTTCTCGGTACTATTCAATGTACTCGATGAGGGAAACATAAATAATAGAACGGTTTATCCAGTCACTGAAAAGGTGAGAAGATTGCTAAATGAATTACCGGTTATTCCCAAAGCACCGAATGAAATTGCTAATTTTTTGGGAGAAGATTTAAGTTCACTCAATCGGAAAGTCCGTCGCGAATCTGCCCTTAACCTTGGAATTCTCCTCGATGAAACCCGGCAGAAAAGATCGTACGAAGGATTAAAAAAAGAAAACCTGTCTATTGCCAAAATTGCCTGGGATTGTGGATTCGCGGATCCCAATTACTTTGCCCGGTGGTTTCGAAAAAAAGTCGGCCAGTCTCCCCGTCAATGGAGGGAAGGAAATTCATAGAGTATAAAAAATACTTGGCCGTCTTGAAAATAATCACAGAGGAGCATCTATTTTAATCTTGAAAGGAAAGTTTAATTAGATTCTTTTTTTTTGATGAAATTACTCGTATTATCGTTTTTTTGCTTTTCCACTTTATTGTCCTTTGTAAAGGCCGAACCTGAATCAAAGGAATTGTTTGGAGAGAAGTTTCCAAGCCTTGACCACCTGTCCACCGGAGAATGGTGGAAACGGGCAAGGCCCCCTGAGGTCCTCTCCAAAAAAGGGAAACCGCCCAAGAGAATAATTGAATTAAATGTTCCCCGTGATGAGGTGGTTGCCTTTGCCCTCTACACGCAAGATAGTGGAACCCTCAAATTGACCGGACAACTTTATCCTCTGATGCCGGATGAATCACGGGAAGTTCGTTTGGAAACCAAGCAGGGAAAACAGTGGAAGGAAATTTCGAAAGTCAAGATCACCTATCCCGGATGGAGTGCACACTTTCGGATTACAAACTGGGACTCTACAAAGGATATTCCTTACCGGGTTAGGCATGGTAAAAAAGCTTCTTTCGAAGGTTTGATAAGGAAAGATCCAGTTCACCAAGAAACAATTGTGGTCGGAAATCTATCCTGTAACTCAAGCCGCACCAAGGGACCCCGTCCTCAAATTATTGAAAACCTAAAGGCGATTAATCCTGACATGCTCTTCTTTGCCGGTGATCAAACCTATCACCATACTGAACACACCGCAGGCTGGATCGAATTTGGTCTACAGTTCAGGGATCTGATCAAAGACCGACCCACTGTCACCATTCCGGACGACCATGATGTGGGGCAGGCCAACCTATGGGGAGAAAGTGGTATTGTCGCCACTTCGCCCGCAGGAAACAGCGGTGGTTATTTTTATCCAATCCCTTATGTCAATATGGTGCAACGTCAGCAAACCTGGCACTTACCCGATCCGGTGGATCCTAAAAAGGTAAAAAGAGGGTTGGAAGTTTACTTTACCCGTTTACGAGTAGGTGGGATTGATTTTGCGATTTTGGAAGACCGTAAATTCAAAACCGGACCCGCAGGCAAGATACCCAAAATGGGCCCCCGCCCCGATCATATTAATGATCCCGCTTATAACCGGGATGCCGTTAACCTGGATGGCTTGGTCCTTTTGGGAGACCGACAGCTCAATTTTCTCTCCAACTGGAGTCAGGATTGGGAAGGTGCCCAAATGAAAGCAGCGCTTTCTGCCACGGCTTTCTGTGGTGCGGTTCACATTCATGGAAATCCGAACAGTCGCCTCCTCGCGGACCTTGACAGTAATGCCTGGCCCCAAAAAGGTCGAAACAAAGCTCTACATGAACTCAGGAAAGCCATGGCCACCCACCTATGTGGAGATCAGCATTTGGGAGTGGTCGTCCAACACGGAATTGACTCACACCGCGATGGTCCCTTTGCCTTTACCAGTCCGGCAATTGTCAACACAATATACGGTCGATGGTGGAAACCGGAGGATGAAAAACCCGGCCCCCGCCCCATTCCGAATTCTCCTCTCCCCTGGACCGGAGATTTTGAGGACGGTTTGGGCAACAAAATTACCATGCATGCCTATGCCAACCCCGAAGACCGAAAAAATGAATTAAAAAGAGCGGATGGTTTTGGTGTCGCCCGGTTCCACAAAAAGAACCGCACCATCACTTTTGAATGCTGGCCCCGCTTCTCCAAAGTGTCCGATGGAGATAAAGTCCAGTTTCCCGGTTGGCCGCTTACTTTTAAAATGACTCAGAATGACGGCAGAAAAGTAAAAGGCTGGTTGCCCAAGCTTACATTTACTAAGCCAAATCCGGTGGTTCAGGTGATCGAGGATAAAACTAAGGAGATTCTCTATACTGTGCGCGTTCAAGGTAAGAACTTCCAACCAAAGGTATACTCTACAGGCAAGCACACAATTAAGGCCGGTTTGAACACACCTCAGAAAGTCATTTCAAAAGACCTACTACCACAAAAAGACCGCAAAAAAGCGGGCAGTTTAAAGGCTTCTATATAAGTTATTTTTTTCCGTGACCGGAATCTAATCTCCTTGATTTGGCCGCAAGGAGTTCCTTCTTGTTCCTGGATTTCAAAAAGGCAATGAGATCCCTCAAATCTAAAGGAGCCAAGGTCAAGCCCAAGGGGGGCATTGCTGAAATGGGGGGAGAAATGGTGGAGATATCTTCTTGTTTGAGTTGAGTTTCTTTTCCGTCGGGGGATACGAGAACCAATGTTGCATTGTCTTCGGACTCTTCTGCGATTCTACCCACTAAAGTAATTCCGTCTTTGGTGGAAACTGTAGAAAGTCCATAACCCGGAGTGATTTCCGCACTTGGATTAACCAGGGATTCAAGTAATTTATCGGAACTCAGTCGATCCCCCACCAAAGATAATGGAGGCCCCTGTACACCGCCCTCTTTATCAATTTGGTGACATTGCATACAGGCACCCTGATTCCTGAAGACCTTATCTCCCCGCAAGCTATCTCCACCATAAAGGCTGAGAACATGGATTCGAGCGGGTTCACCTGCCGCGTAAGTAGCGGCCACCTTTTTAGATTCTGCGTGGTCGTTTTTCGAAAGGAACAAATATAAGTCCAGCCACAATTCTGGACGTAGTTCCAACTCCCTCTTTTGCCAAAGCTCGATCATTGTATCCGGTTTTTTTAAAACATATCGGTTTAAAACTTGGCGAGCCACCAATAGTGTGTCTTTTTCAATCGCCTTCATGGATAGCTCGTCCATATCGGGAAGGTTTCGGTTTAGGCAAAGCTCAAATGCTGTTGCCCGTACTTCTTCACTTTCATCGGTAAGTAAAGACTTGAGAAGTTTATTGTCTTGCTCGCTCTCTAATTCGCCCAGACTTCGTAAGTTGGCTACCCGAACCTGAGGGTCAAGTTGTTCATCCTCAATTTGTTTCCTCAGGATTTCAGCATCAATGGACAGGCCGGCTTTTTGGGCAAGGTTTGTGGCCAGTGAAAGAAGTTCGGGATCGCTTTCTTCGAGTAGAAAAGATCTTAAATCTTCACCGAGTACCTGGGTCAGGTTACTCATCGAGGAAGAAATTGCTGGCATTGGCCGGTAGTGACCGAGGACTGGATCAGTATCTAATTTCATCCCCCACCTCATTAAAGCCTGGAGTGCAAAAGAACGAATTTCCTTGTCAATTTTGGGATTCGAACAAAACCCGAGGAGTCTTCGGGCCGATTCATCTGTGCCTAATCTAAAGTTTGCGGCCACAATTCGATATTGAATATAAAATGAATACTCACTCGGATCGATCAATGCCAATTTTTTCCCTGCTAAACCATCCAGCGCAACAGTATCATAAACTGCCCGTATTGCCTCGATACGAACGGGAGTACTAGTGTCCTCCAAAAAAGTCATCAGTCCGGCATTAGCAGTTCGGCGGAGGAGAATAACCGCGGTCAATCGTTGTTCTTCCGATTTTGATCCAGCGAGTGCGATAAGCTGTTCGGGAGACGCGATTCGATCCAGAGCGGAAATAAAAGAATGCCTAAGAACAGGGTCGAAATCAGCCCCTTTGTTTTGTTCAACCGAGTGGAGAAGTGCCGAAACTAATACCGGGTCCGATTTGCTGCCTATTCGGCCCAGGGAAAGTGCTGCGAGAGAAGCCACCCGGGGAGAGGGATCTTTCAAAAGTTCCAGAAGAGAACTCCCCAACTTCAGCAAGTTAGAACTCCCGGCCACCCTCGCCGCATTGGCACGAATTTCAATCTCCTTATTTTCGAGCATTTTCAAAATAAGGGGTGTGACAGATTCGGAGTACCCATTTCTTGCCAATTGACCCAGTCCCCAAATCGAATGAAGTTTAGCCAATAAGGAAAATTCTTTATCTCCCAAAATTTCGTTCAATTTCGCAACCGCAACTTCTCCTTTTTCAACCATGGCAAATTGGGCAGATTGACGAATCCTCTGATCTGCATGATCAAGAAGACCAGACAGTTCCGGTAATGAACGATGACTAAAACCATCCGACATTAACTGGGCAACTGCTTTTCCTACTCTTTTAAGTTCTTTGTCCTTAGGACGAATCACTTGAACAGAACCGTTTTTATTGACCGACCAGCCTCCCCCATAATCAGCAAAATACAAATTTCCATCATAGCCTTGAGCCACATCTGATATCCCAACATTATCAACCAATGTTTTACTCGAAGCCAATTTAAACCC
>CAJQKB010000169.1 GCA_905478775.1 uncultured Opitutales bacterium | reverse complement strand
ATTATTCAGATTACTTTTTAGGAATCTCGTTAAGAGTATAGTAAGCAACTTCATGAAGAAGCGGTTGTTCAGTATCTTTCCTGCGAATGCCAGGCATTTTTAATTCGTGCACATGCCCCTTTACCATACCATCAACTTGTAAACGAACGCTCTTACCGTTCTTTCCTGGAATAGCTTTCGTAATCACTGGAACCGTTCCGTCAACCTCTGGACTCCCATATCCCTTTTGATAGATGTATGTGTAGGTCTCCATGGTGTAGGAAGAAATATCGGCCAATGTTTTAATGTCGGCTTCCTGCGTAAAGGTTAGTTCAAAGCCATCAGGCTTCACCCGCATCTCGTGAACCTCGAATGGAACCTTCCCTGTCCAATTTACCCGTTGAAAGGAGAAAGGGCTTTTTCCTCTTGAACCCCATCCACGATTGGTTCCACCCGTAAACATACTGCCATCCTTGGCGAACCTCGCCACGATATTACCGGATCCAAAACCTTCGAGAAACGGAAACACCGCACCCTGATAAAACCCATTTACTTTTTCCAAAAATACACGATGCACTTTAGAATGAGTTTGCTCGGAAACAAATAACTGATTTTTGAACGGACCGAATTTCCCATTAGTCTCATCGCATTCAATTCCAGCCGGTGAATTCCCAACCTTTCCATGAGGAAGAACAACCGGCGGAGGTATGAGATCAGGAACTCTCTTTCTTTCAATTTCAATTCGACTACCGGATTCTGGTTCTGGTGGTTGGGGACCTAAAGCATCAGTCAATGCAAAGTATTTGTTGCCTGTAGGGTTTCCCTGAAATCCACCTGGCTTTAAATGCTTCAAAGAGCTCGACCCGTTCCACAAACCTTGGTTGTCACAATAAAAAACATCGCCCAAATGATTAAATCCGATCCCTCCAGGTGAACGAATACCATACCCGGTTGGAATGCATTCACCTTCTTCTGTCACACGCATGCACCAGCCACGAAATGGACTATTATCATCTGCTCCCCCTGAACCCGTAAGACATAAAATCACCCAAATATCTCCGTTTTTATCGTGCCGGGTACCGAACGCATATTCATGGTAGTTCCCGTTGATTCCCCAGTCATCTGCAACCGTTTCAAATACATCTGCCCGCCCATCACCGTCGCGGTCTTTCATACGGGTAACTTCCGGACGCTGAGTAGCATAAAGCCAACCATCTCTCCAAGAAAGCCCTAGAGTTTCATGAAGTCCCCTCGCATATAAAGTCCATGTGGGTGACGGTTCATCTTCCCAGACGCCCTCCCCTACAAAAATATCTCCTCGTCGGGATGCGACCGCCACTTTATTTCCGGGAAGTATTTCGATGCCGCTTACTTCGATTACCTCCCCTGAAGGAAGTGGAATCGTGGTAATGGGATAATAATCGGACTCAACCGGTAAACTTTTAGAATGATCGTCTGCGAATAACTGAGGGGCAACTGCATAAAAAAAAGTTAAGAGAGTGATGAAAGTTTTCATATTTAAAATGTATAGTTTGTTTAGCTGAACCCAATTACTCAGCCCAGGAATAAGTAATTTTTAATTCGGACTTTCCTTCATTAAATTCAATCGGCACCCGAAGTTCACCCTTTTCAGCAAAAACTTCCCCTCCCTCAACAGAAAGAGACAATTCACTATTGGAAAAAGTATCCTTGTCTTTATCAAAATTTCCCTGAGCAAGACGGAAGTAAAGATTTTGAGAATTTCCCTTACCCACAAATTTGAGCGTTCGATTGATAACTCCAGGCTTTTCATCGAAGGAACTGCTAACGGGAACTGGTTTGTCCGAAATAGAAATTTCATCCCGACTGTATTTAAATGTGGGCCTTTGCAACTTATCCAAAACATAGCCATCAAATTCTAGTTCTTTCGTGCGGTATTCGGACTCTGGCCAAATGGAATCTCTTGTCTTTAACTCAGCTATGGCTAAGCCCTCGGGCAACCGGATGACATCATTCCCGGCTGGCGGTTGAAAGCCTTGCCCACGGGCAATCCAATGTCGAGCTCCATCGATAAAGTCTCCATGCCAAATCATTGCTAGTCTCATGTTGTTTGCATCAAAAGCAAGATTCACTCCCTCATGGTAACCCACTCCAATCGCTCGCGGCCCTGCACCATCAATGAAGTTCCGGTAAATGGTTGCTTCCCCCTTTAGAGGTTCGATCAGCATTCCTTCGACAACCTGTCCAGCCTTAGGTGCAGTTTTAGAAAGGGGTTTATTTTTAAAGCCGGGCCCAGTCCATGAGACACTAAGTGCTTCCCCGCCGGCTAGTTCGAAATATTTCACTTCAATATCGTGCTTTCCTTTTTTCAATTCAACCGAACCTGCCTTTGCCTTAATTCCATGAACGCCATCGTTATCGACGATCATCTTGCCATTAATAAAGAGCTGTGATCCGTCATCCGAAGAAATTGTGAAAGAATATTCCCCATCCTTTAAGCATTCAATTTGGCCATTAAAAACAAATGCAAAGTTGTTATTAATCTCACGCATTGAAATATCAAAAAGGCCTGTGGCCAGGGCTCCAGATTTGACTGCTTTAAATTCAGAAAAATTTGGCATCTTACTCCATTTTCCGTGATAAATTTTATAAGTAAGATTGGTGACCGGGTTGGCTTTCTT
>CAJQKB010000168.1 GCA_905478775.1 uncultured Opitutales bacterium | reverse complement strand
GTGATCGAGTCTTTTGGCACATTTGTGGTGGGTGGTAACTATGTGGTCGGTACGGTGATATTTCTAATTTTAGTTATCATTAATTTCGTTGTAATTACCAAAGGTGCGGGTCGAATTGCTGAAGTAACTGCAAGATTTACTTTAGATGCTATGCCGGGTAAGCAGATGTCAATTGATGCGGAAATGAACTCTGGAGTTATCACAGAAGCGGAAGCTTTGTCGAAGAGAGAAAAAATTCAAAAAGATGCCGATTTTTATGGGTCAATGGATGGTGCGAGTAAATTTGTTCGGGGAGATGCAGTCGCAGGTATATTTATTACTGTAGTTAACATTATTGGTGGAATTCTAATTGGTTATTTTCAGAAAGAAATGACAATTGTGGGCTCTCTTGAGAAATACACTATTCTTTCAATTGGTGATGGTTTGGTAAGTCAAGTACCGGCAATAATTATCTCTATCGCCGCAGGTATTCTTGTTACCCGTTCATCGGAAGAAGCGAATCTTGGAGAATTTGTGGGAAAGCAGTTAACTGTATACCCCCGTGCCATTGGAATTGCAGGTTGCATGCTTCTGTTGTTCGCATTTTTTCTTTCCGACACATTTTGGCCATTTTTCATCCTTTCTATGGTCTGTTTTGGTGCCGCTTATCATTACTCCAAAGTTGCCTCATCCGAGGATTCTGAATTCGATGAAATTGGACAAGCATCAGGTCCCTCGCAAGCACCTCAAGGTGGTGTACCGCAACAATCTTCTGCTCTTAACTCTGAGGAGGGACAGGAGAATAAATTATCTCCCATGGAGAATGCAATTGAACAGGAGGTATTCGGTTTAGAAATGGGATATGGTTTACTTGTTTTGGCAGATAAAAAGAAGGGTGGGGATTTACTGGATAGAATTACCGGAGCAAGAACAAACTTTGCCCGTGAGATGGGAATGTTGCTGCCTACAATTGGGGTGAGGGATAATATCGAATTAGAGCCAAATGAGTATCGATTTTTACTACGTGGTAAAGAAATTATTCGATCCACCATATTGCCTGATCGTGTTTTGGCGATGAGTATGGGAGGAGGAGATGCAGGGAAATTAAATGGTATTCCAACCATTGAACCTGTTTTTGGTATTCAGGCGATGTGGATTCCAGACGAGGAAAGGCGGAATGCGGAAATCGAGGGTTGCACCGTAGTGGATCCTTCATCGGTTCTCGTTACGCATTTAGCTGATGTTCTCAAGCGGATTGCTTATTTAATATTGGAAAGAGAAGGAACGCAAAGGCTCCTTGATCTGATCAAGGACAAAAATCCTACTCTAGTAAGCGAACTCCTTCCAGATCTGGTAAATGTTGGGATTATCCAAAGAACATTACAGAATTTGCTGAGAGAGAGAATTCCAATTAAAAACTTAACGATCGTACTTGAAACAATTGCCGACATGGCAGCTATCACCAAAAACCCTGACGATCTTTCCGAGCAGGCGAGAAAAAGATTAGGTATGTATTTTGTTAAGGAGTATGAGGTGGAAACCGATAAATTATTGGCCATGACCTTTGAACCCCGACTCGAACAAACTCTTATTAGTCGAGTGAAACGTAGTCAGTTTGATATCGGATTGGTAATGGACCCCAATCTAACGGAGGGGATTATTCGCGAAATCGAGCCTAAAATTAAAGAAATGACAGAGCGTGGACTTTCTCCCATTATTGTTACCACGACTGAATTACGGCTTGCCTTCCGCAGGTTTATGGAACCGTCTTATCCTCAGTTGGTTGTACTCGCTTACCAAGAGTTACCCACCGAAACACAAATCGAGCCTTTCGGAGCAATTGCACTGGAGGCACAATCTTTACCCCCTGACATAATTTCAGCAATGGAAGATTCTAATACACCCGGAGATCCTCAGGATATTCCTGTTGCCGCATAAAAATGGAAACCTTAACCGATAATCATTCTGGGGCAAAAGCAGGTAAGCGATTTCGATTAACCGTTAAGTCTGCTGAAGAGGCGGTTCGTGTGATCAGAGAAAAACTGGGAGATAAAGCGAGAGTTTTATCAGTTCGGCAAATTGGCGGAGAAGGTTTGAAAAAATTTATTTCTTCTCCCAAACTCGAGGTTATTGCTGAAATTCCTCCCGAAGATCAATTAGTTGAAGCCGAAAACTTGGATAACTCGAAAGATCAGGTAGCAAGCACTACTAACAATACAAACTCCGTTGTTTCATCTGAAACAACCTCAGTTGAAACCACCATCCAGGAACCTAGTAAACCAAACGAGAAAGAAGAAAATGTAGTCACTGAGGCTATTGAGGGGGATTCATTTAAAATTTTAGCAAAGACCGGTTTTGATTCTCAATTATTGAATGATATCAGTTCGTGGTCTAATTGGTCTAAGATCAAAGATCTTTCTCTTGCCGAGTCCCTCAAGGAAATTACCATCGGACTTTCTGACCGCTTTCGCTCCCTAAATATTGCTCCTACTGGTGATCGAATCGCACTCATTGGCGCTCCAGGAGTTGGGAAAACGACCACTTTATGTAAATTTCTCGCTCATGAAGTTTTCATGAATAAAAAAACACCTAATGTCTTAAAGGTGGAAAATGGCGTGCCAAATCCTGATGACGCCCTTAAGATTTTCTGTGAAGTTGTTGGGGTAACGCTTTACAGAGAGTCAAACAAAACTCCAGATAGTTCATCTGATTCTCCGCTCTATCTCGATTTCCCCGGATTGTCACTTGGTCAAGCAGATGAGTGGAGTAGGGCACAGGAGGCGTTGGATGATCTTAATGTCCAAACCCGAGTATTGGTTCTTAATGCAGCATATGATAAGCAGGTTTTGAGTAAGTCAATTAATCTTGCTAATAATATTGGTGCTACTCATCTTGCCTTCACTCATTTTGACGAACTTTCCAATTCTACCAAGTTATGGCCCTTACTTTTACGTAACAACCTTTCCCCGTTATGCATCTGTAATGGTCAAAATGTAACTGGTGATTTTAGTACCAATGTTCTCAACCAAATGATTTCCCGAACCTTTCCCGAAGAACTTTATGCAAGAGGTTTTTCATCTTATCGAAATATTTAGTTATGAATAATGATGCGAAGTTTTTCTTTTGTTTAAGTGGGTTTGTCGGATTCATTATTTTCTTTATTTTTGGAATTCTGATTACCAATGATCCCTTGGTTGCTTTGGTACAAAGCTCTTTTGGTTGTTTGTTTTTTGCTGTTTGTGGAAGGATTTTATTAAGCTTTATTTTAAATGGAAATATTGTAGATTCGAATAGTAATTCACTTCATCCGAGAGATTTATCATCACCCACTGAAAATGACCCCACTAATTTGGCAACCGCTGCAATGAACGAGGCTTCAACAACTGCCAACCGTATGGTTGATGCTCAAGTCTAGTGGATATTTATTGAAAGATGAGTGCGCAAAATATTAAAAAGGCAAATGTAGACCGCGAATTCTCTGCCTCTTCTTCCGTGCGAATGAAAGAAGCAGCGGAAAAATACAGAGTCGCGATGTCTGATGAAAAATCGAGAGATCAGTTAATCGAAGATTATTTACCATTAGTTAAATCTACTGTTTCCCGCATGCGGTTTCATTTCCCTGATCATTATGAAATTGAGGATATGTATGGCATTGCGGTTAAGGCTTTAATTGTATCAGTAAACCAATTTAATCCTTCAAAAGGAAAATCTTTTGGAAATTACGCGGCACTCAGGATTAAAGGTTCTCTTCTCGATGAACTCCGTAAAATTGATTGTTTGCCACGTGCAAACCGTGCAAAAGCCAGATCTTTGCAGTCGACAATTTCTGAAATGGAGTCCCGCTTGAAACGTCCTGTTAGTGTCGAAGAGGTGAAGACCGAGTTGAAACTATCACAATCGGAATACGAGACTTTATTAAAGGAAACACAGCCTATCACCTTTATTCCTATTGACGGTCCGGTGCATTCAAGTTCACCAGATGGTGATTCTACCCCTCTTTCGGAGACCATCTCGGATCCTACCGAGCAAGATGCTTTGGATAAAACTGAGTATCGAGAAAAAGTTCTCTTGTTAAGGGACAAAATTAAGGATTTACCGGACCCTCAGAAAAAGATTCTCATGTTATATTATTATGAGGAATTAAAACTTTCTGAGATTGCTCATATTTTTGGGTTGTCAGAAGGGCGTATTAGTCAAATTCTATCTCACTCAGTGTTAGCACTTCGAGCGCACTTCCAATCTCTACTTTAAATTATCTACTTACTATGTTACTCGCCCTAGGAATGGTTATCGTTTTCGTCTCCTGCATTGGAGGATTTGTTGTTTCTGGAGGAAATCCGATTTCACTTGTTCATGCTGGTGAGATTATGATTATTTGTGGAATTGGCCTTGGGATACTTGTGGTGTCTAGTCCCACAAGTGTTTTGATTGGTCTCAAGGTAGACATTATAAAGGCTTTTAAAGGGGGAATTGCGAGTAAAGAAAAGTTTATTGATTTATTAGTTTTGTTGTACGAACTATTTATGCTGGGTCGAAGAAAAGGGACACCTGCATTAGACGAACATGTCAGTGATCCACAAAATAGCTCTATTTTTACAAAATATCCGTCTTTTTTGAATGATGCAGGTTTAGTCGAGTTTTTGTGTAATTCTCTTCGTCCAATAGTCGACGGCAGGTGTAAACCAGCTGAGATTGGTGGTATCCTAAAAGCTGAATTAAATAGTAGGGAAGCGGAGGCGGGAAGATCGATTAAAGCAATTGAAATGATCTCTGATGCACTGCCTGGAGTTGGGATTGTGGCAGCCGTACTGGGTATTATTAATACAATGTCTAACTTGGAAGATCCATCTTCTGTTGGTGCAAAGGTGGCGGCGGCATTGAGCGGAACTTTCCTTGGTATTTTCCTTGCATACGGAATTGGCATACCTCTTGGTCGCCTCGTTTCCTTAAACCAAACACAAGAATTTCTTTACTACCATATTGTTGAAAGATCAGTTTCTGGTTTTGCAACTGGATTGTCGCCAATCATGGCAGTTGAAATAGGTCGTCGTTCTTTAGATAACCTAATACAACCGTCTGCGGATGAATTAGAGGAAAAATGTAAGGATGCCGCGAAGGGTGGTTGATTTTATTTTTTCAAAGTAAAATGTTTACTTTCAGACATCATCGGAAACCTCGCTTAATGGGAAGTCATGGAGGAGCCTGGAAGGTAGCCTACGCCGATTTTGTTACCGGTATGATGTCATTATTTCTCGTTCTTTGGATTTTATCTCAAGACGAGGAGGTCATAATTGCAACGACTCGATTTTTTCGTGACCCTTACAAAGCAGGTGTCCCAAAATCTACTCCCGTGGAACAAAAGGATGCTCGTCCGGGAAGTATGGTTGATCAAATTGTGGGAAGATCTGATACCACAATGAGGAATACTGATGATACTACATCCATAGATATTGATGTTCTGCATCGAATTGCCCAGGACTGGTTCGAGAGGCTGAAACTTCATGAAATTGATGATTCCACTATGCAGATTGAAGCAACATCAGAAGGACTGAAGGTTACTTTATTTCATGGCGATGAAAAACCACTATTCGCACCTTCCTCCTCTGAGCTTACCAATCACGGTCGAAAAGTAATGCAACGCATGTCATGGTTGCTCGCACAGCATGTTTTAGTGTACCGGGTTGATTCTCACACTAATCACTTAACCGATGGTAAAAGAAATGCACCAACCTCAAATGCATGGACAATGTCACTGGAACAAGGTGCAGAAGTCACAGATGCACTGGTTCATTATTCGGCCGGAGAGTTGGATGGAAAGTTGGAGAGAATAACAGGGCATGGTTCAACTAAACCAAATGACATCCGTTACCCTAATCAACCCGAAAAAAATCGACGAGTTGAGTTAAGTCTTGTCTTGGATATGAGCAAGAAAGATCTTGCTCAGTATCAATAGGTTTGAATATCGGTATGCAAATTGCTAAGGATTAATTATGCATAGTTATTTATCTGGGCGAGGTTCCAATATCGATAATATTGACTCTGAAAAAGCAGGAGACTCATTCAGTTCATATTTGGCTGACCCTAGTAAACAGCACTCTTCAGTTCCACTGCCTGAGGAGACTCAAAGTGAGGCAGATGCTCAAACTGATGTAATTCACACAGATGAAACTGGAATAAAAATTGAAGTGGTCTCTGTTGACGGAACTCCCTCGAATTTATTAGTACATATTCCGGATGGTCGAGTGATTGACATTAAGTGTGAATACTGACTTTTTCTTCCCCAAACACTGAGTTTCATAAAGACATGCTATTTGGCATGTTTTTTGCTTTCATGAGGGTGTGAATTTATCTCTCTACGAAAACGCTTCTGCTTTAAGAGGACTTGAGCAGTACCAAAATGTGATTGCTAACAATATTGCCGCTAGCCATGTGGCAGGTTTTAAGAAAGTTGCGGTAAGTTTTGAGGCAGTGGAAGGTGGCGAAATTGCAAGAAGCACCCACGATCGCCTTCGAAATGAGATGCCCGGTTCTTTTCCGGTAATGAAAAATCAAGTTGATTATAATGAGGGAGAGATGAAGGAAACAAGTAACCCCATGGACTTAGCACTAAGGGGAGACGGTTTTTTTGCATTGCTGAACCAAAACGGTGATTCTGTCTACACACGTGACGGCCAATTTTATGTTGATTCTCAAGGCGTTATGGTAAACAGCATGGGGCATCAATTTTCAGATGATGGCGGTGCTACCATTCAAACTATTCCGGGTGGTGGTGATTTAACTATCGATAAAGAAGGACAAATTTTTCAGGGTAATCAAAATGTCGGTAAAGTCGGTGTATTTACATTTGAAGATCCCTTGATGGATTTACAAAAAGTGGGCGGTGGATTTGTTGCGAAAGACCCCGAGTTAGAACCGGAGGTGTCGGATCCAACCCAATTCACTATTATGCAGGGCTACCTAGAGTCCAGCAATGTATCTGCGATTGAAGAGATGATTGGGCTAATTGAAGTATCTCGTGCTCATGAAGCAAACCAAAAAATGATACAAACTTTTGATCAAAACTTAGGAAAAGCAATAGGAACTTTAGGGCAGACTCAATAATTGAAACTAATTATATAAATTATGAACTTATCTTTATACTCAGGTGCAACAGGAATGCAGGCACAGCAAATGAACTTAAATGTTATTTCTAATAACATAGCGAATGTGAACACAACAGGATATAAGAAAAACAAGATTGAGTTCCAAGATCTTCTTTATCAAAACCCAAGGCAATCTGGTGGACAGACTGGTGCAGGTAATGTTGTGCCTACCGGTGTTGAGATGGGAAATGGTACGAAGGTCGTTTCGACGGCTAAAATTTTCACACAAGGACAACTTACTCAAAGTGGTGAAAAAATGGATATTGCGATTGATGGAACCGGTTTCTTTCAAGTTGAGAAGCCTGATGGCACAGAAGCCTACACTCGTGACGGTGCCTTTAAGGTCGGTCCTGATGGCCAAATTACAACTGCTGATGCTTTGCCTTTAGCTGCCGGATTACAGATTGACCCGGAAGTAACTAATGTTTTCGTTTCACCAACAGGTGAAGTTTCTGTAGAAACGGCAGATGGCACACAAATTATTGGACAACTTGAATTAGTTCGCTTCCCTAACTCGGCCGGACTCAAGGCTACCGGCGGGAATCTTTTTATTGAAACTGAAGCAAGTGGAGCTCCTGAGATTGGTGCTCCCGGTGAAAATGGTTTTGGAGTCTTGCAACAAGGATACCTAGAAATGTCTAATGTTAATGTGGTCGAAGAGATGGTAAATATGATCATTGCTCAACGAGCCTATGAAATCAATTCCAAGTCTATCCAAACTTCTGATGATATGCTCTCCCGTGTTAATCAGTTGAAAAGATAATTAATGAGGTTTTCATTTTTATTTCTTTTCCTGCCCATCAGCATTATTTTTGCTGATGTGAGTCGTTTTATTGATTCTCTTGAATTACCCGGGGCAAGAGGCCAAGTAAATGTGTTTACCAAATCGTCCGCTCTTATTTCTTCCAGACCTGTTTCTCTAAGATCTTACAGTGATGATACAGTAGCTTTACCTTCTACCATTACTTTATCCCGTGAAATTTTGGAACAGAGGCTTGGGGAGAGTATTGCGCATCGTTATCAAGCATCCGGAAAAGTGGTTGCTTTTCTAACTAGGGAGTGGAGTTCCATAAAAGTCAGTTCTAATTACTTGATCAAAATTTCTGATTGTTCGCCAGACCAGATTTGCTCCAGTACATTTACTCGTTTTAGTGTTTGGGATAGTGGTAACCTTGTTGGGGAATTTGCTGAACCTCTAAGAATCGGCCACTTTGTTGATGTTTTCTTTTCTAAGACACCCTTGCAACGTGGAACTCGTCTCAACTCTATTCAATTTGATAAAAAACCGGTTGATATTTTGAAAAAGTATGCAGGTACTGTTCCAGCCAATATTAACCTAAAGGGTTATCAACTTGCATCGAATGTAAAATCCAATACTCCCATCAAATGGAATTTCTTATCTAAAGTTACCTTGGTCAAGAAAGGGCAAATAGTTGATGTGTTTGCCTCCGGGAATGGAATTTATGTTACAATGAAAGGAATGGCACTCGAAGATGGAGTGTCTGGTGGGAATGTTACCGTCAAAAATCTTTCATCTAAGAAGGAGTTCCAAGCAAAAGTTCTCAACGAAAATAGCGTCAAGGTACATTTATAATTTATGAAGTTTTTTATTACATTTCTCCTTTTACTTTTTGTAAATTTCTCGTTTGGCGTTTCTCTATGGATGAAGAGCTCTAACAATCAAAGAGGCCTTTACGGGGACAAGCGTTCGTTTTCGGTAGGTGATTTGATTACAATTGATGTGGGAGAAAGTTCATCCCTTGCTGCCTCGCAAAATTCGGTTCGAAATCGCCAATCACAGGTTGAAAATGCGGTGAAACAGTTTCTTTTTGCTAACAGTAAAATGGGAACCCATAATGGCGGCCTCCCTGGAACTGAAATCGAATCAAAAAGCAGCAACAAAGGCGGTGGCTCAATTGCTAATACTCAGAATTTAAAGGGTCGAGTCAGTGTGGTAATAATAGATGTATTACCAAACGGAGTTCTTGTTTTAGAGGGTGCTCGGATGGTTACATTTTCCGGAGAAAGTTACTACGCAGTCTTGAAGGGGATGGTGAGGCAGGAGGATATTGGGGCAGGATTTAGGGAGGGTCTAAGATATCGTAATATCGTCTCCTCTCAGTATATTGCAGATGCGCAAATCGAATTTGTATCTAAGGGAAGTTTAAATGATGCCCAAAAAGAGAGCTGGTACCAAAAAATCGCTTCAGTGGTCAATCCATTCTAGTAAAATGAGACTTACATTATCCAAAAAAATCTTATTCGGATGCCTTGTTTTATTGGCATCTTTATCAGTTTATGGTGCTCGCATTAAAGATCTAACCGATGTTCGGGGAAGCCGAAGTAATCAATTATATGGTTATGGTATAGTTACCGGACTTTCGGGACAGGGAGATTCCCGTATTGAGTACACTGAGCTAGGGATTTTAAATGCCTTGGAAACTTTGGGTATTCGTGCAGATAAAGCCGACAAGTCTCGAAATATAGCTGCGGTTATGGTTACAGCAGATATTGGCCCTTTTGCAAAGGAAGGATCTCGTATGGATGTTACAGTATCATCGATCGGTAATGCAGATTCTCTACAAGGTGGTATTTTGTTACAAACTCCATTATACGGTGCAGACGGTAACGTTTATACGGTAGCACAGGGCGCCGTATCTATTGGCGGCCTTTCCGCAGGTGGCGGGGGAGGGGCGAATGTTCAAGTTAATCATCCAACAGTTGGGATAGTGAGCAACGGAGGATTAGTGGAGAGAGAAATTGAAAGTAAAATATTAAATTCTGGTAACGAAATCGAACTCATTTTACGGTCACCCGATTCTTTAACGGCAGTTAAAATTGCCGATGCGGTTAACAAATATTATCCTGGAACTTCACTCGCGGTGGATGGTGGAGTAGTGAATGTTCAAGTACCGGTTGATTTTCGTGGGCAGACAACTAATTTCCTCGCTGCAGTGGGTGGAATTGACGTAAAGCCAGATGTTCCTGCACGAGTTATAATTAATGAACGTACCGGGACAATAGTAGCCACCCAAAGCGTACGAATTTCTCCTGTTGCGGTGAGTAGTAGCAATGTAACAATTTTCTTGAATCCCACAACTGGAGTTAGTCAACCTTTACCATTTTCACAAGGAGCAACCACAATTTTGCAGGGTGAAAATGCAGACCTAATTGAAGAAGTTGGCCGTTTCGAACCACTTGACGAACTTGATCCACCGGGCGCTTCGACCGTGAACGAACTCGCTTCGGCATTAAATAAGCTTGGATTAACTACTCGTGAGATGACATCAATTTTACAATCCATTAAGAATGCTGGTGCGTTGCAAGCGGAACTCATAATTAATTAAACATGGAAGCACAAAATATTGGTAAGCAGTATGTAGGTATGGATTCTTCCATGCTTATGGAGATGGCTCACTCCAAAAATACCACACATAATCAAAAGGTGGCAGCAGTGAGTGACCAATTTGAGTCTGTATTGGTAAAACAGTTTTTAAAGGAAGCACTCAAGCCAATGTTTAAAGGTGTTTTTAATGAAGATGGTGGAGCTCACCGCATGTACCGCCACTTTTTTACTGATGCGATTTCAGAAAGTATTGCAAGCGGTGGAGGCTTTGGAGTGTCGACTATTCTCCAGCAACAACTCCAGACTAGCGATGATGTTGCAGAACCATTAGAAAAAGAAATTAAATAATATAGAAATGGTTCAACTTGCACAAAAGCCTCACTCGAATCTAGCCTTTACATGGGAAGATTTACTCACTTTACTTAGAGATGAATTGCAGGAATACGGTGGCTTGGTGGGTCTACTGAGTGCACAACAGCAGAGTATTCTTGATCGTCGTACGGAAAGTTTAATGGAAATCAATCAGTCGGTTCAAACCCAGATGGAGGCAAGTCAGATTCTTCAAAAAAGAAGGCAGGGGTTTGTTGTATCTCTTGCCAATTCCCTAGGTGAACCCAGTGATTCAACTCTAAATCAATTAGTAGAACATTTTCCAGTTGTCACACAACCCATGTTTCAAAGTATTATTGAAGAAATTAATAAACTAATTTCTCAAATTAGGCATAGAATTACCCAGAATCAAAAAATTCTTGCTCGTCTTTCTGAAGTTACTGATCAGTTACTCTCCGTAACTGATCCGAAATCTCATTCTAAAACCTATAACCGTACTGGGGATGTAAGGAGATTATCTTCTACCAATCGCTCCTCTCTGAACGAGTCTGCTTAACAAATAGAATATTGTGGGATTACTTGGAGAAATAAGCAAAAGTTCAGAAGCCCTTCGTTATCATGCAAGAACGGCGGAAGTTGCTGGGCAAAATTTAGCTCATGTTAATGATGAAAATTATGCGCGACAACGGGTCTTGGCCCGTGAAGGAGTCATGCATACTTCATTTGGCGGATTGCTTTCATCCGGATTGGAGACAGGAGGAGTAGATCACGCCAGAAATGAAATACTAGACGCCCGGGTTATCAACGAAAAAGGGGACTCCGAATCACTTGCCGCACAGCAGGAAATTTTACAATTATTACAGGCGGCTTTGGGAGAGAAAATTAACCGGCAAGGTGTAAATGTTGGACTTGATGATTTGCATGATAGCGATTTAGCCCCAGGCAGTTTAACCCGTGCCTTAAATGATTTCTTTAACACATTTCAAGAACTTTCAGCGTCTCCTTATGAACCAACAATCAAACAGGAATTATATCATAAGATTGAAACATTAACAAAGCGTTTTAATGAGGCTGGACAGAGTTTAGAGCAAATTGAAGAGGATGTTTCTGAGATAATCAAAAGGTCGACTGAAAAAATCAATATCTTACTAGGGCAGATACACGAGGCAAACACTCAGGTTCGGCGCTTTGAGCTTCTTGATCAGGGAAAAGCTGTTTCCTACAGAGACCAAAGGCAAAAGTTATTTGAGGAATTGGGTAGTTACATTAATTTTACACAAGAAGATGATGTTTCTGCCACTACTGGTAAAACCTCTGGCTTTGTAAATCTTTTCATCGAAGGAAAAAATGATGAAAAGATAAATATTTTAGATTCTCAAGGGGCAAAGTCCCTCACTAATCAATGGGGGCAAGAGTTCACGATCGCTGGTCCTCAGGATGTTGCCGGTACCGCAGCTGTTGTCCGTGCCAAAATTGATTCCAATGGACAGTTAGGCAGACTAGAGGTTTTAAAGGGTGGATCCAAGTACAACGATTCTGACGGTCCTTTCTTAGTTAGTCTGTTGCCTCCGAAGCCAAACGAACCTCTTGTTGTACAAGAAAAAGCCGATCTAGTTAATCAGGAGCAAAATGCTGCAGCAAACGAACAGGTTGCCGCGGTTCAAATGGCAAATCAAGCAGTTGACGCGGGGAATGAGATTGCAGCTCAGGCGGGGGGCGATATTGCGAGTACTGTACCGGTTGATCCATCTTCTTCTGCCCGAAAGATTGGAGAAGTTTTTTATGAAGGGGAGAGCTATTATCAGGCTTTAGTCGATACACAAAAGGGAGATCTTTTGACAGACGAATCGAGGTTTTTAGCTATTTCAAATCCTCCAAATGGGATTGTAATTGAGACCAAGAGAACTTTTTCTGACATTGATTTCATTCCTAAGGGCAAGCAGATTTATTATGAGGGCAAAGTCTACCAAGCAACTACTGGGGTTGGTCCAGTATCGAATGAAGTAGGTGTGGTCGACCCGGTATCTAATGCTACTCTCAGTTCAAGGAACTATTCTAATGGTGAAGTGTTCCTCTTCGAGAATAATTATTACCAAGCAACCAAAACAGTTCCTAGAGCTACTGAGATATCCTCGTTAGTCACCACTGCGGGTACTGTTGATCAATCCGGCATCGTTACGCTTGGAGCGACGCTGCCCAATAAATCTGAAGAATTAAATATGTCATGGCCCGATGGCAATGACCTAACCGCAGGTTCAGTTATTTCATTTGTGGACCCGAATGCACCTTCTGGTACGGGTGGAGATTTTTACATGGCAGTTTCAAATGTATCAGCCGCAACAACTGAACTACCACATTCCTCCGCTAACTTTATCAAAATTAGTTCGTTTGTTGATGATACTGTATCCACTGTTCAATCTTTGCCAGAAAATGTCACTACGGTAAAAGACGGGGTTGAAGCCACCGAGTTACAATTAAATTTTAACTCGGGTGGAATTTATTATGATGAGACATCCAGTACTCATTTTTTAGTAAAAGCAAACCCTAACCCCATTGTTGGTGATGCAGAAATTAATACATTTAATCCCAACGACGCTAAGTGGAAAAATAATTTTCATGTTTTTACTCCTGATGCTGATTCTGGACTTCCCGTTACCTCTGTCTTGCGAAAAGCAAACCCAGGAGGATTAAATATTTCCAATGGTTCCTTGCAGGAACTTAATATTGGAGTCGCAGAGGCCATTATTCAAGATGGAGAAATTAAAAGTTTTCACATTCTTCAACAATCCAAAGACCTACCCTCGACTGATGCCTTATTCGTCAATGGATTGGAGATTGATTTAAAGTCCGGTTCTTTACATGGGTATCAACATTCTCGTCAAGTTGAACTCGAAGATTTTAGAGTTTCCCTTAACGATTTAGTTTCTAATTTTGTGACTCAAGTAAATGGACTCTACAATCCACAAGATGCTCCTGGGGAATATCTGTTTGGCTTTGAGGCTAACTTGACCCGGCCTACCATGGGTAGAAATGTGATTATGGAGGAAGAGTTTGGTTTATATGGAGTTGAAGGTAACGGAGAGATGAAATTATTCAGGAATGAAGTTTCAATGACACTTGCCTATGCTGAAGACGACACATTCACAGTAACGAGTACAACGCCTATCATTCCAGTTGAGTTAAGGGAACAATTTGAGGGAACAGGATATATTATTCGCGATACCGTGGAAGGGCAGATCCAATTAGAGGATTCAAATTCCGGGTCACTTTATACTTTTTATGGAAGTGCGAAGAAGATGCAAAATGTTACCATGGAAACTGATTCAACCTATGCGGGTGCAGATTTACTGATTGGTACTGCAGACGATGGTCGTTCCGTGATGCTTGCTTATGAAAATGTGCCCTTCCGGTTGGAGCAGGGTGATAGTGAGTTTTTACTGGGAGATAATTTTTCTTTCGACACAGTTCTAGAAAATAGTTGGAATTTAGCCAGTTCCCTCATTGTGGATAATAATCTGAGTGCTGATAGCATTGTTGCGAGTGCTGATTTTGATCAAGGTTCTAACGAAATTGCACTTGCTATCGCAGAACTAGGTAATAACGAATTTTCAAAAGATATATCTGATATCAATGCTGATATCGGCAATTCGCTTTCAGACTTGAGTGATAATATTGATCACCAAAATACAATAGAAACTCTATTACTTGAGCAAAGAAACTCAGTTAGTTCAGTATCGATTGATGAAGAAGTCGCGGACCTTATGCAATTTCAAAGATCATTTCAGGCTTCATCTCGGGTGTTAAATACACTCGACAAAATGCTCGAACTTGTTGTAATGGGGCTTTTAAAATAATTTATGAGGATGCCCAATATCAGTTCAAGTAATTCGATTATCCAAAAGATAAAAGAACTTGATCAACAAAGATTTAAGCTTGATGCACAAATCACAAGTGGGCAAAAACTGACTTTACCAGAAGATGACGGGATGCGTTTGGGGCGTGTTATCCAAATGGAGACTCAAAAGGGGCAATTAACCCAATACCAGAGAAATGCTTCTTACGCGAAGGAATATTTGGATGCGGGTTATTTAAATCTAGATAAATTGCGTGAACTTAATCAACGGGGGCAAGAAATTGCCAGAACCGCGGGTTCGAGTTTGAATGGACCAGCAATGGAAACCTATGGTTTTGAGCTCAATCAGTTAATCGAGGAAGCACTTAACCGAGTTAATTCGACACATCGAAAACAAGCACTTTTTGGAGGAACCAAGTTAAAACCTGATTATGGTAATTCTGAAATATTGCTCGGTAAGCGAGAACAGAAGACCTTTACATTTAATGAAGTGGGCACTCTTGGAAATGACGGAAAAAGAAGAATTACTCAAGATGAAGTGGTTAGTTTTTCCTTAAACGGTCGAGAGTATGTGGTTCAATCTAAAATCAATGGTCTTAGTACTGACACTGTTGCCCTGCGATTAAAGGATTTGATTAACAACGATTCTGAATTAGTTTCAGATTCTCTTTCTTACGAGACATCTGAATATAAGGCATTTGTAAGAGGTGCATCAACCTCAGATTCGTACAGAAATGCAAAAGCTTCTCTTAGTGCTGAAATTGCAGCAAACGGCAACTTACTCATTCATGGTAGTGTTGGAGAAGCTTATCAAGCATCTTCTTCTTACACCACGAAATGGAATCCCAATTATTATTTTCCTGAGCAACTGGAAGAAAAGTTAAACATAGAAACTGCATCTAGGTATCCCGGCATACAATATTCGGAACTTACTCAATCTGAAAAAGCAATTGTTGATTCTTCTGTTAAAGAAAGTGACTGGAGTAGAAATTTAACGGTTACTTCTGCTCAGGTTAGTGGTGCATCAACCTTGGCAGTTGAACACACAGAGAATTGGAGGCGTTTGACAATTTATAAACAGGGAGACATCGTTGAACATGATGGAAGATTTTTCGAGTCAATTGGTTCAGATAATGTAAATCATTCCCCAGTAAACAGTGGGACTGATTATTGGAGGGAAGTTGGTTCGGGCTACGATGTTGCAAGAGAAGACTGGAATTTGGAGGTTACAGGAACTACCAATCGGTTTTATTACTCAACTCCGGACGGTAAACTATTTCCTGATGTCACAAGTGCCAATGCACATGCGCAATCGATTCTTGTAGCCAGCAAAATTCAAGAATATCAGCAATCCAACAATCCAGGCGCTGCCCTTGCTACAGATCTAGCTAATGTTGTTAAGCGAATTGCCATTCCTGTAAACGATTTTTCCATCAATTCATCTGAGAGTGAATCAGCGGTATTTTTTGATCCAGAAACTTTAGAATACAAACTCGTTGCTGCGGCTGAGGGCGGTTCTGTAATCAAAGGGAATTTTGTAAAGGAAAATGGCCAAGTCTTTTCATCGACTGGTCAATTTCAAAACAACGATGTAATTCTACATGAAGGAAGATATTTCTTGGTTCAAGACTCCACCAATGTGGACCCTTCCAACTTAGAACACATCGTTGAAAGCTTTCCCCC
>CAJQKB010000167.1 GCA_905478775.1 uncultured Opitutales bacterium | reverse complement strand
GTGCTCAATTTCACCAATGACCGATTGAACGGAGTCTTGGTCATAATGGATTCCAAAGTTAAGAGTGAAGGAGCGGGTTTCACCGGGTTGAATCATGGGGACGCGTCCATATTTCCGTTCGACCTTTCGATTGAATGGATAGCCGGTGGCAGGTTCTATTCCTGTAACATAGCCATCTTCTTGGGCCGCGGTATTCTTCCATACGGTAAGGTAGGGAAGTTCAGATAGGTTCCAACGAACGGAGGTACCGAGCGTAAGGTCGGCATTAGCGAGAAGGGCGATGGTGTTCCCTTCGCCATCGGGTTGTGGTTCGAGTAAGTAGACTTCTTCGATAAAGCCGGGGGTGGGTCCTTGGTATGATTTCCAGTTGTCAATACCCTTGGCTGCGTGGCTGTTCATCGGGGTGACGCTCTTGGCAGGGGTGTAAATTTGGGCACCTTCCTCGAGGATAGAGGAACCGTAGTTGCCGTGGTAAATAAGCTGGAATTCCTGAGCAAAGGCTCCCTCGTTGGTCAGTTGATCAGAGATTTGAAAGGTATCAGAACCAGCTACAGTAGAAATTTCTGTTACGAGTTTGAGTTTGGGGCCGTAGAAGAACTTTTCATAAACGGTTCCTCGGACACGGATACGATGAGGGGGCTCGGGATCGATCACCACTTCATAGGAAGAGGCGGGTATATTTTGAATCTTTCCATGAAGGGTCAGGTTGAGAGTTGATGGATTACCGGTGTTATCAATAAATTCGTCCGTTCCTGGATGTCCGGCAAATTCGAGGCCACACCGAACCATCCATTCATTAAATCCTTCGAGCCAACCGAGACCGCCTCTGCTTTCGAGATTGATGTGGGAGGGATGGACGATTTCCTTGAGTGGAGAATCCCAACCCAGTCGGACGCCTGCCGAGCGGATATCAAAGATTCCCATTCCACGGGCGGGGATAATTGAAATCTGAAGTTTTCCATTATCGAGGGTAAGTAGTTCGACTCCCTCCTGTTTGCCGCCCCGTAGAATTTTGCGAGTAACTGACCACTCAGAGTCAAAGGTCTTGCCGGGATGTGAGGCGGAACTTTCGAGGTATTCGATTTTACCCGACTGGTTAAGCTGCGTTTCCGGTTCGGGTAATGAAACCTGATTTTCGGAACAGGAAAGAAGCAGAAAAGAGAAGCAAAGAATGCCAAGGGTTGGATTTTTCATGGACTAAGGGGGGATGGGTAAGAAAATTATCCGAACACTTCCTCGAGTGCGGCCCGCATTACGGTGGGATCGGGATCCACTCCGGTCCAGTGTTTTACCCCGATCACTCCCTGACTGACGAGCATGGCGAGGCCGTCAATTACCTTGCATCCTTTGGCCCGGGCATCGAGGACGAGGTTGGTGGCGGGGGGGTTGGGAATCACATCGGCCACGACCATATTGGAGGTGAGAGTATTGGGGGCAAAATCGAGCCGGGCATCGGTATCGGGAAACAGGCCAATCGAGGTGGCGTTAATTACGATATCGGTTTCAGTGGGAATTGAATAAGTGGAGTCCCAGGAAGTGAAGTCGGCATAGCAGGGTAGTTTGTCCTGTAAAAGAGTGGTCAGTTCCTCTCCGCGTTGAGCGGAACGATTGACGATGGTAATATGATTGGCTCCGGCTAGAGCGACTTCCACGCTAATTGCACGTGCGGCACCACCGGCGCCAAAAATGACCACCTTTTTATTTTTGGGATCGGTAATTTCATTAAGGGAAGAAAGAAAACCCTTCCCATCAGTATTTTCTCCAATCCACTGCCCGTCGCGACGAACTACGCAATTGACCGCACCCATGAGCGAAGCGGATTCGCCCAGACCATCGAGGTATTGGATGACATTAACTTTGTGGGGGATGGTGCAGTTGAAGCCCTGAAAGCCCATCACCTTGGCACCTTGGACGGCAGCCTCTAAGTCGTTTGGACCCACTTCAATGGTAAGATATCGCCAGTCGAGATTATGGTGACGATAAGCGGCTTCGACCATAACCTGTGTCGGGTTCTCGGAAATCGGCTGTCCGAACGCTGCTGTAAGTTCTTGCTTGAAATTTAGTTCATTCATGTGTCTTGATAGCTCTTCCAATTATGGGCAAGCTTCCAAATTTAGAAATTAACGAGAAAATGCAAGGATATATAATGATTAAAAAAATGTACATATTTATAATTTCACTTTTCACTTTGGGGATTATGGGATGCGGAGACACAGGTACTTCAAGCGTGGATCAAGGGAGTGAAAGTAAGGGGACAATTGGAGTTTCTGTGCTTACTTTAGGAAATCCATTTTTTAATGTGATTGCCGAGGGAGTGAAAGAGGAGGCGGCCAAGCATGGGTATGATGTGGTGGTGGTCGACGGAGACCGGGATGTACAAAAACAGGCGAACCAAATTGATGATTTTTTAACCAAGGGAGTGGTCGCGATCATATTAAACCCCTGTGACCGGCAGTCGATCGGCCCAGCGATAGAAAAAGCAAATCAAGCAGGGGTACCGGTTTTTACCTGTGATTTAAAATGTGTGGCCAAGGGGGCGGAAGTGGTCAGCCATGTGGGGAGCGATAATTTACAGGGCGGGAAATTGGCCGGAGAGGCAATGATTGAGGCTCTCGGTGAACAGGGCGGAGAGGTGTTGATTGTACATTTCCCTCAGGCGAATTCCTGCCAGTTGAGGGTGCAGGGATTTGAGGAGGTGATAGGGAAATACAACGCAGGATTGTCGGCCAACCGGATTGAGGTGGTGGCTCAGTTAGACGGAGGCGGTGTTCGTGATGAGGGATATAAGGTAACTGAGGACACATTACAGGCCCACCCTAATCTTCGTGGAATATTTGCGATTAATGACCCGTCCGGACTGGGGGCACGTGCGGCCCTTGAAAAAGCTGGTAAGCAAGATCAGGTAACTATTATTGCCTTTGACGGTCAACCCGAAGGGAAGCAGGCAATTAAGGACGGAAAGATATTTGCAGATCCCATTCAATTTCCCGATCTAATTGGTAAAAAGACGGTGCAATTAATGATGGACTACTTTGCAGGGAATGAAGTGGAGAAAGAAGTGCTCATTCCGACCCGATTATACAGGCAGGTGGACGGGGAGAATGATCCTACCCTTCAATAGATCTCGGTAATTCGAATTATTTTACTATTCAAAATTACTATTTGAATATCTTTCCACAGAAAGAATTAAATTATGGCAGAATCAATACTTATTAGGCACGAGGCATCGGCGAAGGGGACGGAACGAACTTTGGCGATTCTTGAATATTTAGGTCGTTTCCGTAAGGGTAAGTCGTCCAGCGAGATTGCCCGGGCACTTTCTCTCCCGGTAAACAGTGTAGGAAGAATTACCGAGACGATGCATAAACGCGGTTGGCTCTACCGACGGGAAGATGACCGGAGGTATGTGTTAACCAACCGGGTTGCCGATTTAACCAGACCGCAAATAAATGATAAAAGCCTGGTTGTTTCCTCGTGGGATTCTTTGAAACAGTTACGTGATATAACCGGAGAGACGGCCCAGTTATTAGTAATGGTCGAGGGAAAGGCGATGGTTTTGGAACAGTGTGAATCCGATCAGGCGATCAAGGTTTCCGGACGGATAGGGCTGCGCGTGCCCTGTTATTCCTGTGCTCCCGGTAAATCGATTTTGTCCTCTCTGCCCCCGGACGAATTGGAAACTTATTTGAATGATGTGACTTTAAAAAAGTTTACTTCAACCACCCTGGCCACCCGTTCTCAGTTGAGTGATGATTTGCAAAAAATTAGGAAGCGTGGATACGGACTGGACTTGGCGGAAGGAATGGAGGGAATCCATTGTGTATCCGCGGTGATCTTGGATGACTATCATTATCCAGTGGCGGCAATTACGGTGATTGCCCCTTCTTTTCGCCTGAAACGCGACCGGTTTGAAGAAATCGGAAAAGCGTGTGTTCAAAGTGCCCAAAAAATCCGTGAGGAATTATTCAAATAAGAACTCTGACCTGAGCGAAAGTGTAGCTTTTTGAGTGCGGGAAACCAGTACCTTCTTGAGTTAAAGGGAATTGAAAAACGCTTCCCCGGCGTGCATGCCTTACAGTCGGTGGACTTTGAATTAAGGAGTGGTGAATGTGTGGCCTTACTGGGGGAGAATGGTGCGGGGAAAAGTACATTGATTAAGGTGATGGGGGGAGCCCATCAAGCGGACTCCGGTTTGGTATCTGTGCAGGGAGTTCTTCAGTCCTGGGAAAAGCCGACCGATTCTTTAGATGCGGGAGTCGCAATTATTTACCAGGAATTTAACCTGGTGCCTGGATTAACTGCAGCGGAGAATGTCTTTCTTGGCATTGAACCGTCCGACTTTGGCTGGGTGCGAAAGAGCGAAGAAAAGGAAAAAGTCCGGGAAGTTTTCAACCGTATTGGAGCGGAAATTAATCCGGGTGCATTGTGTGATAGTTTAACCGTGGCGGAAAAACAATTGGTTGAGATTGCCAAAGCTCTGGTGCGGGATGCCCAAATTTTAGTGATGGATGAACCCAGTGCGGCCCTGACAAAAAAGGAAGTCGAACAACTTTACCTGTTAATTGATGAGCTCAAGCTCCGAGGGATAGGTGTTGTCTATGTGAGCCATCGATTGGAAGAGATTGAACGGGTGGCAGACCGGGCAATTGTAATGAGGGATGGTGCTCGGGTAGGGGAGTTAGGCAGGGAAGAATTAGACCGGGCCAAAATTATCGAAATGATGGTGGGCCGGAAATTGGAAAATGAATTTCCCAAGGAAGTCAGAACCCCCGGTGCGGTTCGATTAAGGGCCAAAAATTTGAATCGTGGGCAAAAAGTTCGAAATGTTTCACTTGAGGTGAGAGCCGGTGAGATTCTTGCCCTGACTGGATTAGTGGGGGCGGGACGGACGGAAACGGTGAGGCTCTTATTTGGTGCAGACCGAGCCGATACGGGGGAGGTTGAACTCGACGGGAGAACCCTCCAACTAGGCAGCCCGAGCGATGCGATTGAAGCGGGCATCTGTCTGCTGACTGAGGACAGGAAAGACCAGGGTCTTGTGTTGGGGCAGTCAATTAAAGAAAATTTCGGACTGCCCAACCTAAAAAAGTTTTCAAGAAAAGGCTGGGTGAACCGTTCTTTGGAGGGGCAATCCTTTGGCGAATATATTAAAAAATTACAGATTAAAGTGTCCGGGCAGAGTCAATTGGCCTCGCAATTATCCGGCGGGAATCAACAAAAAGTCGTCTTGGCCAAATGGTTGGAGAGGAATGCGGAAATCCTTATTTTTGACGAACCCACCCGGGGTATTGATGTGGGGGCAAAGTTTGAAATTTATCAATGGATGAATCAATTAGCCAAAGCGGGGAAGGGGATTATCATGATCAGTTCGGAATTACCCGAGGTGCTCGGTATGAGCGACCGGATATTGGTAATGAAGGAGGGGCAATTAATGGGCGAGTTGGTCAATGGTCCTGAAGTTACGCAAGAAGTATTGATGAGTCTTGCGATTGGAGAGCATGCGGCCTGTTTGTAAAATTTTAAAAATATGAAATGGATCAAAACAATATTTTCTTCTGATTATGGAATGTTAGGCGTGTTGGTAATACTATGCCTGTTTTTTAGCTGGATTACATTGGAAGAGCAGCAACCTGAGGGAGTGGACGCGGCCGAAGTATTGGCATTGTCCGTCGATCAAGCTTTTGAGTTACCGGGGCGGGTTTTGATTGCGGGTCGAAAAACGGACTCGGGGGAAGCGTTTACCAATCGGTTGGATGAATTATTACGCCAACGCGGATGGGAAGTCACTGGTATCGTACAGGGTGGCCCGCCAGAGCTGGGAAAGGGATTACGGTCTAGTTTTGATCTGAATGAAAGTCTGGATCTGCTTGCCTGCGAGAAAACATTTGTAAAGCTGGCAGTACTTCAAAATTTCCAAAAAGCGGAAGTGAAAATGGCAGAGGTCTTGGTAATGGCACCAGAATCTTCCTTCTGGCCCAATTTCCTCAAGGCTTCGAATTTATTAAATGTGGCCAATCAAATTGCGGTCATTGCGATTTTGGCGATTGGAATGACGCTCATCGTAATAACTGCCGGGATTGACCTGTCGGTGGGGAGTTTAATCGCGGTATCTGCAGTCTTGGCCACGTGGGTAATTCGGGAATGGTTTGGAGGCGATGAGGCGACTGTTGCAGGGATGATAGCCGGGTGTGGCTTTGCAATTTTGATCTGCTCTGCTTTGGGACTGTTTTCGGGCTCGATGGTCGCTTATTTTGGGGTGCCCCCCTTTGTGGCGACTCTTGGGATGATGATGGTGGGAAGTGGTCTGGCTTACATGCTTTCGGGCGGACTTTCGATTTATCAATTACCCCAATCTTTTGATTGGCTTGGACGGGGAGATGATTTGGGAGGGATTCCCAATGCAGTGGTGCTAATGGTCGTACTTTATCTGTTGGCCCATACCCTAATGAGCCGAACCACCCTGGGAAGATATATTTATGCGGTCGGTGGAAACCCGGAAGCAGCCCGACTATCCGGAGTGCCGGTGAAGAAAATTTTGCTGGGGGTATATGCAAGTTGCGGGGCACTGGCTGGCTTGGGAGGGGTAATCATGGCCTCCCAATTTAAAAGTGGGGATCCGAAGTATGGTTTAATGTATGAATTATATGTGATTGCGGCTGTCGTAGTGGGGGGAACTTCACTTTCCGGGGGAAGGGGGAAAGTTTTTGGCACTTTGATTGGAGCCTTCATAATTGCGGTGATTCAGAATGGAATGAATTTAACCGGCGTGCAAAGTTACACTCAAAAAGTGGTACTCGGAATGGTGCTCCTCGCTGCTGTTCTTCTTGATATGCTGAAGAAGAGAGGTTGGAAGTTAAGCCTTTAAATAATCAAGATTGGGTTACGAACTATTCTTCCGCAGTTGAAACCAATTCCAATCTTGGTTTCATGGTTTGGTAGAGTTCGCGACTTATCCACGCATCCGTGGCGGCATAGTTAATCTGGGCAGGAGAGAGTGGTCTTTTTTGCCAGTTGGAAAGCTGAGCCGATTTTGAAAGACGTTGGTTAAAGAAAATAGCAGTTAAATTCCGGAGTCCAGTTTGTTCAATTTTGAGAGACTGTGCAATTGAGGCAAGATCTTGGAAACCGTCCGGTTTAAAAGGTTCAATCTTTTGAAGATTGATCAGGTCGTCTTTAAGGGCAACTCCAGTTTTAATGATGGAAGGGTCTTCGAGAATCTTTACCAACGGGCCCAGTTTCTTCATAACTGGGTGGAGTGTAAAAAGAAAGGCTTGATCTGCTGTTGCCAACTGAATCAGTGCGGGCGGGTTGTTGGGACCTTTCTTGAAATTGGGCTTGCACTCGATGTCGAATCCAAGGACTTTTTCGTTTACCAGCAAAGTGCAGAGCTGTTCGAATGATTCCGAGTCTTCGGCCACTTGAATCGAACCGTGAAAGTGAACAAGAGGCAACTCGTTGATCGTTGCTTTTTCAAGTCTCTTCGGTAATTCTTCGCTCGGGCTCGGAGGGGTAAGCATTGAAATTAAACTTCAAATATTAAACCGTCGTATGCCACCAGTACTTCGGATGGATGGGCACGAGGGGAGGGAGCTCCGGGAATTCCTGGTCTTGCTTCTCGAACTGCTAATTTAGAACGATCCAAGAATTTTTTTGTATGAGAAAGAAAGTCATCCATGTCTTTATCGGAAGAAGCAGGATCATGGTGAAAAATCGCGAGGGTTCCCACTTCGCCCCGGGCGGCTAATTCAACCCCCATAATGTTGCTTGAATGCCCCCAGTGTTCACGATTTCCGATAGATTGGGAATGGGTGTAAGGGGCATCAAAAATGAGGAGGTCAGTTCCTTTAATAAAATCAATAAACGGATATTCTTTGCCGTGAGCCGGGCTCGTGTGTTCGGCATCTGTTGAATAGACAAAGGAACGGTCACCTTGATCAACTCGATATCCGTAAGAAACTCCCGGGTGATTTTGTTCGTGTAATGTAATTGTAACATCACATATAGAAATCACGTCTCCAGGAATATGAGTTTCAAAGGAAATATCGGCGGCAAAAGTCTCAAATGGGATGGGGAAAAATGGGGTTTTCATTTGGTCCTTTAGAGCCTGCTCAATGGTGTCATGTCCGCCATGAAAAACTACTTTATTTCCGGGTATATAAGCGGGAGCAAAGAAAGGAATTCCTTGAACATGGTCGTAATGAAGGTGGGAAAAGAAAATATGAAATGTTTTCCCTGACACTCCCGATTCGACAATTTCCTTACCGAGTGCCCGTATTCCTGAACCCCCATCCATGATTAGGTAGTCCTCCGATCCGGTTTCAATATTCAGGCAGGGTGTATTTCCCCCGTATGTATGTCCGGATTGAAAGGGGAGTTGTTTTTTAACAAATTCTCTTATTTGAGTTTCAGATCGAAGATCTTTTCCGCGGGCAGCAAGGAGGGTAGCCACTACTTTCTCCCTGATCACAGTGGAGGAGGGGGCAGTGGGGATGGAGCCTCGTGTACCTAAGAAATGAACTTTCATGAAATAGAATAAAAAAGTTTTAGTCTCGAAATTTAAGTATCTTTTTGCAATCCAATAATATTATCTTCGAAACGAGAGTTGCATTGATTACAAAAAACTCTCTAATCAAAAATAAATTCTTTTCATAACAAGCCATGTCACAAAACTACGATATTAATCAACCCATTTACCAGGTTGGCGATTCACCATTAAGCTTTGCTCAAATGCTTAATTATTTTATTGATCCGGCATATAAAAAGGGAAATTTATCCAGGATTTCTGATATGCATGTCAAAACGGGCCGTCCGGTAAGCTTTCGAATTGATGATGATTTGACTCCGATGCCAGGCGCTGGACCGGTGACGGATGAAATTATTCGTTATATGTTGGGGATTCTCCTGAGTGAAAAACATCTCGCGATTGCTTTTTCCGAAGATGAACCGGAGGATGTGGACACTGCTTTTGAATGGTTGGAGCATGGGGTTAATTTTCGCCTTAATATTTTCCGGGATCGGGATGGCCTTGCATTTGTTATGCGGGTTCTTGCTTCAAATATTCCTCCCATCCATGAGGTGGGTTTACCCTCCGAGAAAATTTGGCAGGATATTACCGAATTGAAACGGGGACTGGTATTGGTCACTGGCGTGACGGGGAGCGGGAAATCAACCACAATTTCGTCCCTGATTAATCATGTAAACCTTCATCGGAAAACACGAATCATTACACTGGAAGATCCGGTTGAGTTTTTATTTGAAAGTGAAAGTTCAATGGTTTCTCAACGCCAAATTGGTCAGGATGTTCCCTCATTTGCGGCAGGTTTGAGGAGTGCCCTGAGAGAGAATCCGGATGTTATTTTTGTGGGGGAGATTCGAGACACTGAGACGGCATCTCTTGCATTAAGTGCTGCAGAAACTGGACATTTGGTTTTTTCGACTCTGCACACTCGGGATGCCAAGGGAGCATTGAGTCGAATTGTGGATATGTTCCCTTCTGAGCAGACCAAGAGTTTGTGTCTTCAACTCTCATTCAGTCTCTCTTTTGTATTAAGTCAAAAACTGGTACCCCGAATGGACGGGAACGGCAGAATATTAGCAATGGAAGTTCTCAAAAATATCCCTGCACTTGGAAACCTGATTCGTTCTGGTAATTGGCAGCAAGTGTATTCCACAATGGAGACGCAGTCAAAAGAGGGAATGATGACAATGGAACAACACCTCCTTCATCTCTATCAGCATGGAATTATTTCCAAGGAATCGGCAATAACCTATACCAATGAGGCGAGTTTGATTGAGAGACTGGGGTAGTTGAAAATGAGTTAGTCATTTGACCATTCCCCTCCTTTTGCTTTAGATTTTTGAAATGAAACCAATTACACTTTTAACTGGATTATGCGTGATTGCCATGGCGGTATTTTCGGGATTATTGGCCCTGAATAATTCTCCCCCCACACACACACAAAATAAGGATTCAAAGAAAGTAAGCGTAGAACGCACGAAGGAGGAATGGAAGAAGATCCTATCTCCCGAACAATTCAGAATTTTAAGAGAAGCGGGGACGGAACGACCCAATGGAAAAATATACCTTGAATTTAAAGAGCAGGGTGCTGGCACCTACTACTGTGCGGGGTGCAATACTGAGTTGTTTTCCTCCAAGGAAAAATTTGATTCCCATTGTGGTTGGCCTTCCTTTTATGATCCCTCTAAAGCAAAAAACATAAAAACGAGTACGGATTACCACTTAGGGTACGCACGAACTGAAGTGTTGTGTGCCTCCTGTGACGGGCATTTGGGACATGTATTTAAGGGGGAAGGATTTGATACTCCCACGGATAAAAGATATTGCATCAATGGTACGGTACTTAAATTCGTACCCCTCACTCAGATTCAATCGGTTAAACTGAGTAGAGAAAAGGGAGAAAAGTAGTTTGTCATTTCGACCTGTTCGTTTCGTGTGTTTTTTTGCAGATCGATTGATTGCATTTCTAAAGTGGTGGTCTTTATTTTTATTGGTGGCAAACCTCCGCTTTTTAAAGGCAAATGAGGGTGACTTGTCCACGGTTCAAAACCTGGTAATCCCTCAATTTAATGAGGACGGTCATTTATCTTGGGAATTGCATGCCTCTCAGGTTACGTCGAAAGATAGTGACACTTTTCTAACGACAAACCCTATACTGTATATGTTTACTGATCAAATCATTGAACTCACTGCAAAAAGCAGTGCCGGTGAGTTTTTATTGGAATCGGGGCAGGCAAATGGAGCGGGTTTTTTTGATGTGGTGGGCAGCGGGTTCCGAGCGAAAGGAAATGATTGGCAATGGATTAATTCTGTAGACAAAGGACGGAATCAAATGATTTTTAAGCAATACGGTAAAGTGATCTTTTCGAGTGGCTTGGGGGGATTCTTTGCTCATGACTTAGGGGGGGAGGATTCGCGTTGTGCAACCGGTGATGAAGACAGTCCTCAGGGCGAAGAAAAAAATGCAACCATACCGACTGTTGCTCAGGCGGATTATCTTGAATTTGTATCGACTCAGAAAAACTCTCATCTTTTTTCATTGGATGGAAATGTAAGTATTGAAGGAGACAATCTTTTCTTAACCTGTGACAATATAGAAGTTCTTTTCGTTAAAGACGGAAATGGCTCGAATTCGGAAATTGGAAAGATTTCCACGATGGATGCCAAGGGCAACGTGGTCCTCAGGCAAGGCGGGCGGGTATCTTATGCCGATATGATGGCATTGGATGTAAAGCTTGGAACAGTATTACTGACTGGACGGGCTCGAGTGGTTGATGATGAGTGGGGAGAAGCAAGAGGGGAATCTATCGTTTTGGAAAAAGGGAACAGACGGGCCCGTGTATTGGGCGGAAAAAATACCCGTCCGCGTCTAGAGCTTCCTCCCTTACCTGATTTTGGATTTAGAAAAAAAGTAAAGAAAAAGACTCAATAATGGATAATGAGGAGCAGGTGCCTTCACTTCGGGTGGAAGGTCTACGAAAAAAATTTGGAGGCAGGGAGGTTGTCTGCGGGGTCGACTTGGAAGCCAAGGGAGGAGAGGTGGTGGGATTACTCGGGCCCAATGGAGCGGGGAAAACAACTACATTTTCAATGGTTGCCGGATTCTTAACTCCGTCCTCTGGCAAGGTATTGTTAAACAATGATGACCTGACCCGTTTGCCTGCTTATAAGCGAGCCCGAAAAGGAATTGTTTATTTGCCCCAGGAATCTTCCGTTTTTCGCAAGTTAACCGTGGAAGAAAATATCCGAGCAATTGCCGAGACTCTATCTATTTCCAAGGAGGAACAGGATCATTTAGTAAAGGTAAGGCTGGAAGAATTAAATCTATCTCATCTGTCCAAGCAAAAAGCCTACACCTTAAGCGGTGGTGAGCGTCGACGCTTGGAGATCACCCGTGCCCTTACCTTATCGCCCCAGTTTTTATTATTGGATGAACCTTTTAGTGGAGTTGACCCGATCAGTGTGAGCGAGGTAACGAAGATCATTCTTGATTTAAAGAAAAAAGGAATCGGTATCTTTTTGACAGACCATAATGTCCGGGAAACCCTTCGTGCAGTGGATCGAGCATATTTACTGTACGACGGAAGCGTTCTCACCCATGGAGATGCACCCTTTTTATTATCTGACCCGCAAGCCCGAGAAAAATACTTGGGGACTGATTTCGAAGCGTAACCAAAAAATAATTTTTATTTATGAGCCCCCCCCATTCCTCACCCGCTGAATCGAAGTATATTATTGAAAGTATTGCCGTACGTGAATTTTTTAAAGATTACGGTAAGCAATTGTGTTTACGATTAGTGAACTCTGAAAAATCATTGGGAAGAAGTACCATTCGAGAAAGAAGTGTCAATCGGCCGGCTCTGGCAGTAACGGGATACTTTAAATATTTTGCCAATAAGCGAATACAACTTTTTGGAGCTGGAGAAATGGGTTTCTTTCGTGAACAGTCATCTGCTCGTCGTAAGCATGTAATGGAAACGATGGTGGCCAAAAAAATTCCATGTGTCGTAGTTTCACGCAATTTAGCACCCACTCCTGAAATGGTCGAGGTATTGGAGAAGAATGGCGTGCCACTTTTTCGGAGTTCATTATCTTCTAAGGCATTTACTACTGAAGTTACAATGCTCCTCGAGGAAAGATTTGCCCCACGCTCGAGTTGTCATGGGACATTATTAGATATTCGGGGAATTGGTACTTTAATCAGAGGAGATAGTGGGGCGGGGAAAAGTGAGGCAGCATTGGCTTTAATTGAACGAGGCCATAGCTTAGTGGCAGATGATATTGTAAAAGTGAAACTGTTAAGTGATCACACACCAGTGGGTTTTTGTGATGATATGTGTCGAGGTTTTATGGAATGTCGTGGAATTGGCATTATTAATGTCGAAGAACTTTTTGGAATCCGATTTGTGCGACTTGAGAAAAGAATCGATTTGGTGGTCACTTTTTTGGAGGATTCGGAGGAAATTGAACCGGACCGGACCGGATTAGATCGAAAAACATTCGATTTACTGGGGATTGAAATACCTAATATGGAAATCCCTCTTCGACCTGGGCGAGACATGGCACGTTTAGTTGAAGTGGCAGCGATGGTTCAAGCGGCTCGACAATTAGGTCATGATTCTGCGAATGACTTTAATGAAAAACTTTTAAAAAAAATGAACGGATGAAGAAAAGTGTAGTCCGGAAATTTAGAAATATTTGTTCTAACTCGCGAATTATCAATAATGTCGGAGCCGTTACATTTGGTTGAAACATGGCAACCTAAAAGTGCAAAAAAACTTATGGACTCACGATTGTGAATAACTTGTGAGAAAGTTTCTTCAACTCTTTGTTTTTTTTTCTTGGTTTCATCTCGATTTTTCTTCAAAACAATTCTATCCCTTTCATTTCATCCCTTCAATAAATCACCCTTGAATATTCCCCTTATAGTATTTAAATTACTGTCATTCAGTAACTTGCGATTTAATTGCTCCGTATTTGCATTTATGCCAATGCGTTTCATTAATTCTTTAGTTGTCATTGTGGTAGATAGTAAATTAAGTTTTTCGAGTGGTGTTTTATGTGATGTGAATAAATCTCAAATATCCCTCATTTAATGTCTCAAACCACCAGCAGTCCTGAAACCTTTTGGAGTAGCCTCCGCGATAACCTTTTAGAAGTAATTCCGGCCGACACATTTCGTGTTTGGTTCGATAACATACGGGTCGGTCGTCTTGATGAAGACGGATGCGAATTAATTACTCCAAACGAATTTTCTGCGATTTGGATCCGCGATAACTATCTTGATATTATACGCCGTGAAGCAGATCGATTAGTTGCCCGTCCCTTTACGGTTGAATTACTCGGAGATATTGGAAATGAATCCTCCAGTTCCAACGATCGAATGTCTCCTATTCCCTCTTCCAATACAAAATCCAGTTCTCGAATGACTGGCCCGGCACTACAGGGAAGATCACTTGGAATTAATCCCAAGAACACATTTTCCAACTTTATTGTCGGGGGAGGAAGTGAATTGGCCCATGCTGCGTGTGTGGCGGTTTCCAACGCTCCTGCACACGCCTACAACCCACTTTTCCTCTACGGAGAGACTGGTTTAGGTAAAACTCATTTAATGCATGCAGTTGCCCACCAGGCTCTGAATAGGAATCCATCCTGTCGAATTACCTATGTATCCTGCGAAAAATTCACCAATGAGTTTATTCGTGCGATTCAAGAGAATACATTGACAAAGTTTCGCTCCCGTTATCGGAGTTGCGACTACTTATTGATTGATGATATTCAATTCCTCGCGGGGAAAGAAAGAATCCAAGAAGAATTTTTTCATACTTTTAACGATATTTATGATTCTCAGCGTCAAATTTTCTTAACTAGTGATCGCCCCGCCGGTGAAATTGATAAAATTGAGAGTCGTTTACTATCCCGTTTCCAATGGGGTTTAGTGGCTGACATTCAGGCACCGGATTGGGAGACAAGGGTGGCAATCCTTACTCGTAAAGCAGATGCAATGGGAATTTCAATTGAGCCCGAAATTATTGAATTTCTTGCCAAGAGTATTGCCCGCAATGTAAGAAGGATGGAAGGTGCCTTGACCCGAGTCGCAGGTTATGTCGGCTTAACCAGAAGAAAAGCGGATTTGGAAACTGTGCAAAGATTGCTCCGCGACATTCTTCGGGAAGAGAATTTAAGCCGGATCACAATTGAGACTATCCAAAAGAAGGTGGTTGATTATTATCACCTCCGTATGGCAGATATGCTATCTCGCCGCCGACCAGCAAATATTGCTTTTCCAAGACAGGTGGCAATGTATCTTTCTCGTATCTTGACTGAACATTCGCTCCAGGAAATTGGGAATGCATTTGGCGGTCGAGATCATGGTACGGTTATTCATGCCTGCAAGACAGTAGAAAATATGATGGAGCAAGATAATTCGATCAAGTATGCGGTTGAATATCTCAATGAAGAACTATCCCAGTCGATCGAATAAATTATTTAATTAAGATTAGACTTTCGCGTCTTGTCTTTCCCGCATAATTTGTTACCAAGAAAGGATTACTATATACCATGACTGAAGACTCATCTGAATCCACCGAATCAATAAATCAAGATGCACCTAGTGCACACTCACCTTCCGAACCTTCTGATGAACAGAAAAAAGAAATTTCGAAGTGGGTGGCCGAGGGAATTGGTCTTTCTGATATACAAAAAAAGATTAATAAAGATTTCGGAGTCGTGATGACTTATATTGATGTCCGTTTTCTTGTTGATGATTTGAATCTCACCCTTGTCGATGAGGAGGAGGAAGTGCCAGTTAAAGACAAAGAAGGCGGAACTGACCCTCAGAACCCCTCAGTTGATGCTCCACTAGAGGGAGTGGGCGGAGTTACAGTTGAACTGGATAAGGTGAACCCACCCGGTGCGATGGCAAGTGGAAGCGTTGTCTTTTCAGACGGTCAAAGCAAGAAGTGGACACTCGATCAGTATGGCCGTCTTGGATTGACTGGTGGGGATGACCAATACAAGCCTTCGGACGAAGATGTGGCGGAGTTCCAAAAGCAATTGGACACGGCACTGCGCGGACGCGGATTCTAGAATATTCTAATTTTCGCTCTTTCTGAAAGCGGGAAACCCCGTTTATTAGAAAGTCGACCTCTCCAGTTTGAGTAAAGCATTGTACTGCTTTTTTTGGTTTTCACTCCCATATTCTGTAAGTGTATGAGCGAGGATAATATTTTCAATACATCTTCGTAATCTCATGATCTTTACTTCTTTTTTCTCGATAAGGAAGCGCTTGGATTCATGTCCTTTTATTATTTCTTTTTCTTCTACCAGTTTTTTCCACAGTTCTTTTTCATTCACCAAATTGATTACGCCCTTTTTTTGATGCGTGGAAAGAAGGAGGGTAGTAGTGGGATGGAATGGATTTGAACATTCAGGGTATCGCGAAATTAATTTTTTTCGAAGTTCATTGGTATATTTATTTTTCTGTTCCGTTGCTTTTTTCTTTTCCTTGAGAACAGCCTCTTTTTCTTTTTTTAAATCTTCCTGAATACTTTTAATTTCCTTTCCAGGGAAATCTTCTTGTAATGCTAAAATTTTCGATAAATTGAATAGAACTGCTTTTTCTTCTGGATTTGCCCGCTCTGAGAGAATCGATTTGGAGAAAGACTCGAGCAGGTTTATTTCCTCCGTATTAGTCCCATTTGAATCTTTTTTGAAAACCTTGGGTAGATATTTATCGATTAACTCCGAAACTTTATTACGAGTGGGCTTTGTACTGAATTGATTGGGGAGAAATTTCCGAAGCAGGATATCGGAAGTTTTGATTGGTATATCAATAGTGTTGGAATTAATACACACATAGGAATGAGCTTCCATTAGGGATATTGTACCATCCTCGTTATAATCGGGCTGGCTTATTTTTTTTCCCATTCTTGAAAAACCACTTAAAGCCTCCCAAAACGAAGTACTGTATTCCTGGTAGTTTTCCTCTCGAATGTCAGGGGTACAACCTGCAGCAACCCGAGTTTGTGTCGTGGAGAAAAAACCAGCCCGAGAATGTTTTGAAACTCCTTTACTGGGATCACCATTCTCAAATATAACATTGGCAAATCCACCACTGTAACATTGAACCATGACTAACAGGGTAGATTGCTTAATAGGGAGTTGATCCAGTTTTTTGACAAGTTCATTAACCTTGAGTCGATTGTTTGACCATAAATAAGCAGTCGTATTGTGTGGGGTCTTATTATCTCCCTTCCCTCCGTGCCCCGTAAAGTAGATCAGGTTTTTTCCGGAAAATGTGGATTTTTTTCGTTGGTTAAACCATTGGTCTATATTTGCAATCGAGGAGGAACCATCCGGTTTTAATTGGTTCGACCTGTACTGATTGGCCAAACCCTTGTTTTTTCCGAAAAGTTCTGCCATTATTAGATTAATTTCAGGAACCAAATAATTTGGGTCAAAAAATTGAATATCTCGGCCGTTCTCTTTTCCATCTGCAAAATAGGTACTTACTGTGGCATTGCCTAATCCAACAGCATTACTGATTTTGCGAAAATACTTCACATTACTTTCCAACGAAATTTGATTACCAGAAGGTGAACCTCCCCCTCCCAACACCAAAACATGAGGTCCCCTTTTATCTACAAACGGACTTGGTGGGAGAGAAGAAACAATCTCCCTTGGTTTTTCAGGAAGCTTCGAATCAATCTCCCTCTTTGGCTCTGTCGTATTGAGTTGTTCATCAGGAGGGCAGGATAATAAATCAAAAGAACATATGACATGGGTAATAACGGTAAGAATTAAGTGAGATTTCATATGAAAATGTTCTGTTGTTTGAATAGAAAACTGGATCGAATCAATAGTTTGTAAGATAGATACTTTTCCTTGGATGGAAATGTAAAATAAATGAGCAAGGAAATTATTGGATCGAAGGAGTAATTCCCCCTCGGATTGCACCCGCTTCCACTGCCCCAAAATTCTTTCGAAAAGACTCGTCTATCGGTCTGCTATTGGGCATCGATAGCCAGATTCGTAAAAGATGTCTTTTCTTATCCGAATCTTCATGGTCATCGAAGGCAGTTCTTCGGTGTAAAGTAGTCCAATTATTGAGAAAAAGCATATCTCCTTTTTGTAAAGTAAAGCAGGATTGAAGTTCTTTTCTCTCACAGACCGAGTCCAAGAAATCAAGTGCTTCTTTTTGGCTATCATTCAAATCGGGACAGTTAGGATCTTGGTCTGCCCGGTCGATTAGTACCCGGAGGTAGGAACAGGCAAAAAAACCGTCCCGATTCGAAAAAAT
>CAJQKB010000166.1 GCA_905478775.1 uncultured Opitutales bacterium | reverse complement strand
GAAACATCGTTGGCATTGCTTGCGTCAAAATTCCATCTACCTTGCAAATCGGCTTTTCCTACTGGAGCAGATGGGTTTAAAATTCCAAGTTCTCTGCTGACTACAGTACCACCCGCATTAGAAGCTAGTGCTCGGAAATAGTAAATTTTGTCAAGGTTCGGGATATTGATCGTGGTCGAAAAACTACCCGGTGCCTGATTCGTGGAAATGATAACCTCATTATCCCAAGCAACCGAAGGTGTGGGAGAAACTCCACGATCCTCATCACCCCAAACGATTTTAATGGTTGGATTCTCTCCCCCATTCTGTAAAAGCTGACCTGTAAGCGTGGCCGTATCCCGTGTCGGTTGAGTCACACTCATTTGACCTAACCCAGACGGCACAATTGTCTGAGCATTAATCGAACAAACTACGCAGATAAAAAGGAAAACGGAAAGAAGTTTAGGATTCTTCATGACTTTTTGCTGTAGGGAGGTTTTTTTAATTACTGAAAAGTAATTGGGCTTGTTAAAATTTATCGGAATAAGGATTGGGTTTATTACTATTATCCAAATTCTAGTATTTAATACGTGTTATTACCTCTTTTTTTATACATTATAGCTAAAGTATAATATATTTTATCTTTATGTCATAAATTGCTATCGTTGGGTTATTTAAGTTTTTTGTTTAATTATTTCCTGATATATAAATTTATTGTAATTTATATTATATTATTTTCTAATATATTATAATTCTTCTTTTAGGTAATATGTTAATTATGTAGTTTTTTTTATATTTTACCAAATTCTGGAGAGTTTAAAAAAAAATGAAGTTTTTATACATTTCTCAAGGTTTTGATAAATTCGAATCGTCTTTTTCATTGGGATTCGAAATCGTTTTGTCCCATTAAAAATTTTTTAATGCACGGTTTTACAAACCCTGAATTATATTGGTCATTGAATGTAAACCTCGGAATTGGATTGTTTACCAAGAAATCCTGTATTAATCAGACACTTTTAATTTATGATTTATCTTCAACTCAGAAAGTTTAGACCGTTCAACAATAAACAAATAAATAAGTTGCGAAATTGAGTGCTCATTTTCATTCCGCGTTCCACATGGGGAGGGAATAAAACAAACAATATTTTAATATCTGCCCCGATACCGGATATTAAAAAGTATTTTCCATTTAATTAATAAACGAAAAATTGATCCTCTTTCGTTTTTAAAAATTGATCGATTCTGGCTTCATGAGCCCGACCATTTGAACCATGTGTGTAACGATACCGGAGGGATTTTCTAATTCAAAAAAGTTAGGTGGCTAACAAATGAATCAATCTCGATAGTATGAGGTGTTCTATTGATCCTAGAGGTTCATTCCTTCAGGCACAATTGTTTGCACGGCTTTTATCAATTTCAGAATTTGGGAAAGGGAATTTTTATTTTTGTCGGTAAAAGCTAATTTCATGGTTCCTGACCCGGAGGTTTTGCTTGAGTTGGATGACATTTCCAAATGGGAGAAATCCTTGAGCATTTCCATCGGACCGCCAGGCGGTATGGGCAAGTCCATTTTTAAAATGGGGGCGACATTAATTTTAAAAACAAAATCATTCTTTTCAAAAATCTCTTTTCCTGAACCACTAACCGGATTCTTTACCGAGCCAGATTGAGTGGCTGCGATATGATCTTTGCTGGCAATCAGAAGCAAATCATTCTTTTCGGTGATCGAATAGCCCTGCATCATTGCCAATCCAAGTCCCATGGCGAGGGGAGGAGCCGCTTTGAGCTTGAGCCACTTTTCCGTATCGATTGAGGCAGCCACGATAAATTCGGGTCTGGGCATGGCGGCCATCATCATTGCACTCGGGTCCATTCCGCCTGGAGGAGAACCACCGGGGAAACCTCCGGGAGCACCCGGACCTGGGAAGGGCGAATCTTCCATGTCATCATCTCCAAAGGGATTGACTTCGGCAGGTGAGGCATCACCCCCAAACGGATTATCTTCGGCAACATCAGGGCCTCCTGGGAAACCACCCATGCTTGCGGGGTCTGGCATTTTAACATCCGTGATTGAGGCGAGAAATTCACCCGTAAAGGAGCTGATGGCATCTCTTATCGTCAATCCACCAAGCTCGGGCATAGCCTCATCCAGTTTGATATCTTCTTCAAATTCAGAGAGAAGTTCCTTTTCGGCATACTCAACAAATTTGAGCAGGTCGAAAGCAAAACCCAACGCAAGGACCGCATCGGAGGGAGCGAATTTTAAGATTCCATCGGAAAATCTACCTTTTCCATAAACCATGTCATTACTGGGAGCATCTAATTTAACTTGTCCGACCATTTCACCATCCTCGAAGTTCAGGGTAAGGGTGCCACTTCCGCCTTTTAGAGTATCCAGGTTAACATCTTCAAGGTTGGCTCCCAAATTATCGAGGATAGAATCTCCGCCGAACCAGACTCCCATGTCATTTTCCTCGTTTGAAAACGATGCAAAAGTATCTTGGTTTTTGATCAATGCATTGGAACTATCTGCGGTCATGAATTTTTCAATCGATGGTTCTCTGTCTTTAGGAATATCCGCACTACCCGCATAAAAGAAGTCAGATCCGACGGCAATTTGTGGTTCAGCACCGTCGGCCCCACCAAGTGCTTGGTAGAGATGATATCCATCTTTTTCCGTTGGTTTATCCAGACCGGCAAGTAATTCGATCGTATTCATGAACTTTTCCTTGTCTGACAACTTACCGGCAACACCTCCGGTTGGTGCTAAGTTTGTATTTTCGTTAGGGATCAGATGAATTTGAAAAGGTTCGGAGATATCGAGTCCTAAAGAGGCTGGGTTTTCGAGTGCTTTGGCAACCATGGGAGGTAAGCCTGGTGGCAAAAGGGCCGCGATATCGTCACGACCTTTTTGCAGGAGATCATTGACTCTGATCAAAATAACGGCTCCGGCATCGGAGGGAATTCTTTCTATTAGAGGAATGTTATTATTTGATGATCCAGAATTCTTTGGTTCTTTTGGGGGCTCATCTGATGCTTGCGAAGAGCTGGCTTCAGCCTGCTCAGATTCAGTTTCATTATTTACAACCTGATCGCCATTTTCTTCATCATCGCCTGAAAAAAGAAAGATAGCACTGCCAATCATTACAATCAGAGCAACCGCTCCAACCGAACCCCATATTATAAGTTTTTTATTACTGCCTTTTCCTGGTGCAGGTTGAGCCTGGCTAGCAGCCTGATTGAATTTGCTTTGGGCATTTCCTGCGTTGGGTGCAACCTGAGCCTGTGGTTGTTGGGCAACAGGCTGTGCGATTGCAGGTTGGCTCAAGCCGGGCACTTGGGAGAGGGGGATCCAATTCTGCCCGTCGTGACACGCCTGATCCTGTAATGTAAACGCACCTTGTTGTATGTATTGTTGAACTTGTTCGAGGGTGTAGGGACCGTATTGAGTCCCATCTTTATGTACATAAAT
>CAJQKB010000165.1 GCA_905478775.1 uncultured Opitutales bacterium | reverse complement strand
CCCTTTCCACCTTGAAGCAGATTGTCCCGGCCATAATCGTATATCAATCCATAGACTGGCATTCCATGTCGAAGAAGGCCCAGTGAAATGCAGCATTCAGGAACGCCAACGGCATAGTTGTTGGTCCCGTCAACCGGATCGAGAATCCAACAGAATTCAGACTTGGTTCGAATAGGTTCAGCTGTTTCAGCTCCTTCTTCCGAACAAAAATCATCACTCGGGAATTCCTTCTGAAGCAGGAGGAATAATTCTCTTGAAATGGTTTCGTCTACTACAGTGACACGGGTACCGTCTTTTTTCCAGCTGCTCTCGGCGGTGCCAAAGTTTGCCCGAAAGTATTCGACTTGAGCGAGGACGGCTTGGTGACCGGCAAGGATTCTATCCTGGAGGGCAGAGTCAGCGTTGGAGAGATCAGGAGTTTGATTGGTTAGGGAGCGATCCATTTATCTTCTTTTTGAATGAGTTGAACGAGTTGGTCAACGGCATCCTTTTCTGGAATGGCTGATTTTACGCGATTTTTACCCACATAAAGATCGATTTTTCCTGGGCCAGATCCCACATAGCCAAAATCGGCATCGGCCATTTCTCCGGGCCCGTTTACAATACATCCCATTATTGCAATGGTGACTCCTTTGAGATGACCGGTAGCTTTTTTGACCCGTTGGGTTGTACTTTGGAGATCGAAGAGGGTACGTCCGCAACTCGGGCAGGCAACAAATTCAGTTTTGGAGATTCGGGCACGGGCTCCTTGGAGTAGATTATAGGCAAGTCCGCGGTTACGATTGAGTTCACCGGTGTGTTCGACCGAAAGGATTTCACCAATCCCGTCGCAGAGGAGTGAGCCAGATAGTATGGAGGAATCGAGAAGCTGGGCGGAGAAGGAGCCCCCGTCGGGAAATAATTGGTTTTGTTGATTATTTCGAATCCAAATGGGGAAGTGTAAATTATTTTGAGCGAGGTTTGCCGCAAGCAAACGGTAACTCGATACCGGATTTTGGTTCTCTTGAGGAGAGAGCGTGATTAGCGGTGTGAGGGGGAGATTGGATAGTAGTGCAATGTATCCCGCGGAGAAGGTTTCGTCATTGAGAGAAAGTATGGGATGTTGGCCGGCCTCCACACAAAAGGTCAGGAACCGGGCAAGGGAGGCTTCGTCCGTTGTGGCTTGTTGGGAATACCAAAGAAGTGGGGTGAGGTTTCGTTGTTGTGGAGGAATTGAATCGTCGTCCGATTCGTTTCTTTGATCCTCGACCACTAAAAAGGGAACTGCCCCGAACAGTGCTGAACGAAGAGTGGCAAGATGGGGAAGTTCGGAAGAGTGTGTTAAGGTAAGTAACAGTCCTTCCACCGGTGCGTCTTTCGCACTGACTTGGACTTGGGCGACTTCCTTAATAATTTGAGCGGATTGAGATATTGGATGATTTGCCGCAGCAATTACAAGCGGGGGGTGTTTATCTCCGATATTGCTGCCATCAGAGGTAAGAGAAGTTTCCGGACATCGGCGCCTTTGAAACGAGAAGGGATCCACTTCTTCGACCTGATGAATTTGTTTTTTAACCGTGCTTGCCCACCAGTTTTGAGCACGGTGTGCGAGGTCGCGTGCAACCGGAATTTCAGCCACAGGGTCCTCGGTAAGAGAAACCCGAATGGTATCGCCTAGTCCATCGAGTAGGAGTGACCCAATCCCAATCGCACTTTTAATACGGGCATCCTCTCCATCTCCTGCTTCGGTGACACCGAGGTGAAGCGGATAATCCATGTCTTCTTCGTCCATTAAAGAGACCACGAGGCGATAAGCCTCAATCATCACTTTTGGATTACTTGCTTTCATGGAAAGAACGAGATCGTGATAACCGTGCGACCTGGCAATACGAATGAATTCTAGGGCAGATTCTGCCATGCCGCGTGGCGAGTCGCCAAATCGATTCATGATCCGGTCGGAGAGAGAGCCATGATTGGTTCCTATTCTCATGCATCGCCCGAGTTCTTTACAGCGGAGCACGAGAGGGGAGAATGACTCGTGGAGCCGTTCGAGTTCCTGTTCGTATTGAGTATCACTGTATTCACGAATGTTGAATTTTTTGCGGTCGGCATAGTTCCCGGGATTGACGCGCACTTTTTCCACGTGTTTAGCCGCTTCCATGGCGGCGGAGGGAAGGAAGTGGATATCGGCAACAAGGGGAATGTTAAAACCGGCAGAACGAACTTCTTTGGCAATGAGTCCAAGCGCTTCAGCTGCCCGTACATTGGGTGCGGTAATTCGAACAATTTCACACCCTGCTTCCGCCAATTCAATGGTTTGTCGAACGGTGGCGTCCACATCCATAGTGTCAGTGGTGGTCATGGATTGGATCCGCACCGGGTGAGTACCCCCGGTTTGAATATTCCCAATCGATACGATCCGAGATTTTCGTCGGATCGAATGAAAACGCGAGGCGCAGTAGGTGGACGCCATGCCTTGGCTTACTCCTTAAAAAAGGCGCTGGAAATCAAAGAATGTGACATACAGCATGAAGGAAAAAAGTAGTACGATGAAAAGAATTTGTGACCGTTCGAGAAAGGCGAGTGGAAGTGGTTTGCCACGAATCTTCTCAATGGTGGCAAATGCCATGTGCCCACCGTCCAATACTGGAATGGGAAGCAAGTTTAGGATGGCAAGATTGACATTTATAAACACCACAAACCAAAGGAGTTTTTTAAATCCAATACTCGCAAAAATACTAAGATTATTCACTATTCCAACTGGGCCACTCATATTGCGGAGTTTCACATCTGACTGCGGGTTAACAAGGCCGGTTAAAGTGTGATACATATCTTTCACCCGACTTACAATTAATACGAGGGGGTTGGGGTAAGTGGTAATTGATTTAAACTCAGGGCTAAATCCAATCAATTTCCTTTTGCTTTCGGGGTTCCCTTTTTCGAGTTCCTTTACCACTGGTAGTAAATTGTAAGTCTGTTCCAATCCATTTTCTCCCCCTTTGCGTACCGTGAGAGCAATCTCTTTTCCGTCGTCCAGCTTCATCAGATAATCAACTAGGTGATAGAATGAAAATATCTTAATTCCATCAACTGAAAGCAATTGATCGCCTTGAGTAAGTCCGGCCGCGATAGCGGGCATGTCTGGCTGGAGTTCTTTAACAAAAAAGGTTTCCTTGGGTCCAATTCCGATAATTCGAATTTCTTCATTTCCAAATACCTCGGGGAATACTTCAACCACTTTTTGCTCACCATTCCTGAGCAAAGTGAGCTTGGTAAGTCGACGATCCTGTGCAGATTTTAGTTTTCCAGTAACAATTCTGCTCTGTATATCCATGAAATCCTCTACAGGAGAACCATCCACTGCAAGGATTTCATCGCCCGGTAAGATTCCTGCTTTCTTGGCGGGTCCAACAACAGTTTCTCCTTGCTCCACGATTGGATTCCATCGTTCTACGGTATCGGCAATATAGCCAATCTTGGTGGTGAGTTCACCATCTCGTCTTTCGTAGCCAAAAAACCAAAGTATGCTGGAGAGAACAAATGCGAGTAAGATATTAAAAACGGCACCCATCACGGAGACGATCATTTTGTCGGCGTAACTTATTTTAGCGGGTTTCTTTTCTTTACTTGCATCCAGCTCTTCGCCGTCTTCGTCCTCGTCTTCAATGTCGTCCCATGCCGACATTCTGTTTTCTTCCTCCTCCTCCTCCTGTTCTTTTTCTCCTTCGAGTCTTCCCATATCGGCAAGTTGTGGCAGAGCCACATATCCACCGAAGGGAAACATCGAGATTCTGTACTCCACTCCATTTTTTTCCCATCCGAAAATTTTGGGTCCAAATCCAATGGAAAAGCGTTTAATTATCAAACCACGCTGTCGAGCTGCTAAAAAGTGGCCGAGTTCGTGGATAAAAATCGTAAATCCAAGTGCAAACAAGGCGACTAGAAGAAATGCAAAATCGTAAAAAAAGGACATATTAATAGAAGATGCTATCCGAGTTGTTGAACTCGTTTTTGGGCAGATTGACGGGTTTCTGCATCAAGAGAAAGAAGTTCGTCAACGGAGTTGGTGGAAATGAAATTAGAATGATTCAAGGTTTCTTCAATTATGCGTGAAATCTCAAGAAAGCCAATTCGATTCCGTAGAAAAGCATCCACCGCGATTTCATTGGCTGCATTAAATATGAGTGGAGCAGAATCTCCCTGCTCCATCGCTTCGATAGCAAGCCGTAAGCAGGGGTATCGGTCTAAAGACGGGGGCGAAAAAGAAAGGTCGAGTGGTTGACTAAAATCAAGCGATGATTCCACTCCTTCATGACGTTCCGGAAAAAGAATCGCGTTTTGTAGAGCAAATGTCATCGAAGCCGGTGTCATTTGGGCTAGGCAGCACCCATCAACAAATCGAACAATTGCATGGACCAAACTGGGGGGATGGATGACCACTTCCAATTGCTTCGGAGAAACATCAAAGAGCCAGCGTGCCTCAATTAATTCTAATCCTTTATTCGCCATGGTCGCCGAATCAACGGTAATTTTTTTCCCCATTGACCAATTCGGATGTTGAAGTGCTTGCTCAATTGTTACATTCGAGAGTTGATCAAGGGGTAAGTCACGAAATGACCCTCCTGATGCTGTAAGAATAATGGACTGGAGAGTTCGTTGGTCTTGCCCTTGAATGCATTGAAATACTGCATTGTGCTCACTATCTGCCGGGATTATCCGCCCGCCATGCTTTCGGGCAGTTTCGGTAACCAATTCCCCCGCTACTACAAGAGATTCTTTGTTGGCGAGAACCACCTCTTTTCCTTTTCGTAATGCGGCAAGTGTGGGCAGTAGTCCGGCGGCACCGACAATCCCAACTACAACAACATCTGCGTCTGATAAAGAAGCCAATTCCTCCATTGAATTTTGTCCCGTGTGGAGTTGGGTGGTTTTGGGGAGGGTGATTTTTTCTATTGGATCATGAGTGAGGCAGGCATGGGGAACATTAAATTCTTTCGCAATTGCGACCAGTTTCTCAGATTGTTGATGGGCCGAAACTCCGATCAGTTCGATTTTATCGGAATGTTTGCGGATAACTCTTAAAGTGCTTTCGCCAATTGAGCCAGTCGCTCCCAAGAGTACAAGCTTCTTGGGTCGTTTCACTATCGAAGAAGGAATAAAATGAAGTACCCTGTGGGGGCGGCAAGGATTAGACTATCGGTTAGATCAAATAATCCGCCAATACCGGGTATCGCACCTCCGGAATCTTTCATTGAAGCGAGTCGTTTAAGCACCGAGGCAATCAAATCTCCAATTACTGCACTCAGAGCAAGCAATGTTCCCCAAATTGCGCCTTGTCCGGGGGTGAAAATCCAATCCCCAAAAAATACAATATCGGTAAATTTTTCTTGAAAAAGCCAGGGTAGCAGTGCCCCAATCCCCGCTGATGCAGCAAAGCCGCCAATTAGACCTTCAATTGTTTTCCCCGGGCTAATTGAAGGTGCCATCTTAGTACGCCCGATCGCCTTTCCAATAAGCAGTGCACCAATGTCACTGAACTTCGCCACGATCACAACCCAGAGAGAAAAGAATAAACCAAAACCCATAAAGCAGTCGGCATTTTCGTTCCCGCCGATTTGTAAAATACGAACGAAATATTGAAGAAGGAAAGATACAAAAAGCAGACCGAAGAAGGTAGGCATGAGTCTTTTAATATACATTCCTCTTTGAGCTTGCGGGAAAAGCACGCAGGCCGCGGAGGTAAACAATGCACCGATGGCAAGTACATCCACACCATAACCCTCAAAATAATAGGAAACGGGGATTAAACAACCACCTGTTATTAGGCCAGAAAGGCGATTTGCCGCATATCCCAATCTTCCAAGAATGGTGTAAACTTCAAATAGTGTTAGGGTAGCGCATAGATTAAGAATCCACATCGCTCCGGTTTCCTTGAGAGAATATACCACCAAGGCAACAAGTCCCCAAAGTAGAATGGTTGAGAAAGAACGTAAGATCATGGGGCGATAGAAGTTATTGAGTTTTGATTAATCGGAGCAAGTTGGTCGCTTGTTTTACCAAACCGTCTTTCCCGTTGTATATAATTTTGTAAGGCCTCGATAAAAGCATCACGGTTAAAGTCAGGCCAGTGTAGGGGGGAGACGAAAATTTCGGCATAGGCCGCTTGTAGGAGTAGGAAATTACTTAATCTAAATTCGCCAGATGTGCGGATAATTAAGTCCGGGTCGGGTAAGTCCCTTGTTTCAAGGTGATTTGAAAAAGTCGACCAATCTAATTGATCGGGGGATTTCCCTGTTTCCAAAATTTCTCGTGTATAAGACTGTATTCCGCTCAATACTTCCTGCCGACTTCCATAATTGAGTGCAAGGGTGAGGTGAGATGTACTATTATGCTTAGTCTTTTCAATCGATGATTCTACAATTTCCTGTGCAAATTTTGGCAGACCAGATAAATCCCCAATTGCTCGAAGTCGAGTGCCATCTTTCAGTAAAGTGGCAAGTTCTCGTTTTAAGAATTCCTCGAGTAATCTCATGAGACCAGATTTTTCCTCGTCAGGCCGATTTTGATTTTCGGTACTAAATGCATAGAGGGTCACGTATTGAACCCCGAATTCTCGTGCTGCATTTACTACACTACGAACATTTTTTACTCCATTTCGGTGACCAAATAAACGTGGTTTTCCACGACTTCTCGCCCAACGACCGTTGCCGTCCATAATGATGGCAACATGCTTGGGGAGTTTTTCTCGTTCGCTTTCAGAAAATTTTGTCATGCTTCGATTGGAATACCTCAACGATTTCATGACCAATTGACAACGAGGAAAGCATATTCTAGTTCCATCTAATGAAAAAAAAGGTAACACATCTTGAAATTAAGGAGAAACTTTCTGAATTACCCGGGTGGAGTTTCAGTAATGACCAATTGAAAAAGTCTTACCTTTTTAAGGATTTTCGAGAAGCCATGGGTTTTCTAATTGCGATATCTTATCAAGCGGAGCGGCTAGATCATCATCCAGGAATTTACAACTGCTTCAATCGTGTAGAAATAACACTTAATACCCATGATGCGGATAATAGGGTAACCGAGAAGGATTTTAAACTGGCTCGTGCAATAGAATCAGTTCTTTAAAAAAAGAAAAAATTGCCCTTGGCAATCCCACAATCTCCTATGGGATAGTGGGATTATAAGAGTGGTAAACTACTTCTCTATGAAAGAAATTAAAAAAAATCATTCTTTTCGGGTTTTGATCCCTTTGTTTGTCTCCCAAACAATAGGAGCGTTTAATGATAATGGAATGAAGGCAATGTTGCCTATTATGGCGGCCTTTCAATTTGGAAAGGCGAGTATGGACCAGACTAACCAAGTCGTTTCAATCCTATTAATTCTTCCTTTTGTTGTCTTTGCCCCATGGGCAGGATGGGTCTCTGATCGCTTTTCAAAGAAGGATGTGGTCAGTCTAGCCCTGCTTTCACAAATATTGGGCTTAGGCGTACTTGCGGGTGGATTATATCTTGAAAATCTAACTATTGGACTGTGTGGCTTTTTTCTCCTCGCGGTTCAATCGGCTTTTTTCTCGCCTGGGAAAAAGGGAATATTAAAGGAATTAGTAGGCTCTGATCGATTGGGAATGGCAGTGGGTTGGATGGAAATGTTAACAATGGTGGGGATTCTCGGCGGTGCTTTCGTGGCCGCGAAGTACTTTGATTTATTAGTTCCCCATTACGGAGGGTGGGGTACTGGGTTAGTTTTATGTGTTGTTGCGATCGGCTTGGCACTCTTTTCCTGGATATTATTTATTCCCACTCCGAGGACAGAGGCACCCAGGGCTGGGTCTTTTCAACCGCGTGTGCTATGGAGTCATTGGGATGACCTGAGTTCCTTATGGAAAAATCGTAAATTAAGGGCGGCCGCCTTGGGAGATGCCTGGTTTTGGTCAGTGGGGAGTTTTTTCTACCTCGTTTTAGTTAAATTATCAGGAGAAGTGATTGAGGGAGAGGTCGGCATGGGCACGCTTTATGGGTATTGGTTCTTACTTCTTGGGGTTGGAATAATGCTTGGTAGTTTATTGGTTGCTTATTTAAACAGAGGACGAGTGGAGCTTGGTCTGACTCCAATTGGTGCATTTTTGCTACCCCTTGCCTTCATACTTTTATATTTCGTCGATCCATTTGATGTGCTTTTTGAATGGGGTTGTTTATTACTTGGATTTTCTGGTGCATTATTTTTTGTTCCGTTAAATGGTTTCTTACAGGATCAGGCTGGGGAGTCTGAACGAGGAAGGATTTTAGCCGCATCGAATTTGTTAACTCAAATATCCAGCATTGGCTTAATTCTTTTCCATGCATTTCTCTCCAATTCACTGGGACTTTCAGCGAAAGAGGAAATTTTGCTGATGAGTATTCCTGCTAGTATAATTGCAATTGTAACGATGAAAATATTGCTGGAAGATTTTTTCCGCGCTCTTTTCCACATGGGATTACGAATTTTTTATCGAATCAAAATTGAGGGAATGGAAAATTTCCCGACCACGGGAGGAGTTTTACTAGTAAGTAATCACGTATCTTATGCAGATCCTGTATTTATTGGTGCGGTATTTTCCCGAAAAATCAGATATCTTGCATACAGTGGTCTCGCCCACTCAAGGGTAATGCGTGGAGTATTTGCCCTTACTAATACCGTAACAGTTTCCCCCGACCGTTCATTAGAATCTATCAAGAGGTCCGTGGCCAAGCTCAAGAATGGAATGCCACTTTGTGTATTTGCGGAAGGTGGAATTTCTCGAATGGGGACAATTTTTCCTTTCAAGAGGGGAGTGCTGTTACTTGCAAAACAGTCAGGGGTTCCCATTTTACCCGTTCACCTGGATGGGGTCTGGGGTTCAATCTTTAGTATGGAACGGGGACAATTTTTCAGGAAGTGGCCCATTTCTTTTCCTTATCGAGTTTCGGTCCGAGTTGGAAAGTTAATTGATCCGAATCAGGCAGGTTCTGAGATTGTGAGATCGAGCGTTATGGATTTGGGAAGACTTTCCTTTACTGCCCGTTTGCCTACTCCAATAAAGGTCAAGGATTGCATCCAGCAATCATTCCGTACTTCTCCTCAGGCAATATTCTTTTCTTTTAAGCATGGACATAGTGTAACGCGGGGAGAGATTGCATCTTTCTTGAGGTCGGGAGAGAGTATCAACTCGATTTCGTCTGAATGTCATAGTTACCTGAATGCAATGCGGGCAATTTTTCAATCGGAGGGAGGACCCCGAAAAATATGGGCTTCTTTTCTTCGTCTTCGCGAGATTCACTTATGGGATTTGGCAGGATTCAAATTTGCAATCGATTCCGACTTAAATCCCGAGTGGATCTTCTGGTCCGCATTTCTTGGTAATCGAGAGATTCTCTGGGGGTCACAATTTATTGAAGTCCATAACCCGAAGATGAAGAAGGGCAATTCTGTTCAATTAACTAACGGAATCAGTACGGAAAGAAATGGTCTGGTCTCTATTAATTTTCGATCCGATGCGCAATTGCAAGGTGAAGTGGACGAACTGGAGAGTGGATATAAGGAAAAGACTTTTGGTCGGTTACTTCCAGGTTTAAGTTATCAACATGATCCGCATTTTGGTGTAATTGGAATAGATGGTGTACTGGACCCCATCAGTAATATTGAGGGGATCGATAAAGACGGATTTTTGTATCCAAAATGAAGATTTCAATGCTTTCCCTACTAATCTCTTTCTGATAGTAAACTTGTTCGCTTACCATTTCTGCTATGTCTTCATTCCTACAAGAATCTACTCAATTTGCCAATGCCCTTGATCAATTACAGGGGCAATCAGTTCTAGTACTTGGACATCGACGCCCAGATGGTGATTGTATTGGCTCTCAAGTTGCATTGACCCGAGTATTGATTACCCTTGGAATTGATGCCAGGGCAGTAAATCAAGATCCTGTCCCTAGGACATTAATCAAGTTTGTGGGCGATACTCCTTTTTGTTCACCTCAAGAGGTAGCGGGAGACGACTTTGTAATTGTAACAGTAGATTGTGCTGACAAAAAGCGGGTAGGGGATGAATTATCCAAGCGATTTCCCCAAGTTTTCCTCAATGTGGACCATCATGTCTCCAATAATGATTATGCGGAAATCAACTTGGTTCTTTCGAATGCATCTGCAACCGGAGAAATTTTAGCCAAGTTTTTTCTAGATTGCGAATTTACGATTGATTCAACTACTGCGGATGGGCTTTACCTCGGAATTGCGACTGATACTGGTCAATTTTGTTATGGGGGAACAAATGCCTCGGTTTTTGAAGTTTGCCGGCGATTATGTGAGTATGGAGCCAGTCCTTCCTCGGTTGCCCATGAATTGTACGAGAGGGAAAAACCTGGTCGAATTCAATTACTACAGAAATTTTTAGCAAGTTTTAGGATGGAGTATAATGATCGAGTTTGTATTGGAATAATTCGTGATTCTTACTATGAAGAAACGGACACACAAGCAGAAGATACCGAGGGCTTTGTAGATTATGCCCGTTCGATGGAGGGAGTCGAGATTGGGGTATTGATCGAGGAGCGAAATGAAAATATTAAGGGTAGCTTTCGGGCCAAAGATTCTCGTTATCGAGTGGATGTGTTAGCCAAGGAATTCAGTGGAGGGGGCCATGCTTGTGCCGCGGGATTTAATGTGGTGAAAAGTTTCGATGATTTCTACCCAGAATTGGTTAATGCAATTGGCAAGCACTTACTAAAAACAATCGAGAAATAATTTTATGAATGTACAGGAACCCATTTTTGAAGGAATTCTCTTGGTGGATAAACCAAGTGGAATCACATCTCACGATATTGTAGATCGTCTGCGTAAAAAATTGAAGATGAAGAAGATAGGTCACGCTGGGACCTTGGATCCTCTTGCTACTGGACTCATGATAATGCTTATTGGAAAGGCCACAAAAGTGTCCCAGTTCCTTATTAGCTTGGACAAGAGTTATGAGGGAGAGTTTCTGCTAGGTGTGGAGACCGATAGTCAGGATGCAGACGGTGAGGTCGTACAAGAAAAGCCAATACCCTCGGAGGTTGACGAGGAGCGAATCAAGGAAGAAATGAAGTCTTTCCTCGGTGATCAATATCAAATTCCTCCTATGTTCTCGGCAAAGAAAATTGCCGGTGTACCACTTTATAAAATGGCTCGGAAGGGAAAAACTGTTGAGCGTGAACCTCGGTTTATACGAATTAGCGAATTGAATTTACACGAATGGGATTCTCCAAAGGGGAAGTTTGATTTGGCATGTAGTAAAGGAACTTATGTTCGTACGGTATTGCATGACTTGGGGCAAAAATTAGACTGCGGCGCTCATTTAACTGCTTTGCGAAGAACGAAGATAGATCAGTTTGAAATAGCAGGAGCAAAGACATTGGAAGAGATCGAACAAATGCAACTGGGCGAATTCCAATCCCTCTTGATCCCTATCCATCAGGCGGTTCCCTCTCACGTGCTATAATTGGGTGGAGGTATTTACCTCAATTGAAGAACTGGGTCGGAGTACCGATCGCCCAATCTACCTTGCTTTGGGTATGTTTGACGGGGTGCATCGTGGGCATCTTGCTGTCCTTAAAAAAGCACAGGAAATTGCGAACGAGAAGGAGGGGGTGGCAGTGGCATTTACCTTTCCTGAGCATCCTGCTTCTTTTCTTCGACCTGATCAAACTCCACGCTTGATCATGAATAAAGAGGAGAAAGCAATGCGTTTATTGGAACGGGGTATGTCGGGTGTGGTTCTTCGAACATTTGATCGTGAATTTGCCAGTGTTGAGGCAAGGCATTTTCTTTCATTCCTTCTTGCCCGTATTCGTAGTCTGAAAGGATTATGTGTAGGACAGAACTTTCGTTTTGGAAGGGGAAGGAAAGGGGATGATTTATGCCTGCAAGAATATGGTGATGAGGTCGGATTATCGGTCGATGTGGTTCAATCAGAATTATTTTCCAACTCCCCGGTTAGTAGTTCCCGAATTCGAGAGGCATTGAAGTTTGGCCAAATTGAAGAGGTCAATGAAATGCTTGGTTGGATCTACACCATCTCTGGAGAGGTGCTTCCTGGGAAAGGAATGGGGAAGGAATTCGGTTTTCCTACAATCAATATACCATGGATTCCCCAGGCTCGTCCTGCTTATGGGGTGTATGTGGGAATGGTGCATGATGATTCAGGTGAGAGGAATGCAAAATATGCGATTGCAAACTATGGACTAAGGCCAACGGTAGAGGAAGGGGCAACTCAACCTCTTCTTGAGGTCCATGTACTCGATTCGATTGAGGACGGATTTGGAAATGTGGGACAAAAACTTTCGATGACATTACAATCTTTTTTGCGTCCAGAGAATAAATTTGATTCTTTGGATAGTTTGAAGAGTCAAATTAAAGAAGATCTTCTAAGGGCAGAGAAAATGCGCCAGAAGGCTTAACTTTTCTTTTGCAGTGCAGGGCACCAACAGGTCGTTCTGCCGCCAATTTGTTCTCGAATTAACAAGGATTTAGTTTGCGGGCAAATTTGTCCATTTTTCCATCTCGAATGGAAAAGCCAGTCTTTAGGTGGATCTCCGCCGTGTTTTCCAACGGAATTTATTGCCCCCTTTACAACAAATATGATTTTTTCAAATAATCTAACTTGTTCTATTTTCGATATTTGGGATCCAAGCTGAGCAGGATGGATTTTGGATCGCCAAAGAACTTCGTCCGCCATCCAGTTTCCCATTCCGGGAAAGTATCGTTGGTCGAGTAGTAGAGCTTTAAGGGGGCGTCGGGAATGTCTTTTTAATGCCCCGGAGAGGATGTCACTATTAAATTCCTTCCGAAGCATACTGATGGGCAGATCACTCCACCAATGAGGTGGATCATTCCCTTCTCCAAGTCGGATTCGACCAAACTGTCGAGGATCGCGAAATGCGAGTGTTTGATTGGTTTGTCTTACGAGGAGAGCATCGTGCTTCTGAGCCTTATAATGTGGAGGTTCACTAAAAAGGTTTCCAGTCATTCCCAGGTGAATTCCGAGCCAGTTATTGTTAGAAAATGAAAAAAGCATTTGTTTTCCATGGGTATCGGAGGCAGATAAAATTGATCCCGTAATTTTCTTTTGTAATTGGGAACGATCTAAATCACGATAGACTCGAGAAGTTGGGTGAGCGGTAACTTCTTTTACTTTATGCCCCATTCCAACTGTCCATTGACTGCAGGCATAAGCAACTTCAGCAAGTTCTGGCATGTTTTAAGTTAAACCTTCTAGGTTGATGGATCTAATGCAAGTAATCGTTTCCTAGTTTCTTTGTCTTTTTTACGATCAGTTGTGATCTCAATTACCCGTATTCCAGATTGAATTGGGATTTGGATCAGGTTGATAATTTCATCCCAACTTTGTGATCGGATAAATTCAATTCCATGTGCTTGGCAAAGTTTCGAAAAGTCACAGTCCTGAGGGGTAGCAAAGCATTTTTCAAACTCCGGTTGATTGGCAATTGGAAGGTGTTCAAATATTCCACCTCCTTGGTTGTTGATTAGAAAAATAGTCAGATTTCCAACGAGTTGATTTTGGAATAGTAGGGCATTGGAATCATGAAGGAAAGCGAGTTCTCCCGTAAGTAAGAATGTTGGTTTATCTGCTTTGTGGGCCAGTCCTAAGGCAGTTCCCAATGTTCCATCAATTCCATTTACTCCTCGATTTCCGAATATTTTTCGATCTTTATCACTACCGGACCAAAACCATTCAATGTCTCGGATAGGCATGCTATTTGCCACCTGAAGGATAGAGCCTGGTGGCAGGTATTGAGAAAGGATGTGCGATAATTTTCCCTCGAAAAAAGGAAGTCTTTCTGAAAAAGCTACATTCAGTTTTTCCTCCACTCTTTTTTCTGAACTTTGCCAGGACTCGACCCATCCCTCTTCGCAGTTCGGTAGGTGAACCGAGGAGAGGTTGGGGAATTGAATTGAGAACGATTGGCTTGGACTCGCAAGCGGATCAACTGAGATTCCTCTTGGTTCAATTATAATTCGCCTGGCACCGGATTGATCTACCCAGTTTCGTAATGTCTTGGACGTGGGGAGTGGACCCAAGATAATAATGAGATCCGGCCGGTTTTCTTTGATAAATGTGGAATCTCGGAGAAGGTTTTCGTAATGAAGAATTCTTCCAGGTAATGGTGTTTCCCGAAGCGGAGAGAGAGAATCACACAATACTGGAACTGGATATTTACTAAGCCAATCGTCAATAACTGAAACAGGAGCAAATTGACCCGCTACGATGAGTGGGCGCGAAAAATTTTTAACTGCTTGGTTAATCTTGCTAATTTCTTCACCTGCGATGGGTACTGGAATTTTACTTTTGGGGAGAGGTGAAAGTGAATATGCGGGTGGTGACTGAGTGGGTATAAATGGTTCGCGAAAGGGGAAGTTGAGATGAACTGGACCCGGGTTTAGAGCAGTACTTTGGGAGTATGCATGGGCTAATGTACTTTGTAAGGAATGGAAGGAGGAAGATTCAAGTGTGGGGTGGGGGATTTGATGAAATCCCCGCACGAACGAGCCAAATAATTCTCTTTGGTTGATCGTTTGTCCGGAAGCACAGTTCTGAAGTTCGTCTGGACGGTCCGCGGAGAGCAAAAGTAGAGGTATACCAGAATGTGAGGCCTCTGCTATCGCTGGGAACCAGTGGGTAACTGCTGAACCTGAGGTGCACAGTAGAACGGAGGGTTGTTTTGTACGTTGACTGAATCCAAGTGCTAAAAATGCGGCAGTTCTTTCATCGAGTACTGGGATACAGGAAATGTATTGATGTCGTTCGAGTCCTAATATCAGTGGGGTGGAGCGAGAACCCGGTGAGAAAAAAACTTGGGTAATACCGAGTTCGTGTAGAGTGTGAGCAACAATTTCACCCCATATGAAATTGGCTTGTGCGGTGGACTCGGAATTATGATTCATTCATTGGGAAGAGTAGTTCTTCCCGTAATAACTTCAAGCATGGCCTCAAATTTCCAATCGGTCTCTGCCTTTTCATTCGAGGGAATTGAGCCCTCTACAATTCCGGCTCCCGCATAGAGAGTTAATGAACCCGGGTTAATTTTTCCGCATCGAATGGGGACAATGAATTCGCCACGACCACGGGCATCAAACCAACCCGCTATCCCGGAGTACCATCCCCGTGAAAATCCCTCTAGTTCGTTCACCATGGGTAGTGCCTGTTCCCGTGGAGAACCTCCCATTGCAGGAGTAGGGTGTAGTGCGGCAAGCGCGTCAAAGGGGTGAATACCTTCAGCCAATGTTGCCCGCAGTGGAGTGCGTACATGTTGCAAGTTGGCTAATCGAAGTAGGCGAGGGAGGCCTTCTTTGCATTGAGTGATCCCAGTTGATTTAAGTCTTCGTAAAATGGAATCAATTACAAGCCTGTGTTCTCGGACTTCTTTATTTCGTCCAAGTAAAGTTTTACCCAAATGAGCATCTTTACCTGCAGATGGACCTCTGGGGGCAGTACCGGCAACTGCTTCTGTCTCGAGAGATGTGCCTGAAACCCGGGAAAGAATTTCGGGTGTCGAGCCAATGAACATTCCTTCATCTGGAGTAGACATACAAAATGTATAGCAGTCGGGGAATTTATTTCTTAAATCATGAGCGATCGAAAAAACCGCAAGTTCCTGCTTCGTTCGGTAAGTAAGTTTTCGAGCCAAAACAATTTTTGAAATTTTACCATCTCTGATCGCTTGAAGTGCTTGGCCAACCGATTCCTCATAATCAGAACTTTCCTTTGGGCGGTCTAATTGAACTTTCTTAAAGGTCTGGCGTATCGGGCCACGATCGTGTAATTCGTTAAATCTTTGCAGAGTTCCAAAGACATCCTCGATTAGAGTGTGGGGGGAAGAGGAAGGGGAAATTTTGCTGTTTAATATTATGTAGTGAGTTCCCCCTTTCCTGAGAACTTGCCAGTGGGGTAAAAATATTTGAAGTGCAGGCAGGTCGGGATCCGAGGGGTTATTTTCGAAGGTGGCGTTTAGGAAAAGTGTCGGGCCAGTTCCGGCGACTTGATTATCACCAGCTGTATGAATTTGACTGAGGAAGTTTTCGGACCAGATTTTGGCTTCTTGAAATCGCTGGCTTCCATTAAAAGTACCTCTTTCTATAGGGTCTCCGCAGGCAACGGAAAATTCATCATTTGGTTTTTCGAGGTAATAAATGGATTTTTTATTTGTATGGATCTGCTCGAGCACAGCAAGGGGATCACAGTAACTAGTCTCGAAAGTAATTGATGAATATACTAGACCACCTTTCCTTTTTGCCTCGTCGATACAATGAGCAAAAAAGGGTTGAAGGTCAGTCTGTTGATCGCAGATCATTGGGGCGGGACTGGAAAACGAGCTATTCATCTTCGCAACATGACTTGGGAGTTTTTAAGACTGGATCATATCCTCCCGGATGCATTGGATTACATCGTGCAATTCGCAGAAAGGTTTTAGCAAGTGCCTTGGGGAGTGAAAATGCAGTAAAACATTCTAATGCATATTCAGAGCATGTCGGATAAAAACGACAGGCTGCATAGGGGCCTAAAATAAATTGCTTAAGAGGAGAGAAAAATCTGTAGATACGGATGAATAATACAAAAGGGGAGGCAACTATTTGCCAAAAGATTCCTATGTTTACATACTCTTGCACATGTTTTTTTCTATCTGCATTTTGGTTCATAGGCAAAAAAAGACCCCAGGATTTTGAAAAGAAAGAAAAAACTAGGTGGTTTTTTCCAAAGTTTCACGGGAGGTGGGCAGAGACTTATCTTCAATTTCGGATGTAATCTTTTCCTTAAATTCTTCGAGTGTACATGGACCATCCCAACTGGGGTTTGCACGAGAACGAACGGAGACTTTTCCTTCCTCTGCCTCTCTTTTCCCCACGATAAGCATATGGGGAACTTTATCTGTCTCTGCTTTTCTAATTTTAGCACCTAGCTTTCCAGATAATGTATCAATGCCGACGCGAATACCTTTTCCTTTAAGATCTCGAAGATATTGTTCCGCCTTGTCTGTTAAATCATCATTCATGGGCAAAATACGTACCTGTTCCGGGGCTAACCAAGTAGGAAAGTTTCCGGCAAAGTGTTCGATCAAGACACCGCAGAATCTTTCCATTGAGCCAAAAGGTGCACGGTGAATCATTACTGGGCGATGGTCCTGGTTATCTGACCCGACATAGCTCAGGTCAAATCTCTCGGGTAAATTATAGTCTACTTGTACAGTGCCTAGTTGCCATTCTCTTCCGATAACATCCTTGACGACAAAGTCGATTTTGGGTCCGTAGAATGCCGCTTCTCCAAGTTCTTCCTCATAATCGACTCCTAAGTTTTGAACTGCTTCCCGAAGTGCTGACTCGGCTTTGTCCCAAGCTTCGGGTGAACCCACATATTTATCAGACTCAGGATCACGCAAACTTACCCGGACCCGGTAGTCATTCATTCCCAGAATGGAAAAGACCAATTTTACGAGGCCCAAGCATCCTTGAATTTCCTCTTGTAATTGATCTTCCCGTATAAAGAGATGAGCGTCGTCCTGGGTAAAGCCTCTGACTCTGGTCATTCCGTTCAGTTCACCGGACTGTTCCCATCGGTATACGGTTCCAAATTCTGCAAGGCGAATGGGGAGATCGCGATAGGATCTTTGTTCCGAGCGAAAAATGCGAATGTGCATCGGACAATTCATCGGTTTGAGCAGGTAGCCTTCGATTTCTCCTTCGTCTAATTTGTTGGATAGTTCGGAGCAACTGCATCCTTCCTCTGCAAGTTTTGTAAGGCATTCACGGTGAATTATGGGTGGGTATTGAGAATCTTGATAATAAGGGAAATGCCCAGAAGTCCGAAACAGATCAAGCTTTCCCACATGGGGAGTGTAGACCTGGGAATAGCCCTGCTTATTTAACTCGGCCGAGATAAAACTTTCCAATTCCTGTCGAATAATAGCACCTTTTGGTTTCCATAGCACCAGGCCTTGTCCGACCATATCATCGATGTGAAAAAGTCCCATGTCCCGTCCGATGTTTCGGTGGTCTCTTTTCTTGGCCTCTTCTATTCTTGTAAGATGTTCAGCAAGTTCATCCTTGGATGGAAATGCAGTTCCATAAATTCTTTGCAGTTGTTTGTTATCAGAATTTCCACGGTGGTAGGAACCCGCTACCTGGAGGAGTTTAAAGGCTTTAATTTTCTTTGTGTAGGATACATGAGAACCTGCACAAAGGTCGTGGAATTCACCGTTGCGGTAAAAAGAAATGGTTTCACCCTCTGGGATATCGTCCAAACGACCCAATTTATAAGTAGTTTGGCCCATGTCGGAGATGATTTTCTTCGCTTCTTCCCGGGAAACTTCAATTCTTTCGAAGCGTTGATTTTCTTTAATAATCTTTTTCATCACGACTTCAATCTCGTCTAAGACTTCAGGAGTGAATGCTATTTCTGAGTCAAAGTCGTAATAAAATCCGTTATCCGTAGGAGGTCCAATATCTAACTGAGCATCAGGATAGAGTCGCAAGACAGCAGCAGCGAGGACGTGGGCAGTGGAGTGCCGAATTTCTTCTAATGGATTCATTTCCTTCATAATGAAGACAACTTCTAATTGTACAGATAAAAACCTGCAACGCCAAAGGGAAGAGTTTTACTCATCAAACCCAAGGTTGGGTCGTAACCATTTCAGGGCTTCTTCGATCGGCCAATTTTTCCTTTTTGCATAATCTTCAACCTGGTCCTTGCCGAGCTTGCCCACATTAAAATATTTTGAATCGGGATTGGAGAAATAAAGACCAGAAACTGAAGAGCCTGGGTTCATTGCCCGTGACTCTGTCAATTCTAGCCCGATTTCTTTCTTCACATCGAGAAGTTTCCAAATGGTGTCCTTTTCGGTATGATCGGGTTGGCATGGATATCCACTGGCGGGGCGGATACCCTGGTATTTTTCTTTGATTAGTTCGCTATTGCTTAAATTTTCAGTTTTTCCAAAGCCCCACCACTCACGCACTTTTTTATGAGTATATTCAGCCATTGCTTCTGCAAATCGGTCGCCCAGTGCTTTAGTCATAATGGCGTTATAATCATCATTGTCCTCCTCAAATTCTTGTGCCAGTAAATCTACTCCAGACCCTGCACAAACTGCAAAGGCGCCGAGGTAATCAGTTCGGTTGGAATCGATTGGTGCCACAAAGTCTGATAAGCAAAATTGAGGTTGGTCGAGTAGAGATTGTTGACGTCTTACAAAATGGAATCGACCGACCTCATTTTGTTTTTCTAAATCTTCGTACAAAACAACATCGTCTGTAGATGAATTTGCTGGCCAAATACCGACCACTGCTTCGCAAGTAAAAAGATCCTCCTTGAGTATCCGGTTTAATAAAACTTGTGCATTGTCGAAGAGATCTTTGGCTTCGGAACCAGAATCAGACCGTTCGAAAATAGAAGGATACTGTCCCTTTAATTCCCACGACCAGAAAAAAGGCGACCAATCGAAGAACTCGAGTACTTCCTTTAAGGGGGCAGAAATTTTGTGAACACCAAGGGCGTCGGGATAAGGTTCCGAAATTTCTTGTTTTTCCCAATCAAACTGAAGTGATTTTTTTCGGGCCTCTGTAATTGGAAGTAGTTTTTGTTGCCCTTTTTCGGCATGCTTTGTGCGCAGAGTTTCTTGGTTTATTTTTAAATTTTCCAAAAACTCTTTTTTCTTACTTTCGATGGTAAGATCGTTGCAAACATTAACCACAAGGGAGGCATCTGGTACCTGTACTACTGCTTCTTTGTAAAAAGGGGCGATCTTAATGGCAGTGTGTGCTCGGCTTGTTGTGGCACCTCCAACAAGGAGTGGGATTGTCATGCCTAGCTTGGTCATTTCCTTGGCATTATGAATCATTTCATCAAGGGATGGGGTAATTAATCCGCTCAAACCAAGAACATCGGCATTGTGCTTTTGCGCAGCCTCTAAAATTTTATCGCAGGAAACCATCACTCCTAAGTCAATCACCTCCCAATTGTTACATGCCAGAACAACGCCGACTATGTTTTTTCCGATATCATGTACATCACCCTTAACTGTGGCAATTACCATGGTACCTCGCTTACTGGATTCAGTCCCGACTTTTTCGGCCTCCATAAATGGTTCTAAATAAGCAACTGCTTTTTTCATCACCCGTGCACTTTTTACGACTTGAGGAAGGAACATTTTACCTTCGCCAAACAAATTCCCCACTACTTTCATGCCGTCCATCAACGGACCTTCAATCACCTCCAATGGTCGTCCTAGCATTTGGCGTGCTTCCTCTGCATCTGATTCAGCATAGTCTCCAATTCCTTTTACCAGAGAATAAGTGAGTCTTTCGCCTACTGGTTTCTCTCTCCATGAAAGGTCGGGACCTTCTGATTTTCTTTTCGAGCTCTGATCTTTAATTTGTTCAGCAAACTCTAATAGTCGGTCTCCTGCCTCACTATCTTTGGCTAGTACTACATCCTCAACGCATATCCGAAGATTGGGCTCAATATCATCATACACTGCAAGCATACCCGCATTGACAATCCCCATGTCCAGCCCTGCCTTACAGGCATGGTAGAGAAAGGCGGCATGCATTGATTCTCGAACTAAGTTATTTCCGCGAAAAGAAAATGAGACATTACTGATACCGCCGCTAGTCCGCGCATGCGGACATCTTTTTTTGATTTCCCGAACCGCCTCAATGAAATCAATTCCATACGAGTCATGTTCAGGCATTCCGGTAGCTAGAGTGAGCACATTGGGATCAAAAATAATATCCTGAGGAGGGAAGTTAACCTCATTGACTAATATTTTGTAGGCTCTTTCACATATTCTGACCTTATCGTCCAAGGTGGCGGCTTGTCCTTTTTCGTCAAAAGCCATGACCACCACTGCGGCCCCATATCGTTGGGCCAATTGGGCATGTTCCTTAAAAGTTTCTACCCCTTCCTTGAGGCTTATTGAATTGATGATACATTTTCCCTGAATTACCTTTAATCCTGCCTCTATGACTGACCATTTTGAACTATCAATCATAATTGGAACCTTGGAGATATCTGGTTCAGAGACCACCAAGTTTAAAAAACGGCTCATACACGCTTCCCCGTCAAGCATTGCTGCGTCAAAATTAACATCGATAACATTGGCACCATTTTCAACCTGTTGTTTGGCAACCCTTAACGCACTTTCATAATCTTCCGCTTCAATTAATTTTTTAAAACGTGGCGAGCCCGTTACATTTGTTCGTTCCCCCACCATTAAGAAGGATGTTTGTTGATCCTTCATTGTGAAAGGTTCTAACCCGCTTAAGCGAAGTGCGGGATCAATTTCGGGCACAGTCCGGGTAGGATAATTCCCCAGTTTTTCCGAGATTGCATGTATGTGTTCGGGAGTAGTTCCGCAGCAACCACCTGCCAGGTTAATTAAGCCTTCCTCCGCAAAAACTGATAAAGAATCAGCAGTATCTTCAGGTTTCTCGTCATACCCTGTCGCGGAGAGTGGATTGGGTAGACCAGCATTGGGGTAGCAATGCACCAGGCAATCAGCATGCTTGGATAACTCTTGAAGGTAAGGACGCATGGCATCGGCTCCCAATGCACAATTTAAACCAACACAAAGCGGTTTTGCGTGGGAAATAGAATTCCAACAAGCTTCTGTTGTCTGACCCGATAGCGTTCTTCCAGATGCATCGGTAATTGTAATTGAAAGGATAACAGGAAGCCTTTTCCCGGTGTCATCAAAGTAGTTTTCTATCGCAAAAATCGCGGCTTTTAAATTGAGAGTATCAAAAGTGGTCTCTGGTAAAAGTAAGTCCACCCCGCCGATTACCAACGAATCTATTTGTTGATAGTAAGAGGAAACAAGTTGATCGAATGTAACATTTCGAAGTGCAGGGTCATTAACGTCAGGGGATAGAGAAGCGGTACGGTTAGTGGGACCAATTGCACCAGCAACAAAACGAGGCCGACTCGGATCTTTTACCATTGCCGCATCTGCCGCCTCTCTTGCCAAGCGGGCAGCACTGATATTAAGTTCGGGCACGATTTCTTCCAAATTATAATCGGCCATGGAAATTGTGGTGGCACTAAAAGTATTCGTTTCCACAATATCACTTCCCGCATCAAAATAAGATTGATGAATATTACGAATGATATCGGGTCTTGTGAGGCAGAGAAGGTCGTTGTTTCCCTTTAGTTCTTTGGCATGATTCTTAAAATGTTCTCCCCGGAAGTCTTCTTCCTCCAGTTTCTCTTGCTGAATCATAGTCCCCATGGCTCCATCCATGATCACGATTCTTTCTTTTAAAAGATTTTGTAGGTCCTGTTCGGTAGGTCGGCTTAAAGAGAAGTTTTTCATTTCGTATCAACGCATCATGATATCTTGATGCGTTATTTGCAAACCGAAAGAGTATTTCTTAGCGGAAAGATTATTTCATTTGGTTGTAAATTTCTTTGCTTCTTTGTAAAGAATCGTATACAACAGACTTTTTTCGGGATGTAGCGTAGTCTGGTTAGCGCGCCTGCTTTGGGAGCAGGAGGCCGAGAGTTCGAATCTCTCCATCCCGACCATTTTCCCTTTTTGCTTATTATCCACTGGGTTTTCCCTGTCAAAAATTTCCCCATCCTATGCAAAACGATCTTTACGGAATCTCTCGTTGGGGAGAAAATTTAATTGGAATTCTCCCCAATGGAAATATCTGCTTGCATGATCCGTTAGATGAAAATTCTGAGGGAGTTGATTTACCCGCAATTATACATAGCCTGCGAAGACGTGGTATTAATACTCCGGTCCTGTTGCGAGTTTCCAATTTCCTGGAGTATAAAATTCGTTCAATTAATGAATCCTTTCAAAATGCGATTAAGGAAAATGAATACCAAGGGCGGTATTTAGGTGTTTTTCCAATTAAAGTTAATCAACAAGCACATGTTGTTGAAAGAGTCGTCAAATACGGAAGCGAATATGATTTTGGATTGGAAGTCGGTTCAAAGGCCGAACTTTTACTTGCCTTATCGCAAAACCTTAGCCCGAAATCATTAATTATCTGCAACGGATTTAAGGATTCTGAATTTGTTCGCTTAAGCCTTTTATCAACCAAGCTTGGACTTCGGTCGATTTTAGTTTTGGAATCAGTCCGTGAATTAGACTTAATTATCCGAGTTTCAAAAGAGTTGGGGATTTCGCCCGAATTAGGCGTGCGTGTGAAGCTAACCAATTCGGTGAGTGGGAAATGGGCTGCCACGAGTGGTGATCGATCTTCATTCGGCTTAACCGTTGATCAAGTGGTAGGAATCATCGAACGATTGAAATCCGAGGAGATGCTTGATTGTTTAATTTTACAGCACTCTCATTTGGGGAGCCAAGTGCCTAATGTGATAGAGATTCGTCAATTTGTCCAGGAAGCCAGTCGACTTTTTATAGAAATTCAGAGAATGGGTGCAAATTTGGAATTTCTTGATTTAGGAGGAGGACTTGGAGTCGATTATACTGGTGAGAAAACATCGAGTATGAATTCAATGAATTATTCCTTGGCAGAGTATTGTACCAATGTTGTGGAAACCGTTAAGTTTGAAATGGAGGAAGCTCAGCAAAAACATCCCTGTATTGTAACTGAGAGTGGTCGTGCGTGCGTGGCTCAATCGTCCATTCTCCTTTTTAGCGTTCTTGAAAGTACGGAATTTGACTCGGTTGAAGAAATAACTGGCGAGGAAGGGGATCATCCCGCGTTGGAATCCTTGATCGGGATTTCAGAGAATTTATGTGGAGAGAATTTATTGGAAGTTTTAAACGATGCCACTTACTATCGTGGAGAATTAAGATCCTTCTTTAGACGTGGACAAATTTCTCTGCCTGAACTTGCCCGTGGAGAAAAATCATTTCAATTTATTTTAGGAAAAATCCGAAAGATATTGAGCGAGCAAGAGGTAGTAAATGAAGAACTTCTCGCTAAGATTAAGGGGATGGCTGATATTTACCATTGTAACTTTTCACTTTTCCAGAGTTTACCAGATGTTTGGGCGATTGATCAACTTCACCCGATTGTTCCATTAAGTCGCTTACACGAAAAACCTGATCGAAATGCAATTCTATGCGATATTACCTGTGATAGTGATGGAAGAATTGATCGTTTTGTGCTGGAAGATGGTATTTCAAATTGTTTGCCAGTTCATTCGATTAAAGAGGATGTCCCTTATTATTTGGGAGCTTTTTTTGTGGGTGCCTATCAAGAAACTCTGGGAGACCTGCATAATTTATTTGGGGATACAAATGTGGTGACCATCCGACTTGGAAAAAATGGATCTTTTGAACTACTTGATGAGGTAGAGGGCGATACTATTTTCGAAGTTCTTTCCTATGTTGAGTATGAGCCCAAGAGGTTACTCGAAACTTTTAAAGCACATGCCGAAAAAGCAGTTGAGCAGAATCGTATGAGTTTGGATGAATTAAAAGAGTTAACCTCGACTTACAAAGATAGTTTGAGGGGATATACCTATTACGAATCAGATTAAATAAAGGAAACAGTATGACAAAAGTTTTAGTAATCGGAGCGGGAGGAGTGGGTTCAGTTGCTGTTCATAAAATGGCGATGCTGCCCGAAGTTTTTTCTCATATCACATTAGCAAGTCGAAGAATTTCATCTTGCGAACAAATTGCAAGGCAGGTGGAGCAGAAGTTTTCAGCGAAGATTGAGGTAGCTCAAGTAAATGCTGATGATCTGGAGCAAACGATTCGATTACTTGACCTTGTGAAGCCCTCCCTTGTGGTCAACTTAGCCTTGCCTTACCAGGATCTAATCATAATGGAAGCTTGTTTAAAAGTGGGGGTTAATTACTTGGATACGGCCAATTACGAACCAAGGGATGAGGCGAAGTTTCAGTATTCCTGGCAATGGGAGTATCACGATCGATTTAAAGAGGCGGGACTTTTGGCGTTATTAGGTTCGGGCTTTGATCCAGGGGTAACTAATGTTTTTACGGCATGGGCAAAAAAGTACCACTTTGATCAGATTAATACCCTCGATATTTTAGACTGTAATGGGGGAGATCATGGACATCCATTTGCAACTAATTTTAATCCAGAAATTAATATTCGAGAAATTACAGCTCCTGCCCGCTTCTGGGAAAATGGTGATTGGCAAGAAAGACCTGCTCTTTCAGATAAGCAAAGTTTTGATTTCCCCGAGGTGGGGGAAAGGAATATGTATCTGATGTATCACGAGGAACTTGAGTCCCTTGTTCATCATTTACCAGAGATTAAAAGGGCGAGATTTTGGATGACTTTTGGCGATTCTTATTTGAAGCATCTCGAGGTTTTGCAAAATGTGGGTATGACTTCAATTGAACCCGTAAAATATGATGGGCATGAAATCATTCCCCTTCAATTTTTGAAAGCGGTTCTTCCCAATCCTGGAGATTTGGGTAAGACCACAAAAGGAAAAACTTGCATTGGAAATATCATCAGTGGGGTTAAAGATGGTCGTCCGAAGAATCTCTATATATATAACATATGCGATCATGAAAATGCATTCAGTGAGGTGGGGAGCCAGGCTGTAAGCTACACCACAGGAGTTCCTGCGATGATAGGATCGGCCCTTATTTTAAAAAAAGAATGGCAGGGGGCAGGAGTTTTTAATATCGAGCAAATGAATCCTGATCCTTTTATGGAAATGCTTAATCAAAATGGACTTCCTTGGATCGAAAAGGAATTGGATGGTCCGCTTTCATTTTAACTATGCTACCCACGCAGGCTAGCGGTGCGGGTGCATTTGCTCAGTTTGATTTAAACCGAGTGCCATCCCCTTGTTTTGTGGTGGACGAGGTTAAATTAGAGGAAAATCTGAAAGTACTTCAATTGATTCGTAGTAAGACGGATACTAAGATTCTTTTGGCATTAAAAGCGTTTTCAATGTGGGCAGTTGGACCATTAATTAGTAAATACCTCGATGGTTGCTGTGCATCGGGTCTATGGGAAGCCAGGCTTGCCCGGAAATATTTCGCCAAGAAAGATGAAGGGAAGATAGTCTCGACTTTTTCACCGGCATACCATCCCCATGACATTGAAGAAATTACTGATCTTTCGGATCATATTATTTTTAATAGTCCTTCACAGAGAGAAAAATGGGGAGGTGATAATCTCTCGATTTCACAGGGTCTGCGGATTAATCCTCTTAACCCCGAAGGTTTAGTTGGTAAGTATGATCCTTGCCGTCCTGGGTCTCGATTGGGTTGGCCTATTGATCAGGTGACTGAGTCAATGATTAAGGACTTCGATGGTTTACACTTGCATACCTTATGCGAACAGGATTTTCCTCCACTTGATCGTACTTGGAGTAAGGTGAGTAGTGTGTTAGGTAAATATTCGGATCAATTTTCATGGATTAATTTGGGGGGAGGTCATCATTTAACTCGCACCGATTATCAAGTGGATGAATTAGTTGAATTTTTGATTCAATTAAGAAATGAAACTGGTGCACAAATCCTCTTGGAACCAGGTGAAGCAGTTGCCTTGGATGCGGGGATATTAGTTGGAGAAGTACTTGATATTATGGATACGGGCGTTAATCATGCATTGTTAGACTTGAGTGCGACTTGTCATGCACCTGATGTAATTGAAGCACCTTACAGACCCTCACTTCTTGGTGATAAAGAAAAGGGTAAATACTGTTATCGACTTGGAGGGGTAAGTTGTTTGGCGGGGGATGTTTTTGGAGATTATCAGTTGAATGAACCACTTCGAATTGGCCAACGAATTGCATTTCTTGACCAAGCTCATTATTCAATGGTGAAAACAAATACATTTAATGGAGTACCATTACCCTCCATCGCACTTTGGAATAGCGAGAACGATAATTTGAGAATTGTTAAAAGATTTAGCTTTGATGATTTCGAAGAAAGATTGTCTTAAATATGAATCAAAAATTACAATTTTTAGGCGACGAATTAAGCGAAGAAGAAAAACGAAATGACTATGCCAAGTTTCATGTATTACCCGTTCCTCTTGAAAAAACTGTTTCTTACGGTAGTGGGACAAGGGGAGGGCCTGCATCAATTATAGAGTCAAGTCATGAACTTGAGCGTTTGGTGAATGGGAGAGAACCCTGCAAGGCGGGGATTTTTACCCATGATGCTCTAAATTGTGAGGGTGATCATAGCCAAGTTTTGGAAAAGCTTAGAAATTGGACGGCTTCGATTGTTTCACACAAAAAAATACCCGTAGTACTCGGGGGTGAACATTCTTTGACTTGGGCCTGTGTTAATGGAGTTTCCGAGGTTCTTGATCAAAAAATTGGGATCATTCAGATAGACGCACATGCCGATTTGAGAAAGGAGTATCAGGGTCTTAAGCATTCTCACGCGAGCGTTATGCGTTTGTTGGCAGAAGAGGGGCATTCTATTTATTCATTAGGTGTTCGTGCATTTTGTAGTGAAGAACAGCTGGCCAGGGAAGAATTTGGTATTCGGTTTAAGGATGGTCATGAATTGATCAAGCAAAATATTTGGAATATTGAATTACCCAGGAATTTTCCGGATAAAGTTTACGTTACTTTTGATTTAGATGGACTGGATCCTAGCATTTTACCAGCTGTGGGTACACCAGTTCCTGGTGGGTTGGCTTATTATCAAGCCCTTAGCTTGGTCAAGTCCTGTTTGATTGATCGAGAATGCATTGGTTTTGATGTGGTTGAACTTGCGCCAACTAAATATGAAATACATTCTTCATTTACTGCGGCCTCATTGGTTTATCAATTAATGAGTTTTATTTAACATGACCGAGGACGAAGATCAAAAAGTGGTAGATCATTACCAACTTTCTCCTCACCCTGAAGGTGGTTGGTTTCGCAGAACCTATAGTTCCCCTGAAAGAGTACTTTTAGAACGAGGAGAAAGATTATGTGGTAGTTCGATCTATTATTTTCTGAAGAATGGAGAGAAATCGAGGCTGCATTCTCTTAAATCTGATGAAATTTGGTATTTTCATTTCGGTTCTCCAGTCAGAATGCATCTTTTCTCAGATTCAGATTATTACAGTATTGTCCTTGGGCAAAATTGGAAAATAGGGGAGGTCGCTCAGTATGAAGTATCTGCAGGGGTTATTTTCGGTGCCGAATTACTCGAGGTTCGGGGTGCATTGATGAGTTGCTCGGTGTGTCCAGGATTTGATAAAGATGATTTTCAATGGGCTTTAACCGAAGATCTTGCGTTGAAATTTCCTCGGCACTCTCAACTAATTAGTCGACTTCAATCAAACCGATCAATTGGATAAATTATGATCTTAGCGGAAGAGCATCGGTTGGGGACGGATCGGATTCTTACCTGTGTGATTCCACAATATCAAGAGTGGGTACCTTCGATCCTGAAGGAATTAGAGCAGGGGAGTGATCAATTCAAATTCTCGCATCGAATTGGTGGTCGTTGGGAAAATTCCTATTTAGAAGTTGATCTTGTTCCGTCTGTTCGTGCCCCAATGAGATTAGCAAGAGATTTGGTTAAGGAAAAGTGGAACAAACCAACTCTTGTTCTCTATGAACCAATGCCAAATATACATAATCCATATCCTCCCTTTTGGTTTAATGTTGCCAAAGTTGGAGAAATCACAGGAGTTCATGACCATGCAAAGTTATCATCTATTTCGGGTGTTGTTTACTTAAAAAGTAGCATTTCCTCTGGGGATTTATACTTTCAAAAAGAGGGTGAGGACGATTTACAAATCGTTCCTGAGGTGGGTAAAATGGTTTTATTTCCTTCACATTTGAGGCATGGAGTGCACCCTAATAAATCGGATGATGAAAGAATATCTTTAGCTTTTAATCTTTACCCTTTTCCACTTCCGAGCTCGGAATGGTAGGCATTTCTTTTTAATGTTATGTTTTTCCGATAAAAAGTGTTTTATTTTTCGATTTACATTGTGAATCATTATTGCAATCACTTTTATATCACCTGTTTATTTAAGCCTAACATTCAAATTTCATAGTTTTTGCCCGTCATGATTAAGCCAACAGATTCTTTTGAAGAAATTGATTCAGCCGTAGTTCGTTTTGCCGGAGATTCTGGTGATGGAATGCAAACCGTGGGAGAACGATTTACAGACAGCAGTGCGTTTGCTGGAAATGATATTGCGACTCTTCCTGACTTCCCTGCTGAGATTAGAGCCCCCGCCGGCACCCTTGCTGGAGTTTCTGGTTTTCAATTGCAATTCGGTAACACCAAAATACTAACGCCTGGTGATGAACCAG
>CAJQKB010000164.1 GCA_905478775.1 uncultured Opitutales bacterium | reverse complement strand
GGATAATTGGGCATGATAGGAGACGGACTCGGTTGGTTGGAATTATCCCTAATATCTCCAAGCAAAGAATCAATGCCTTCGATCACTTCTTCAATCGATTTAAGTTCCGAACCACCTGAATTCCCCTGTGAAAAAGTGGAATGCCAGGAAAAAAAGAGAGGAATCAATAAGAAAAAAGGTAGGCTGTATTTGGTAAATATCTTCATCGCTGGCGTCTTTGGTATGTTGCTTTATTGGTAATACGCATATTATCCGGTGCGATCGTATACGGGGGAACAAAGGGGATGGCCTGCATTCTGGACCGGGGAGTTGATAAGGTCGAGCTTTCAAAAACCTCCAATAGTTCATCGGTACTGTCGATTCCCATAGAACCCATCTCTTGAAATGGATCGGTCAAGGGGAGCGAAACGGGAGGTGCGACCGAAGGCAAATTTTCAAAGAGTTCCACTGTGGGACGATCCGGTGCACCCGTACTAGTATTCTCTGGATTAAATAATGGAAAATCGTTTGCTTGCTTAGAGGTAGAAGAATTGGATTCTTCCTCTACAACGGTAACTGACACTTGTGTGGTCGGAGGCATAATCAATTTCCTTCGATCCACGGGGGGTGTGGAAGTTCCATACCGAAGAGTAATCGGTTTGGTAAAGGCGAGATATTGTCCACGAGCAGGTGGGGGTGCATCAAATCGTTTGGTATCTAATGCAGATGCTTGAAAAACAAAGAAAAGAACGCTTAGGGTGTATAAGGTTCTTCGAAAGTAGTTAAAGTTTAGTTGTTCCATGGAATGATTAATCTCTATCTATAGTCGACCATCTAGAAAAAACTTTAGATAAAATTAACTTTTTTTTAATTCATCCCAGGAAAAAGTGCTCTGATTGGCTCGGTGGACCTCCAAAAGGTCTTCCATTGTATGAATATCAAGGGGATGTACTCCAGGTGCATCAAACTGAGTCGCAGTGATCGCAAAAGGGTCCCCATACGAGTCCAGACACGCTTTAGTTTGGGCCCATACCGCAAATGGGTTGGAAAGGGACTCTCCTTTTTCTTCTGCAAGGGAGAGGGCTTTGTCGATCACTGAGGGTTCACATTCAGGAAAATTGCAATTATAATTGAGGTGAATATCACAGGGAAAATGCTCCACAATATGTTGAAAAACCGGAATCGATGGGACCTCATCTCCTGCTAATTGATCCGGGCGAAAAAGAATCTCCACTCCCTCTAGCAGGCAGGTTCTCGCAATCAGTTCACTATCGGTAGACAGTACCACTTGGTCAATACTGTCAGATTCGAGTAATTTTCGAACCGCACGGACAACCAGGGGTTCTCCTTGATAGGGTAAAAGATTTTTATAAGTAAGTCGCTTGCTTCCAAGTCGAGCAATCACAGAGCCAACAGTTTTCATTCCTTTTGATTAACAACAATTTCGATTGGAGCAAGTCTCTAGTAGCAGGTTCGATTGCGCTTGGAAAAGTAGCCCCTTTTTGATTACTTAGTGGAATGGATGTAATTCCGTATTCTAGGCAAAGTATCAACGAAGAAGATATTTCGTTACTGAGCAAAGCAATGTCTTCTGACTTTCTGACTCAAGGGCCAAAGATTGCCGAATTTGAGCATGCACTGGAAGAGTATTTCGGAGTAAAGCATGCAGTCGTATGCTCAAGTGGAACCGCGGCTCTTCACTTAGCCTATGCCGCGGCAGGAATGAACTCGGAAAGTTTGGGAATTGTTCCTGCCATCACTTTTGCCGCAACGGCGAACGCAGTTCGATATCAGGGCGGAGAGGTCCAGTTTTGCGATGTGGAGCCAGATACAGGGCTGATATCAATCGAATCATTACAGGAGTGCCTTGCCCGAGTTTCGGAAAAGCAGAAGGAAAAAAACAATTTGATCGCACCCGTTTCTTTTGCTGGTGCGGTTGCTCCTCTAGCCCAATGTCAAAAATTGGCGTCAGAAAATAATTTTATCCTCGTGGAAGATGCATCCCACTCACCGGGTGCATCCACTCCTGATGAGCAAGAGGGAACAATTTCAAGTTGCAGTGGTATCCATGCCCTTGCTTCGACTTTGAGCTTTCACCCAGTGAAACATATTTGTGCAGGTGAAGGTGGAGCAGTGCTCACCAATGACCTTCATGTTGCCCAAAAAGCACTTCGTTTACGAAGTCATGGAATCAACCGGCCTTTTACCGAGACCGATGATATGCCCTGGTATTATGAACAGGAATCGTTGGGTTGGAATTACAGATTAACTGATTTGCAGGCAACATTAGGACTCTCGCAACTCAGCAGATTGGACGATTTTCTTGCCAAACGAAGGAAATTGGCAAGACGGTACGATCAAAGACTGCGCGAAAGTCCATTTCAGGAACACATCAATTGCCCTCCTTTTGAAAGGGGTCACGCTTGGCATTTGTATATTATCCGTTTTAAAGAGGAAAGTCTTAGAAATTTAGCTTATAAATATTTGAAGAGTAAAAGTATTCTGACTCAGGTTCATTACATACCCGTATACAAACATCCCTATTATCAAAAACAAAACCAAGGTTTTCAGTTGCCAGGAGCGGAGAAATTTTTTCAAGGTTGTCTTAGTATTCCCATGTATCCCGATTTAAAAGAAAAGGAACAGGATCGAGTATTGGAGACATTAGAGCAATTTTTACTTAAAGGATAATGGATTTTAAAAAGTTTATAAGCCCATCAATGCCCCCTTCTTCACCGGGGTACATTATTTTAAAAGGATTTCGCGGTACATTTCGAGGATATGAATTGACCTCGATCCGGATGCAGGATGCGGAGACAATAATGAAGTGGAGAAATGAACAAATAGCTGCACTCCGACAATCTGCTCCTTTAACTGCCCTAGAACAGAAGAATTATTTTGAAAAAGTGGTAAAGCCTAGCTTATCACAAAAACAACCCGAATTAATTTTACTTCGTTTCACTTTTGAAAATGTTTTGATTGGATACGGAGGATTGGTTCACATTGATTGGACAAACCAACATGCTGAAGTGTCCTTCCTTTTGGATACCGAAAGAGGGAAAGACACATTCCAATATGGTCGGGACTGTAGCATTTTTTTAAATTTATTAATGAGGTGTTCCTTTGACACACTCGACCTAAACAAAATATTTACCTATTCGTACTCCCACCGTGGATTTCATGTCAATGCAGTTGAATCATCGGGTTTTCGCAGAGACGGAGTGCTTCGAGAGGACACCAAGGTCGATGGTCAGTGGGTAGATGCAGTAATTGCCTCTTGTTTGAAATCAGAATATCTAAAACAATTCCCACCACCCCAGTAATGGTGGGATCCATTAATCAATTTACTCTTCTCTTCTCCAGTCTATCTGCAAAGATTGCCTTATTTCATTCGGTTTGCGAGCAAGCTAGGACAGTTATCCCAGATTGCGAAATTATTGGAGTAGATTCAGATCAATCCTGCAGAGGAGCCAAACAAATTGATTCCTTTCTAATAATGCCTCCAATCCAGGATTTAGACCAAGAATCACTTCTTCAATTTTGCAGGAAAAATAATATTCAATTTGTAATTCCAACCCGAGACGGGGAATTACTCTTCTGGGCAGTTCATCAAGAATTTTTATTCAATAATCAAATTGGAGTTATGATTTCCTCTGAGTCTGCAATTTCTCTTTGCGAAGATAAATTTTCTTTTTTCAAATATTTTGAAAAGGCACCGATCCCTTCCATCAGCACCTCCTTATCACTGGATACACTCCCCTCTTCCTGTGAACGATTCGTGGTCAAAGAAAGAATGGGATCTGCATCTCGCTCGATTGGATTAAATTTAAGCATGGAAGAAATTGAGGCTCATGTAAGGGGAATACAGAAGCCCATATTTCAACCTCAAATTAATGGCCGCGAATTGAGTGCGGAAACCTGGATTGATCAGAATGGGATATGCCATGGAGTTATTTTACGATGGCGAACACTGGTAATAAACGGAGAATCCCATGAATCCGAAATTTTTTCTAATCCTGAATGGGCCGAAAAAATAATTCAAGTTTTTACAATGATTACTGGATTACGAGGACATGTTCTTGCCCAAGTGATCGTGGATGATAAAGAATGCCTTCATTTAGTAGAGATCAACCCTCGACTAGGTGGGGCCAGTCCACTGTCTCTCAAGGCCGGTCTTAATTCGATCAAATGGTCATTACAGGAATTCTTGGGTGACTCCGATCAAATTCCAAAGTCACCAATTCTAAAAAGTGGGCTTCGTTTGAGTAAAAAAAATCAAGTAGTAAAAATTCAATAATTAACTTTCCGCCTCGACAGAAAAAAAAAGGATCTTAGAAAAATAACCATGTCAGCCACAACCTTTGCTATCGCAAATCAAAAAGGAGGAGTTGGAAAAACTACCACAACTATTAACTTAGGGGCAGCTTTGGCTTCATTCGGCATCCCTACCCTATTAGTAGACATGGACCCACAAGCCAATGCGACCAGTTCTCTTGGAATTGAAAAGAAAGCAGGTGCTGGAATCTATGAACCGTTGCTCACCGGGAGTGATTTATCGAGCCGTGTGGTTGCTACGAATGAAAAAAACTTATGGCTTATCCCTTCGGAACTAGATCTTGCCGCGGCAGAACTAGAACTTAGCAGTCAGGAAAATTACTTGGTTAAACTACGCGAAGCTTTAAGCAACCTTTCGAAAAATTATGGATTGAGTGCAATCTTGATCGATTGCCCGCCCACGCTCGGTCTGCTCTCAATGAATTCTTTGTGTGCTGCCGATTACCTTATTATTACTTTACAGTCCGAGTATCTTGCATTGGAAGGATTGAGCCAAATTACGGGGGTGATCCAACAACTCAAAGAATCAGGAGCAAACCCGAACTTAGAATTGGGGGGAATTGCCATGACCATGTACGACAATCGAACACGCTTGTCTTATGAAGTTTGGCAGGAGGTCAACCAGCATTATCCGGATGAAATATTTCGAACTGCAATCCCACGAACAGTTCGATTAAGCGAAGCACCCAGTTTTGGAAAAACGATATTTCAATACGATTCAAATGGAGTCGGAGCCAAGGCATATTTGGCACTCGCCAAAGAAGTAAGGCAAAGGTTTTTCAGCTAGTTTATTAACTGCCCCATTAATTTGAATGGTAAAGGCCATATCCAATAAAAAATTATTCATCGTGGAGGAATTACAAAAAAAGATTTCATATTCGTTTAGGAACCCTGTGCTACTCACCCAGGCTCTTACCCATCCGTCTTACAATGAACAAGATCATTCGAAAGTAGATAACCAACGGATGGAATTCCTGGGGGATTCAATTCTAAGTGCAATCCTGACCGAGGCACTTTTTAATTGGTTTCCCCAAGAGGACGAGGGTTCGCTTAGTCGAAAAAGAGCAGTATTTATACGCGGGAGCTACTTAGCTAAAGTTGCCAAAGAACTCAGGATTCATGATTTCTTACTCATGAGCAAATCAGAATTAGGTAATAAGGGAAATGAAAGAAGTTCCACCTTGGAAGATGCTCTGGAGGCAATAATTGCCGCAATTTTCATGGATGGAGGAATAGAAAATGCAAAGAAATGCGTATTGTCTTGGTTTGGGGATATTCCAGGACAACTTGAAGCTGAACAAAGAAGTTATAATCCGAAGGGTCAACTCCAGGAACTAGTTCAGGAGCAATCGATTCTTGATAAGATTCAATACCGAGTAACCAAAGAGCTCGGTCCACCGCACAAGAAAGTATTTGGAATTGATCTTATTATTGGGAAAAAAACGTGGGGATCAGGAATGGGTAAAACGAAAAAGGAAGCAGAAGAAGAAGCAGCACAAAAAGCTCTTTTAAAATTGAATTCTCATTTAAAGACTAATTCTCAATCAGTATAAAGTGAAACGAGTACTGATCCCCGGCGAAGTACCGTCCACATTTATCCATTCCCTGCCAGAAGCCGCTACTCCGGCATTAGCCGCAAACTTTTTGGCAAACCAAGGAAATTCAATTGCCATTCTAGTCGAGGAAAGTATCCCCAAGGCAGAAGAATGGGGGGAAGATGTTGCCGCATTCCTTGAAAGTTTTGATTCACAGAAAAAGATTGAGTTTCACCTTTTCGATTGCGTACCGGAGAGTAATCACCCCGATGCTTTTGAGCGAATTTGCGATCGACTGACCATTCTTTCCTCGCTGATGCGCTCGAATCAGCAAAGAAATTATCAGCTCCTTATCGCAACGACTCCGGAAGCTCTTATAAGTGCCTGTCCTAAATATAAACATCAGAAGGAATCAGAACTTATTCTTTCTGCCGGTCAGGAGCATGAATTTGATACACTATGTAATACTCTGGCGACCCAATTTGATTATTCTTCCGAAATTCTGTGCGAGGAACCGGGACAGTTTTCAGTTCGGGGTGGTCTGATCGATATTTATCCAATTAATGGAACGGAACCGGCAAGAGTTGATTTCTTTGGAAATGAGATTGAAGAAATCCGAACCTTTGACCCCACCACCCAGCGGGGTGCGCAGGTAATTGATGAATTAATTATTTCTTCTGCATTGTCGAATCAGGAAATGGAAGTGGAGGGCGAATTTTTCGAATACCTATCCGATCCAGTGTCCTGGGTTTTTAGAGAACCAGAAGAATTAATTTCCAAGTTTCCATTAGTCTTCCATACCTCCGACAAGGGATCCGCCACACAGGCAAGTTTTGAAAATGCACTCCATAAAGACAAACGAAGAGGCGACCATTTTCTAGGAACAAGCGAAATAAAGGCGGGATTAGGAATTTTTGAAAAGAGCAAGGTAATCGAACTACCTGTTCGCTCGGTTCACTATCTCAAAGCGGAAAATCCAAATATTGATATTGAGGGTGCTCAATTTGAAAGTGAGAAAAAATATAGAACAGCCTACCTTTTTGAACTATTACAAAAACAAAAGGAAGGAAATGAAATTATTATCGCTGCAGGTGCAGAATCGGAACAAAAAAGAATTGCTGAAATTATCAAAGAAGAAAGTTCCCTTCTTCGACTAAAGCCCCAATATTTATCGATCGGACTAAGGGAAGGATTCTCAGTATCTGCAAAAGAAAATAACCTTTTCTTTAATCGTCTGATCCAGGATAAAAAGAAGGGATTGGTCCTTTCCACTGCTCGAGAAATCTTGGGAAGGGAAAGAAGTAGGAGACCGGCACGTTCGAAAAAAGCCATTGTGCACAGAAAAGAAGTCGACCAGGCACTCGACTTTTCGGAATTGGTGGAGGGAGATTATCTGGTTCATCACCAACATGGAATATGCCAATTTAGAAAACTCGGTCAAATCGAGGACGGGCAAAGAAAAGAAGAAGCAATCACACTGGAATTTTCCGATAGTTTACTCCTTCATGTTCCTTTGCAGGAATCTCACCTTCTCTCCCGTTATGTCGGCTTGCAAAAAGCACGGCCAAAATTGGCAAAATTGGGTGGAAAAGCATGGGCAAAGACAAAGCAAGCTGCGGAAATAGCAGCTCTTGACCTAGCCGCTGATTTATTACGTCTCCAAGCGAGTCGAGATACCAATAAGGGACATTCCTTCCCGCCCGATGAAAAATGGCAGAAGGAATTTGAAGATGCGTTTCCTTTTACTGAAACTGTAGATCAACTAAAAGCGATCAACCAGGTAAAGGAAGACATGGAAAAAGAACAACCAATGGACCGTTTGGTTTGCGGTGATGTTGGTTTTGGAAAAACGGAGGTGGCACTTCGTGGTGCCTTTAAAGCAGTAATGGATGGAAAGCAGGTCGCGTTTCTTGCCCCCACCACGATTCTATGTCAACAGCACCTCAATCTGTTTAGGCAACGAATGTCCGATTATCCAATTTCTATCGAAATGCTGAGTCGGTTCCGCACACCCGGGCAACAAAAAAAAATAATTCAAGCAACCGGTGCAGGCTCGGTGGATATCTTAATTGGGACGCACCGGATGTTCAGCCCCGATGTTATTTTTAAAGATCTAGGCCTTTTAGTTATCGATGAGGAGCAAAGATTTGGAGTACAGCACAAAGAATCGATTAAAAAACTTCGCTCTCATGTGGATGTCCTCACATTAAGCGCAACTCCAATTCCAAGGACCCTTTACTTTGCAATGGTTGGTGCCCGTGCACTTAGTTCAATTGAAACTGCTCCAGTAAATCGCCGTCCAATCCGAACTGAGGTTGTCCATAATTCTGCCGAAGTACTCCAACAAGCCGTTGAAACTGAAACGCGACGCGGGGGGCAAATCTTTTATCTTCACAACCGAGTTAAGACTATTCATTCAATTAAGAAGAAACTGGAACTACAATTCCCCAAACTTCGGATTGGGGTTGGCCATGGACAGATGAGCGAGGGGGAACTGGAGGAAGTAATGACCAGTTTTGTGGCCCACCGGTTTGATTTGCTTGTATGTACCACAATTATTGAATCCGGTTTAGATATTCCGAATTGTAATACCATCATTATTGAAGCGGCAGATAAATTTGGCTTATCTCAACTCTACCAACTAAGAGGAAGGGTGGGAAGGTTTGATCGACAAGCTTATGCATACCTTCTCCTCAATAGGCACCTTACCGTATCGGACCAGGCCAGGAAAAGATTATCTGCCATTCGCCAAATTAACAACTTTGGTGCTGGATTTCGGATTGCGTTACGAGATTTAGAACTCCGAGGTGCCGGAAACCTACTGGGGAGCGAACAGAGCGGACATGTTGCTGGAATTGGCTTTGAATTGTATTGTCGACTACTGAGAGAAAGTGTGTCCCGGTTGAAGGGTGAGGAAATTTCGCTCCGACCTAATGCCACAGTTCGAATGGATTTCCTGACTTCAGGAGTACCAACTGAAGAGGAGGAAGAAGAAAGTTCGTTCATTCTAATGGGATCATTCTTTCCTGATCATTACACCTTTGAACCAAGACTCCGAATTGAAGCGTACAGAAGATTGGCTAAGATGAGGGACGAAAAAGAAATTGATGAATTTGTAGATGAATTAAAAGATCGCTTTGGCACGCCCCCACCTGAAGTAATTGCCCTAACCCAGGAAAGTAAAATTAGATGCCTGGCAGAAGAAGCTGGTTTTGACATGCTGGAAGTCCGAAAAAACGAAATTTATTGCCGATTAATCAAGAGAGGAAAAGAGGGAACTAAGCATTATTACCGAAAAGCGGGACAAATTCCTAAACTTTCCTCAAAAGAACCACTTTTGAAGTTGAATGAAACCATTCGTTTCCTAAAACTAGTATCCTATGGGAACAAAAACTAATCAACACACATTCAAGGTATTTCTTTTCCTGGCGGGATTGTTAGCAATATCCAATCATTCTTATGGAACGGAATTAATCGAATTGAACCGTGTGGTCGCGAAAGTGAATGAAAGAGTTGTCACTTGGGGAGAAATCGAAAATGCGATGACCTTGCTAAATTTTACTGACCAGGAAAAAAAATTGAGGGCAAATCAGTTTGTGGATGGAAAGGTTGACCGACTACTTTCAATCGCGGCATTTGGTGAAAAAGGAATGCAAATCCCAACCTCTTACATTGAACAGGAATACAATAAACGACTGATTCGAGATTTTAATGGCGATCGAAAGTTGTTTAGAGACACTCTTCGGAGCAAGGGGCTCTCGCAATTAGAATATCGTAAGGAAATTGAAGAGGAAATTATTTACAGTCATATGCTTTCCACTCGACGAAGGTTAAAGGAAGAGATTAGTCCTGAGAAAGTTGAGCTGTATTACGAAAAGAATGCCGACAAATATAAGACAGAAGCAATGGTTCAACTGGGAGAAATTGCATTCTCACAAATCGCTGGAGAACCCGAGACTGTATTACTCCAGCAAGCTCATCAGGTCATAAAAGAAATAAAAGGTGGGCTCAGTTTTAAAGACGCTGCCTCCAAAAATGGACAGAGTCCGTTCCGAGAGAAATCGGGCGATTGGGGAGTAATGGTATCGGAAAGAGAAATAAGAAGTAAGGAAATCAAAAAAGAAGCGTTTTCTTTAAAAGAAGGAGAAATTTCAAAGCCGTTTATCGTCAATATTTTGGAAAGAAAACCAGATGGAACTGTTGGAAGTTCAGGTAAGATCGCAGTATATATACTCCAAGCAATCAAAGTTACCAAATCAGGCAGGAAACCCCTCGATGAGGTTCGTCCATTGATTGAAAAGACACTTGCCTCTGAGATTGAAGCAAAAAGTCACCGCCAATGGCTTAGTAGATTGAAACGGGACGCCTATGTTCGGGTTACTCTACCAAAATAAGGAATCATACTCTTTAGTTTCATTCTTATTGTTGAAGGGTGAGCGGAAAACTTAATTCTCTTCCCTCGCTTAAGGACCTTCCGTTGGAGGATCGACCCCAAGAACGTCTTGAACGACTAGGTCCATCCCCACTAACCGATCGTGAACTTCTCGCGATGCTTATCCGTTCCGGTACAACAAAACACGATGTACTTGCGATTGCCGATGAATTAATTAGCAGTGCTGGTTCACTCACCGGCTTACTCCGTTGGGACTCGACTGACTTTCAAAGAATAAAAGGGATTGGGAGAGTCAAAGCACTCCAACTCAGCACCCAGGTGGAAATTGCCAAACGTATGATGCGCTCCGAAAGAACTCCAGACATGCGGATGGATGAACCAGGAAAAGTCTGGGAATATTTATATCCTGAAGTTCGCGCCGAAAGCGTTGAGAAGGTATGGGTTCTATGTTTAGATCGCAAAAATAAATTGATTCGTGCGGAACCTGTGACCTCAGGAACCGCAACCGGCAGTCTCGTGCATCCGAGAGAAGTATTTCGACCTGCAATTCGGTGTGGTGCCACTGCAATTATTTTGGCTCATAATCACCCCAGTGGCGACCCAACTCCCAGTGCTGCAGATTTAAGGGTAACCAAAAAAATATTTGAAGCTTCCAAAGCAGTGGATTTGGAAATGCATGATCATGTGATTTTAGGAGAACCTGAAAATTGCCCATCTGCGAAAGGGTATTATAGTTTTTCAGACTCCGGACTTTTAGGCTAATTCTGGAATTGAATTAATCGATCGTTACATTTTTCTTTATTTACCTGTAATTAAGGTCAAGTATGTCTCGAATGAAATCTTGTATTACAATTTCACTTGTTCCCTTACTTAAAGGGGGTCCTTGGATATTATGGGACAGTTTGGAAAAAAGCGTTAGGGAGTCCGCAAGGTTAGGGTTTGATGCGATTGAATTATTTACGGATGGTCCACAAGCGGGGGAGAAGAATGAACTTCGGAACCTCCTTAATGAAACGGGTCTCGCCCTTGGTGCAGTAGGCACGGGAGCCGGTAAGGTTCTGAACGGTCTAACCCTCACCCATCCAGATCAAAACATCAGGGCTAAAGCGATCTCTTTTGTAAGAGAAATGATCGATTTCGGGGCCCAGTTCAATGCTCCGGCGATTATCGGCTCGATGCAAGGATCATATGGAGAAAATATTTCAAAACAGGATGCCTTAAACTACTTAACGGACGCGTTGGAAGAACTTGGCGACCATGCAAACACCCAGGGCGTTAGTTTAATTTACGAACCCTTAAATCGCTACGAAACAAACCTCTTTAATTTGTATCTAGATGCATGTGAATTGATTGACCAACTCTCAACAAACGGAGTCTCTCTTCTCGCCGACCTTTTTCATATGAATATCGAGGAGGATAATATCTCAGATTCATTACAAAAAGGGGCCAGACATCTGGGTCACGTACACTTTGCCGATAGTAATCGAAAACCGGTAGGAAATGGTCATACCAATATAGCTCCAATTGCTAGAACTCTGCAAGAAATTGGCTATGATGGCTGTGTATCTGCAGAAGCCTTTGCCTGGCCGGATCCTCTAACTGCGGCAAAAACTACAATCGATTCTTATCGAAAGTTTTTTTCCTAGTAGTGGCCCGTGCCAATTTTATTAAAATCGCGGGCAAGAATGTATATTCCTGATTTAAGTGAAGAGGACTATCTAAGCTTCGCGATTCACCTTACGAGGTTACTTGACAAGGTAATTTCATAAAGCATCCAAAAATGAGTACAGATAAAACACGAAAACCACCCAAGACCTTAAAAGGGATTTTACGAAATATTGGCCCCGGTATGATCCTTGCCGGCTCAATTGTGGGTTCAGGAGAGTTAATTGCGACCACTCGAACAGGAGCGGAAGCACAATTTGATTTCCTTTGGCTCATCATCTTGGGATGCGTTGTAAAAGTCTTCGCTCAAATTGAACTTGGCAGACATGCCATTACAAATGGTAAAACCTCTCTTGCGGCAGTGAATGAAATTCCCGGGCCACGATTTCGATGTCGTTTAGGAAAAAGAAATTTTGAAGCAAACTGGTTTTTGCTTTTTTGGTTTGTTATGTTTCTGGCAGTATTGGCACAACAGGGAGGAATTGTCGGAGGAGTGGGACAAGCACTCGCGATAAGTTTACCGATCACGGAAGAGGGTGCGGAGAGGAATCACTTTATATCCGCCAGTATTTCACTTAAAATTGCCAAGGAGGAAGGGAACCAAGAAAAGGTGCTTCAACTAGAACAAAAGTTACAACAAATAGGAAATCCACCAAAAGCAAAAGATGATATTTATTGGGCGTTACTCATTACTGTATTTACTATTTTTCTCTTATTGAATGGTAAGTTTTCCCTGATCGAAAAATTTTCAATAATGCTTGTTGCCAGTTTTACTGTGGTAACAATCATAAATTTATGGGCACTGCAAAGTTATGAAGTGTGGGCAGTGAAGCCTGAAGAACTCATGCGGGGGCTTTCTTTTAATTTCCCCGAAATTAAAGACGGAAATAATCCTCTCATTACTGCCATCTCCACGTTTGGAATAATTGGAGTCGGTGCCGCAGAGTTGTTAGCATATCCTTACTGGTGTATCGAAAAGGGATACGGTAAATATGTGGGCCCTAAAGAAGATGGGGACGAGTGGGTCAAGCGGGCAAAAGGATGGATTAATGTGATGCACTGGGACTCCTGGGGGGCAATGGTAGTGTATACATTTTGCACGATTGCATTTTATTTATTAGGTGCAGCAATACTAGGCCGAACTGGGCTAGTCCCTGAGGGTTCAGAAATGATACAAACTTTATCTACTATGTACGAACCAGTCTTTGGTTCTTCTGCACGAATAATATTTCTCGCGGGAGCAATCGCAGTACTTTTTTCCACTTTTTTTATCGCGATCGCTGCTCAATGCCGTTTGTGCCTCGATTTCATCAAGGTATCAGGTTTGGCCAGCCTCTGCTCCACTCAAAAAAAATGGGCATTAAAGATTTTTGGAATCGTCTTACCAATTATTTGTGTTTCCTGCTATGCATTTTTTCCTAAGCCAGTAATTTTAGTTTTAATTTCGGGGACAATGCAGGCCATTTTACTGCCTCTTATAGGCTTCGCAGTTCTCTATTTTCGTTACCAAAAAAGCGACCCAAGATTAAGACCCTCAAAAATTTGGGATTTATGTTTGTGGGTTTCATTTTTTGGATTTGTTGTAATCGGCTTGTATCAAGTATACGCAAAATTACTCTCATAAAGTATTTGTCATAGTGGAGAGGTATTATTTACCTCAAGAATTCTTACACCTTGGGGAGGAATAATGATTCGCATTCCCATAACGATGATCTAAACTGCTGATGTACGAATTAGGAACTTTCGTATTATCGATGCATACATTACCTTCGAAATAAAAAGTTTAATATCCAATTGAAAAAAACTTCAAAAAGCAACTTATCCCCAATTCCCCAGTCAGGGGGAATGTCTTCGGCATTAGTCGGTTTAATTACCGTCTTAATCACATTGATAATACTGCAAGAAACTACCATTTCAGTTCATTCAAACTTTAAAAATCTAAATCGTTATTCAGAAAAAGAGATTCAGATAGAATGGCAAAATATTCCACCCCCCGAAAACCAGCTAAGACCAAAATTTGTGGAATCAAATCCAAATGTACCAGAAAATCCTCCCGATGAGGTAAAGCAGTTTTCCTTTCGCGATCAACAAGCAGCACAACCTGAAATTAAAGAATTCACTCCATTAAAAAAAACACCCAAGATTGATAGTAATGTAAACAGTCCAAAAATAATACAGGGTAAGAAAAAACAAAGGAAAGAACTTTCATCTTCACCTCCTCCCCCACTATCATCTAGTCCCAATAATAAAATAGAATTGCCCACAAAATTAATTTCTTCAAAAGCAGAAATAGAAAAAACAGACAACGAAACTGGTTCATACAGTAAGAAAAGACTTAAACCGGGGAAGGATATTGAAGAATCAATTTTAGCTTCCATTACAAATAACTCTTCGCAACCAAACAGAGCGAAGAGAAATTCGCAGCAAGTAAGGCCTAAAACTAGACCCAAACTTTCACCGGACTTAATTCATGGACCATTGATGAAAAGTACTACAAGTGCACCGAGAACGGGCCAGATCGCAATCGAATGTCGATTACATCCTTATGGCGTTTATATCCAAGAAATGCTTCAATCAATAGAAGAGCAGTGGAATCAATTGGCAAAGGGGTCCTTTCATTACCTCCAACGCGATCGCTTACCCGGCAGAATCACATTACGTTTTAAACTTGAAGCAACTGGTACAATATCAAATTTGGTAAGGATTGATAATGAGGGCTATTCCTTGGCCGCGGAACTGTGTCGACAAGCAATTGCTTCAAGAGTTCCATTCGGTGAATGGTCGGAGAAAATGATCCAGGATTTTGGGCAATCAGATCAAATTACCATAAACTTTAAATATCAATAAAATTATGAATCACCCCACAATTCCATTGGACCATCATTGCAGTGTTATCCATTACGAAAGTACCGGCATTTGGGCTTTGGATAAAGCCACAGGTGTTCTATCGCACCCCAATAAAGAAAGAAAGAAAGGGAAACCGGCAAGGACCCTACTTAATGCTGAATATAATCATGATGAAGAATGCTACACTTGGGATAATAAGGATGGAGAACAAGAAAAGTTATACCTTGTTCATCGCTTAGATTCACCCACTTCAGGTGTAATTATTGCAACCTCGAAGCTTAGTACCGCTCACATTATCAAGGATTTATTCCGTACTAAAGAAGTACATAAGACTTATTTCGCTTTAATCCGCCCTAAAGGTGCTATTAAAGAGGGTATTTGGAAAGACCATTTAAAAGAAAAACGGGAAGATGGTAAAATCAGGGTGTGGAAGGGAACTGGTTCTGTGGCACTAACAAAGGCATCAATTGAAAGAAAAAAAGGGGGGTTATATGGATTGGCCATGGTCCGCCTGCAACCATTAACTGGAAGAACTCACCAGCTTCGTGTTCAGTGTGCATTACGCGGTCACTCGATCATAGGAGATAAAAGTTATGGAGATTTTTCTTTTAATCGAAAAATTTCTCGGGCAACCAAAATTGACCGACTTTGCTTACATGCAGGAGAAATTGAATTTAAATTAAATGTAGAAGGTAAATCAATCAACTTCTTTGCTGATGCCCCCCTGCCCCGCTCAATGGGGAAACTGCTTATCTAGAAAATTTTGAAATAATCTAAATATCCAAGCTTGCACTTATAGTCCATAAATGACTCTTAATATGATCATAATGGTCATGAGCTGCGGTAAGATAATAATGATAATCAACTTGAAGACTCCAGTTCTCGGCTAGTCGATACGCGCCTCCTAATAAAAAGTCATAGGCAAAACCGGTTCCGCTATAATCGGCAGTATCTTCCAGTGTTACAATCCCTATTCCCATTCCCAGACCAGCACGAATATCGAATCGGTCGCCTATTTCTTTTTCCAGGATAAGACGACTGAAGAAGTTGTGAATACTTGCCGATAGTGAAGATGAAGCTGTAGCCGCGTCAAAGCTATGATAGGAATACTCGGCTTCAACACGTACACGGCCAAAATCTTTACCGGCTTGCAAGCCGATAAAATAACCGGAATCTGAATCGTACATTTCTTTTGTGTAAGTGGCGGGTGATGTCGAGGGGATGAGAGTTCTAATTGCACCATCCTGAGGAAATACAAGGCCAAGAATTGGCCCAAAATAATAACCTTCCAATCGACTGGGTATGTCTGGTTCATAAAGTTTCGCATAGGCTTCATCTAAATCTTCCTTACTCTCTGTGGAATTATTCTGATCGTTTGCCTCAGCAAGAGTAGCAGGTTCTATTGGAACAGGAATAACCTCATCTTGTTGCTCAACTCGACGGGCTTCGGGTACTGCAGGAACGATTGACGGAGGAGGTGGAGGTGGGAGAACCGGAACAGCTTCATTATTGGGTATAGTGAAATCGGTCCTTCCTAGCGGTCTTTCAGCAAGTAATTGGGACACCTGATTTTCGTGTACATTTGAACGAGCTTTCAATTCGGCAAGTCGCTCGGCAATACTTTGACCTTGGTTTTGTCCCGAAAGAAAAAATAAGGGGAGTAAGAGAAACGAGAAGATTTTAAAATGTAAAAATAGTCTAATCATGAAAATCAAATAATAAACAACATGATTGTTTTTTTATTGAAAAAAGTGAAGAACTAAATCCAAAGAAAAAAAAGCGCCGGGCGGTAGATTGGCGGGAACCGCCCGGCGCGGGTGTGGTGGATGGGAAATAAAGTTATTAATGTGAATAAATTCTTTATTGGATGCAATACAAAATTTCATTCGTTCTTATGAATAGTTCTTTTGAACCAATTGAAACCGACGAACGGGTGTTATCATCATAAGTACCCCCCATCTTTGCCAAATGCAAAATTTCACCGGATTGGGAAGAAATTACGACTACTTCTCCGTTATGATTCATAATGTAGACTTTTCCATCTCCTGCAGTGGGAGAAGAACGCCATTTATACTTCCCCGGGAGTTCTTTACTCCATTCAATTTTTCCGTTTTGAGGGTTCACCCTCGACAATACCTTTTTTAAATCGCTCAAAATATAAAATTTTCCATCATAAAAGAGCGGCGTAGGGACATCTGAGGTGAGGGTAGGTTCTGCCTTGGTCTCCCACGATAAGCCATCGCTCCCCTCATGAATTCCCTTTAATCCAGTCTTAATCGCAAAAATGGGTGCTTTCTTGGGAGCACAAACTAATATTACTCCCTTACCGACAACTGGAGAAGGAACCAACCGCCACCATTGCTCCTTGTGCTTCGGATTCCATGTTCCCCAACGCCAAATTTCTTTGCCGCTCTTGGGGTCGTGTCCGGTAAGTACATCCCCTCCAGCAGTAAGTAACTGATTATTGTGGGGAATAATAGTTCCAAAAGACTCGAGCGATTCCTTTTGGGCAACGGATGGGCGCTTTTGCTTCCAAATTGTTTTTCCATTTTTTGGATTCATGCAAAGAATAAAGGATTTTGCCGATGCATTACCGCGACCATGTGCTTGTTCATCACGTTGCAAAACCGGAAGGTAAAGTTTATTGCCAAACAAAGTTGGTGTGGAAGAAAAAGTCCATTGAAAACAAAAATCGCCATAATCCTTTTGTATATTTCTTCTCCATTCCTCAGTCCCGTCCATTAAATAAGAAACCAAGTCTCCATTTCCGAAAAAAAAGATTACCCTTTCGCCATCAGTAACTGGGGAGGGACTTGCATAATTGGAACGAGAATCAAGCTGATAATCAAAACCATCTCCTTCCCCTGGTCTATAGCCTGACCCAGCATTATTCCTCCACATTAATTCACCAGACTCACGATTGAAGCAAAATGCCAATAGCTCTCCACTTCCTGAGGTTTTATCAAGTATCTTGATAGATGAAATAAAAACAAATTGCTCATTAATGATGGGCGTGCCTCCTGAAGGTCCCGGCAACTTGTATTTCCATTTGACATTTGTATTGTTGTCAAATTTCTCCGGCAGAGATTCTGTGGTGTCGGAAGACCCGTTGAAATTGGGTCCTCTCCAATTGTTCCAATTTTGCCCAAACGAAACAAGGGCAACTAGGCTTAGGTTAACAAAGTATAATAAATAAAGTTTCATCTTTTTAACCTAAAGAACCTGACTAAAGGACTTCGAGAAAAAAAACTTATAAATCTCAAAAAATTAATTCATTGTCTAAAATAACCTAGTCGTTTTCAGTATTTTTTTTTGCTCACCTGGAACCACTGAACCGGATAGGAAACGGATGAGAGAACATTAGAAGAAGACTATTTTGATATCAATGAGAGTTCGCCAGGCACTTGGAGCAATACTCCGAACCTAATGTTTAAACCATGAACAACTTTTTGAAAGTAATAAAAATAATGTTATTTCCACAGAAAAATAGTCAAAAAATAAACCAAGAATAACTTCACCAACACAACAATCAGTTTTCTGAATTAATTCCAAGTTGAAATGCTAATGGAATACAGAAGTGAGCAAAATTATTTAATTTCGTTAAAACTTTCGATTTCTTTAGATTGTTCCAATTTTCGTTCTCTTAAATCATCTTCGTACCAATCCACTAAATCACTCATTCCGTGCGTTGATAATTCACCAACAGATTCATGCTCAAAACCTTCTTCAAAATCTTTATCGATTTCTTTCTCTATCGCATTTGAGTCATCGACAGTCGAACTTCGATTAACCCGAAAAGCAACAACGAGAACAAGCAATCCTAATAATACAAATAAAACAACTTCCATTGAGCATCGGGTCGCACAACCAAGAACTTATCAAAGGTTTGACGAAACGATTGAACGACAGATTAATTGGGATAGCACCCCAAGCGAATCACTGAGAGCAACCACTTCATCTTTAATAATAGAATCTGCCCCTCTTGATGCTTGGACCGAGCCTAAGTTGTTCACTTTACCACTCCGGAAAGGGTAGGTTCCGTTCTTAAAGTTCATATTGAAAATCTCCCAAGATGCTTCCAATAAAACCTCGTGATTAGAAACATTTTCAAAACGAATAATTGTGATGCTAATTTCCCAATTCGCACCAATTTTCTTTCGATGTGGGTAAACAGAATAAAACGGACTATTTAAAATCTGTGAAAGATTTAACCCCACTACCCTACCAATACCTTCAATCAGTGGTTCGCCCCAACGATCATTTTCCCGAAACTCGATCTCTCCTTGCCTGGGTCTGTTTACAATTCTGTTTTCTTGTAGGTAGTAAGGTAATTCGATTTGACGAAGAAAAAATGGGTGACCGTGTTGGCTATTATTACCCTCTTTCGTGTAAACGGAAGATGTAGTTGTTTGATTTTGGTCAAAAGTGGTTTTGCTAAGAAGGTGAAAGGTTGGCTTAACATGGGTCGATTCAGGTACAATACAGGAACTCAGAGCACACAAAATATAAATAGGAATTAAAGTGATTTGAATTAATGATTTCATTCTGATGTTCCCCCTTTTCCCCGAAGAAAAGCTTGCGGATTTCTTTCAAGTAGATCTGCCAAAGATTTTAATGATTTGGACATGGCTGAGATATCGCGCATGGTACTAGTAAATCCGAACCTCAGTTCAGAGGAAGGATCGAGTATAGTTTTCAAGCTTTCAGATAGTTGAGTAATTTTTCCAATCGCAATTTTGCCCTCATCCACCGTATCAGAAAGTTTAGGTCCAAGCGGAGAATAAGCTTTGGAAATTTGGGTTAAAAATAGTTGGATTTCGTTGTTTGTTTTAGAAAAGTCAAGGCTGAGTTTATTGAGATCAATGTCATTTAATTTCTGGGTCGCAGTAACCATAAGCTCACTGATTTGCTTACTCAGTTTTTCAAGATTAATGCTTTCACTTAATTCGGCAAAGATCGATGCATTGGTAGGAATTTCTGGGAATCCATACAATTCTTTTTTAACATTCACTTCAGTCGAATTGGTAAGATTGATGTATAAGATTCCGGTAACAAAACTCTCTTGAATCAACTTTGCTTGGAGTCGTGATAGAACGGCTGGCTTAAAAAAGCCCTCATCATCAAAAAGGTCGTTTCCTCCTTCCACCATGTGACGACGAACCAATTTCCGATTAATTTCCACAAGAACGGGAACCGGACCATCTTCTGTGGCGTCCCCCAGGAAAAAACGCTCAACTCGTCCTATCCTTACTCCGTTTAGGGTCACCTTTCCTCCTTCATGCAAACCATAAACATTTTCATGAAAAACCAT
>CAJQKB010000163.1 GCA_905478775.1 uncultured Opitutales bacterium | reverse complement strand
TTTCACTGGCAATTTCGGAGGCCTTCAGGGTGGTCACGGTTCCGGCAATATCTCTCATTTCGATCTGATCACTTAAACGATTGGTCACAAAGCCAACATGAGCCCCCCCCTTCTTGGTGGTAATAGAAACCGTTTTGAACCCCTGGGAAATCTCCTGTTCCGGACGAAGAATACTCATGGCAATACGATCCGCATCCATGATCCCTCCGATCTGTCCAAGATAAGGCCCCTTTTGCACCTCGTCCTTATTTAAGGCATGACAGGCAACACATCCCTGCTGGGCAAACAAGGCCTTCCCCTTTTTCATATTCCCCTTGGTATTACCCAAGGCGATGGTGACATCCTCGATACTCATCTCCCCCACCTGACCCTGTTTATCCATAATTTTCCTCAGGTTTACCTTGGGCTCATCCTTTACGACCACCTGAGTCGCTTCTGCCTTGGGCAATCCGGGTAATTCGACCCGGTCCTTGGTTGCCAGTTCAGAAATCACATATTTCAATTCGGCGGATCCATTCTTGGCCGCACTCACCAATACTTTGGCAATCTTCTCCGTTTTCTCCCAGGCTGTCGGATAATAATAAGGCCCACGGGTATCCGGGCGGGTACTCCACCAGGTCTCTCCATCATAAACCTTTTCCCGGTTCGCCAGACGGATCAAGGTCTTCGCCACTCTTTGCTTACTAACCGAATCCTTCATTTTCGAAAATTCCTCCAGGAGTTGGTCCACAACATTAGCATCGTGCATATAATTAAGAGCCATCAAGGCCCCCTCCTGATTGACACCTCCAATTGCTTGGATACAGGCATCTCCCGCATTCATATCCACAAGGGCTTTCCTCGCAACATGGGGAAGAACCACTGCCGAGTTAGGGATAGCGTGTGGACCTTCCGCAATCTCCTGCTTTCCTTTACCTGCCAATTTAGTGACCGGTTGATTACTCACATAAAAACGAACCTTTCCCCCATGATCCGTACTGGCAAGACCGGCCGTGCATTTAAATCGAACCGTACCGGCGGGTAGCTTTTTATAAATGATCGACCCAATCGAATGAGTTCCAATCCCTGCAGTCATCGGTTTACCATCCTTGCGGGCCAGCTTGGCCCCCGTTGGACTGTACCCTACACGGGTTTTGCCCCACCCCTGGGTAGCCTTGGACCATTTTAGATCCGTAAGTTTCACAATCGAACCATCCTTTTTTACTAAAACAGGATCAAACCAGGAACCATGATCACTACCGGTGCCATTCCCACCGTCCCCAAGAGTGAGATGAAGTTCTTTCCATCCGGTTATATCAATATCAAAAGTATGAACCGCTTTCTTCTCGATGATGGCACTTTGATGAAAGGGTTTTTCGGAAACATCTTCTTTTATCACCGGGCTAAGGGCGGGCAATGGATCGACTATCGGGGGATTCGCCACGGCCAACAAAGCATCCGCTGCTTTTGTATCTCCGATCCTTCCCAAACCGACCGCAGCCGCAACCTGTACCCGGGAGTTCTTGCTTTTTAAAGCAGTGGTAAAAACCGCAACCGGCACTTTTTTCAATTGAGTCTTTCGATCCGCCAAAGCCCGGATCGCATGCTCGGCCACCGCCGGGTCATTCGCCAACGTGGCAAGATGGGCATGCGATTTCGTGCCCAGTAATTGTTTGATCGTATAAATAGCCGCAATTCTTGATTTGGAGGCTTGGGCAGAATCCAAAGCCACCGCCAACACCTCTTGGCCCTTCCCTCCTCTCCTGAGAATTTCCTGCTGAGCGTGAAGCTGAGTCTTTGCACTTGGGGAAGAAAGAAGATTGGCAAGATCAACTGCATTTCTTTTTTTCAAATCCGGGAACTCCTGATACTTCCATCCCTTGGGAACCACACGGGAAATATGGCCATCATCTCCACCCTTGAATCCAGATTTACCCCAGCTACCGATGAATAATCGACCTGATCCATCACAATCCACATCTGTGATCCTTCCGCACTTGATAAAATCCTCCTGTTGCTGAGTAAAAGTCGGCCCATCCTCACTTATCCGATGAATATACAATTGCCCCCTCCCCCAGTCACACATCATGGGCACTCCGGTATACTTCTTTGGCCATCCGGGCTCATCAAAATACATCGCACCCGTTCCGGAACCGCCCCCCACATCCACCAAGGCTGGAATAATCTCCGAAGTGTAGCGTTTAAAAAGAGTCGGGTACCCGTACTGTCCGGTTTGTACCTCATGAATAAAGCGCATATTCCACCCTCCTCCATCATTGGTGTTCCCCCGGGTAAACACATTCATATAGGGATCAATCGCGACATCATAAATATTGCGCAGTCCATGGGCAAAAGCCTCCAGTTCGGTTCCATCCGGACGGACCCGGATAATTCCTCCCCCATACATCGTCAATTTCGTCCCATCCGTTCCGGTCGCATTGACGAATCCAAAATCGCCCACCGCCACATAGATCCATCCGTCTATTCCCATACGAATCCCATTGGTCGTATGATCCACCCCGCGGGACTGGTTGTATTTTCGTGTGCTGATTTCCTTAACCAAATGCTTGGGTGGACCATCTGCTTTACCATCCCCATTTTTATCTTCAAGAACCGATAAGAACATCCCATCAAAATTCTTTTCATCTGCCCATTTGGTATGGAGTACATAGAGCTTATCTCCGACCGAAATCATTCCCCTCGGATTATCAATCTCCGCATAAATGGTATGACTGTCCGAAACACCATCATTATCCTGATCGGTGAGACGAAGAATTCTTCCAAAGCCTGCCCCCTTGCCGAGAGAACCGATCTGATCAATTCCCGCATACACCTCTCCCGTTGGTGCAACGCTCAAACAGGCAACACACGGAGTCAGATCCTTGGATGAAAATAAGGTCGCTTCCAACTCCTCAGGTAAACCCAGACGGGA
>CAJQKB010000162.1 GCA_905478775.1 uncultured Opitutales bacterium | reverse complement strand
GAAAAATCCCTATCCCGTATCGAGGATGTTGATATGGCAATCACGGCAAGCAGGCTGGCCCGGGCGGAAATAAAGATGCAGTCCACAACCGCTATATTTGCACAGGCTAACAAATTATTTAACCAAAGAAATTATGTGGATGAGTTACTATCTTAAGGAACTATTGTAAAGACTACCCCTTGTTTCACATTTTGCCATCTTTGAAAATCGGCTGAAAAGATAGCTCTTTTTTCATCGAGTTGACTTTTTACAGATTTTAATAATTTGAAGCGTGGATGAAGCGAGTGAATATCGTTTTTCATCATTTCTAAATCCAAAAGTTTTTTTTGTAGTTGTATTTTTTGCTCCAAAGCAGTTCTCGATAATTCTTTAATATGCTCTATTCCCATTGCGAGTTCTTGATTAAGTGAGGCTTTTAATTTTGTCAGATTTTTAGTAACTTCTTTTTTCAAAATCGGTTCCAAATCTTGATTAACAAGCATTCTTTGTAATCGATCAATACTGGTAAGAAATTCTTCTACAGATCCAAAAGTAGATAGTTCGTTGATGGTAAGATATTCATTTGGATCTTTCTTACTGAGATGAATTTTTTCGATTTCTAAGAGTGCGGCAACATACGAATTAATTTCGTTTGTGGTCTGTATGAGTTCAGAACGGATCGCGATTTCTTCGATCGATTGGCTTGAGCTGTTTTCATTTTCCTCTTGTATTTGTTCGGCCAATTGTAATTGATTTTGCTCCAACATGGTAATTTCCTTTCGTTGCTTGAGTAACTTATTCACAAGTGGTTTATCTCTTGATTCTTGTCCTAGATCTCTCTTGTAGGTGTCAATAATCGCTTTAGCGAGGAGAGTTGATGCTTTGCTCGAGTGCCCCCGGACTGTTAATAACAACTGATTCTTGGCCTTAATCTCTAAAGCAATTGAGTAGAGTGATTGCAAAATTGCAGATTCGGGTTCTGAAAAAAAATCATTTATAAAAGGACTAAAAATTAGTTCCTTCGCTGTTGGGTTTTTATCTAGAGTTTCCAAAAGCGAGGCAATGAAAGTATCCCCCTTAATGGCTTCTTTGTGCATATGGGCGAAATTGGAATTCTTATGCAATACCTCAAGGATTATTTTTGTTTCTGCCCAGGCGTTTGATTTTTCCAAATGGGCACTTTCTTGCAGGAACGGGGTGGAAGAGTTCATCTCATTCTTTTCCGTAATCTGCTCTTTTAATGCGATTAAGGAATCTTCATATGCAAGGGCAGAATCTTTTTCGATTTGGTCGTAATAAAAGCCAACCCCAAAAACAGTTAAAGTAATCAATATAAGCAATACGCTTTGCCACGGATGCATGAGAATAGTAAAAAAAACATTTAGCATTAATGCAACAAGTTATCACACCTCCAATGAAAGCCATCCTGGGTGGTTGCATTCGGTGGGGAGGTTGCATTAGGTTGACAAAAGAATTTATTCAATTTTCCATGTAGTTGTTTTGGAAGAAGATCCTATCCCTTTTGACTTTTCAAGAAAGTTAACTGCACTGCAGAGACCCCTGTACGCCTACATACTTACGCTTCTTCCGAATCGGACGGAGGCAGAGGATGTTTTACAGGAGACAAACCTCATTCTTTGTCGAAAAGCAAAAGAATATGACCCGGATGGGCATTTTCAAGGATGGGCATTTAACATCGCTCGGTATCAAGTGATGGGCCATATGTCAAAATTCAAGCGCAGTAAATTATACTTCAGCCCCGATTTGATCGAAAATCTCGCAGAGGAATCGGCTGATATAATACAGATGGACTTATCCCGGAAGGCACTGCAAATTTGCTATGAACTACTGCCAAAGCACATGAAAGCAATGGCGCAGTTACGGTTTAGAGAGGATAAGAGTTTAAGTGAAATATCCGAGGCATTGAAACGGCCTATGGGTTCTGTTTCGGCCACATTACATCGAATTCGTATTAATTTAATTGCCTGCGTGAAAGAAAAAATTCCCTCCATAGAGGCAGAAATGGATTCATAAAAAGTCTTCTGCTAAAAGAAAGTCGAATTTTTTTGTAAGAAAATTCCGGTTGGTGCTAAGTACTTGTATACCAACTTTTATCCTATGAGAACTTACCCCAATAAATTATCTGAGGTTGAATTGTTAACATCCAAGATTTTGGATGATAATTTTACCGAAGAAGAACTACACCGATTAACTAGCCTGTTGAAGGAGAGTAAATCGGCACGAACGAGGTATTCAGAATTAACGATTCAAGATTCATTATTGCATTGGGAGTCAGTAGATTATTTGGAAACCGCAAATTCGGGGAACGGTCGATCTTCAATTATTACTTTTCCCGTTATCACTTCAATTGCGGCAGCAATAGTCGCATTATTTGGAGTATGGCGTTTTCACACGACCGATGTAAATCCTGGTCTGGATGCACAAGAAGTCGCACTTTACACAAACCAAGCTTCTCCCGGCAAAAGTAATTTTCCGGATCTCACTTCTTTTCCAAACTTAACTTTTGAGCAATCTGACACCGCACAATCTTCCCCATCCCTTAATTTACCGTTTAATTCCCAACTCGCCAGGTCGGTAGTCGCTCGAAATGATGCTGCATATGGAATAGAAATTCTGAGAAAAAATAAAAGTTTCGGAGTGGGGGGAGTCGTTGAATTTGCGAATGATATTTCCAGTTGGAAAAGAACGGAACATCTTTCAGTGCCTGCAGAGAATGGTATTTTACCAATGGAGGGGGAAGAAATGATAAAATTCTCCTCGATGAATGTAGATGTGCATGCACAAGTTGCTGAAATTTCGGAGACTTTACAAATCCTGGATGTAAGGGAGGTAAGCCAAGAAGACAAAGACATGACTGCCTATCTCCAGACCAGTTTGTATTTCAACAAAGGCGTGAGCATTGCCGGCGACTCCACAGAATTTGCACTCTCTATCCATGCGATTGCAAGTGACGCGAATAATGAAAATACTTCGATTGGGTATCAGGACTACTTACTAGATAGCGATGTGAATCCCTCCACTTGGGAGGAACTGAAAAAAGACTTCATGCTACCATCCGGAACCGAATTTGTAATCGTTTCTATGACTGCAAAAAAAGAAGGTCCTAATGCACTGCTTCCTGATATTGGAGGACACTATGCAGATGGGCTTTCGATCAATCTCTTGATTGATCGAAAAGATACAATCGGACCGCTCTGATAAAAGCATAAAAATATTCGGTTGTTCTTGACAACGAACATGCCTGAGGAATGGTGAGGGGCATGAAATTTCTTCTTTTTTTTCTCTTTTTGACCCAAGCATATGGGGGTACATGGCCAAATTTTGGCGGTCCTCTACGTAATCAAATTTCGGATGAGAAAGGATTAAAAACAGATTGGGAGGAGGAAGAGCCAAAAAGATTATGGGAACTTAATATTGGCCTCGGTTATTCTTCAGTAATAGAGGTGGGTGGGTTCGCTTACACGCAGGGTCATTCAGAGGGTCGAAATACATTATATTGCGTTGAAGCGTTGACCGGTAAAGAAATTTGGCAACACAGTTATCCCTGTGAAAAAGCACCAAAGTTTTTTGACGGTGGGAGCCGTGCCACTCCCACAATAGCAAATGGAATTTTATACCTAGGTAGTCACGAGGGAGACTTTTATGCCTTAGATGCCAAGAGTGGCCAAATTTTATGGACAAAAAATTTGATAAAGGATTTTGATGGAAGGCGACCAATGTGGGGGTATTCTGGCTCTCCATTAGTAGTTAAAAGTAAGCTAATTCTAGAGACGGGTTCGGCGAATGGCTCATTAGTCTGCTTAGATGCCCAAAAGGGTGATGTGATTTGGAGGAGTGGGGAAAATGAGGCGGGATATGCTTCGCCCATGCTTAATTCAAAAAATGAAATTCTTATTTTTAATGAATTTGGGATTGTCAGTCACGAAATTCTCACAGGAAAAGTAATAAAATCGTATCAGCATAAGACCCGTTATGGAATCAACGCAGCACAACCAATGCTTTATGGAGATCGTATCCTGATCAGTTCTGCATATGGAAAAGGAGCTGCTTTGGTTGATTTTACAAAACGGGTTCCTACTGCAATATGGGAATCAGAATCTTTCTCATGTCAAATGGCGAGTTTGGTGAAAAAAGGGCAGTATGGCTTTGGAATACATGGGCAAGCGGGTGGGCGCTCTGAACAGTCAAAACTTTTTTGCATAGACCTGGCGACCGGTAAAGAGAAATGGAGTGAAAAAGGCTTCGGACTTGGTACAGTACTTCTTGTACGGGATACGCTGGTCATTCTCAGTGATCGCGGAGAATTGTGTTTGGCGGAGGCAAATAACAGGCAATTTATCGAATTGGCTCGATTCCAAGTTTTATCAGGAAAAAATAATTGGACTCCTCCCACTTATCTAAATGGAAAGATGCATTGTCGAAATTCCAAAGGAAATTGGGTTTGTTTGAAGATGGGGGAATAAATTATGTATGATCGATCGGTAGATTTCTTTCTTCATTGATTCGCTCCGACAATCGAGTAAGCAATTCAAGGAAATGTTCTTTTTCATTGGAAGAAAGACAAGAAAGAGCCTCCGACTCCAATTTCTCCGCAATTTTTTTCCCTTTGTGGAATAAGGAACTCCCAAGTTTAGTTTGAAAAATATTTTTTTTCCTGTGGTCCGTTGCATTGGCTTTTCTTCGAACTAAATTTAATTGCTCCATTCTCTTCATTAAGCCGGCAATGTTATTCGAGTCAGTAAACATCAACTCGGCAAGTTTTACCTGCGATATTTGCCCCGCAGGAAATTCATGAAGCCAACGAAGGGCAATGTATTGATCGGGGGTAAGTCCTACCGTTTTTACCCGTTTCATAAAAGTACTGTTTAACTTATTCCAGCACTCTCTAAGTAGCGGAGGTAATCTTTTGGGTGTTTGAATGAGCGGTTTCACCTTGAATTATAAAATAGTGTTTTTAGACCTTCGGTATTTGACAATATAGTACATACAAGTACTAATTTAAAATAAATCCACATTAATCTGAATTATCCAATGATTTATCAAATATTTACCACTTGCTTGATCTTTACTTTTCTTTCCAGTTGTTCTCCGGTTAGCAGTTCCAAGAGGGTTTCTAAGGAAGAGGTCAAAACACTCACCATGGACCAGGATTGGCTTTTTTGGCGTGGGCCGGACGGAAGCGGAGTCTCTAAGCAGACCAATTTGCCTGATATTCTTAGTTTAGATGATGAATCTCTTTTGTGGAGCCACGAAATACAAGGCGGTGGAGTACCCGTAATTGCTGGGGGTAGGGCATACCAATTCGGTTATTATGGGGTAGAAGAGGAGTTGAAGGAGGCCTTGGTTTGCTTTGATGCGGCATCCGGTGAAATTCTTTGGGAGCGTACTCATAGTGATTTCATAAGTGATATTGTTTATAATAGATATGGCGTAGGAGCCGCTTCGGTCGATCCTGCTACTGGAAATGTTTACTTCCAAACTAGTCCGGGATTATTAATTGGATATGACTCGGATGGAAATATGCTATGGGAGCGTTCATTAATGGAGGAGTTTGCCCGACTAACATTTCCTAATGGGCGGACAGGTGGGCCTTGCGTGGATGGAGATTTAGTGATCATTCACGCAATTACCGCTAATTGGGGCAAACAAGGACCTGCGCGGGATCGATTTTATGCATTTGATAAAAATACTGGAGATTTAGTTTGGTCATCGACTCCTGGAATTACCCCGAAAGACAGTTCTTTTTCGCCTTTAACATTTGAAGATTTGCCAAGTGGAAGAAGAGTCTTTTACAGTGGAACGGGTTGCGGACATGTGGTTTGCATCGATGCACGTACTGGACAGCCTTTGTGGCGATTTCAGATGTCGTACGGAGGAGTCAATTCCGGAGTAGTGATTCACGAAAACTCTGTGATTGCGGTTCACGGTAAGGAAAATATTGATTCTTCCACCATTGGCAGAATGGTCGCGATTCAAAAACCCAAAAAACTTCCCTTGTTAAATGAAGAAATTCTAATTCTTGGAAAAGAGGATGAGGTTTGGAGGAATAATTCAATGGAAGCATTTACGAGCACTCCAGTTTATAAAGATGATCGAGTCTATTCTACGATTAAACGCGGCGAACTCATTTGTTTAGATGCTGGTACAGGAGAAGAAATCTGGACTTTAAAATTGGCACCCGATCAGGTTCATGCCTCCCCCGTTTGGGCGGATGGAAAACTTTTTGTTCCCATGTTTGACGGTCAAGTTTCAGTAGTGAAGGATACGGGTCAGGAAGGCGTTATATTAAGCCAGGTACAACTTGATGGTTCGTGTTTAGCGGGTCCGGCAGTGGCGCACGGGCGAGTATTTGTTCAATCCAAAAAAAGACTTTATTGCTTTGGTTCTAATAAAGTCGCTCCTGCATTTATATCCCATCAATCAGAAAAAGAACTCAGCAGTCAAAAAGCCGTTTCCTTGCAAGTAATTCCTGCAGAGTTTGCGCTTAAGTCAGGAGATTCACTCGCCTTTAAGGTTTTTTCTTTGAATGAGAATGGCCAAAGAATTGCTGAAATCAAAGAGGGCTTAAGTTGGGCAAAATGGATACCGCCAACTGCAAAAGTTCAATCTAAAGTAGATGCAGAAATAAGGCCTAACGGAATCTTGGTAGCCGAAAAGGATGCCACGCTTTCTGCAGGTGCTATTCGGGTAAGTAAGGGTGACTTGCACGGGGTTACTCGAGGCCGGATCCTACAGGACTTACCCTATGAAGAAAATTTTGAGGAAGGATTTTCATTAACCCAGAAAAGTTCGGACCAAATCCCATTTTCTTATGCTCCCCTTGCCTGGCTTGGAGCAAGAATGAGATGGCAGGTACAGGAGCTATCAGGAAATTTAGTGGCCGGTAATACTTTGGATCGAATTTTATTTCAACGGGCTATTAATTTTGTTGGGCATAAGGATATGAATAATTATACTGCTGAAGCCGATGTTATGACAGATGGGGATCGTCGTATAAAATCAAATATTGGGTTAATTAATCAGCGTTATATATTTGCATTGATTGGAAATGGGCAAAAGTTAGAAATTATTTCAAACTACGATCGATTTAGGCATTCCGTCCCGTTTTCTTTTAAGACAAATATTTGGTATACACTAAAAACCCGGGTTGATATTCTCGAGGATGGAACGGGCATGATTCGGGCTAAAGCCTGGCCAAAATCGGCCGAAGAACCAGACCAATGGACTATCGAGGTGGCACATGAAACTCCCCACTTACAAGGTGCTCCAGGTGTTTATGCAATGTCACCTCAGAGTAAGAAGAAGGTATATTTCGATAATTTGTCTATCCGCTATAACAATTAATTTAAATCTCTATGAAATTACACATGATCAATAAATCAACAGTCCCACTCGTTATATTCCTTTTTTCGATGTCCAGTTTGCTCGGCGCAGATTGGCCCATGTGGGGAAAAGATGGAAGTAGAAATATGGTCTCCGATGAAAAGAAAATTACTTTCGATTTCGTGGCGGGTGAAATGAGTGACGATGAAGTGGTGGATATGAAAACCACGAAAAACCTTAGATGGGTGGCGAAATTGGGATCTCAGGCATATGGAAATGTAACCATTGGAAACGGTTGTGTATTTGTCGGAACCAATAATGAGTCGCCCCGCGATCCAGGAAAAAAAGGAGACCGAGGAGTAGTGATGTGCTTGGATGAAAAATCGGGCGAATTAAAGTGGCAATTAGTTATACCCAAGCTCGGTGCAGGAAAGGTGAGTGATTGGGAGTATATTGGCATTTGTTCCTCTACCGCAATAGACGGCGATAAAGTTTATGTTGTTACAAATCGCTGTGAGGTAGTCTGTTTGGACATTCATGGTTTAACTAATGGAAATGACGGTCCCTTTAAAGACGAGGCATCCTATATCAAACCAAAGGGGATGTCAGATGCTCTGAATGAAAAATTAGATGCTGATATTCTTTGGATGTATGACATGCGGGACGAATTGGGAGTTTTTCCACACAATGTAACGAGTTCTTCTCCGGTAATTATTGGTGATACAGTATATGTTGCGACTTCTAACGGGGTGGATTGGTCACATACGAACATACCCAGCCCTCTTTCACCGAGTTGGATTGCCCTCAACAAGACCACGGGTGAATTAATTGGGGAAGATGGTTCCGGAGCAAGCGAAAATGCACTACATGCGGCTTGGTCTTCATTAACCTATGGTAATGTCGATGGGGCTGAAATTTTGATATGGGGCGGAACGGATGGATTTTGTTATGGTTATAATAACAAAACAGAGAAAGATGCCGATGGGTATGATTTGTTTCAACCCATCTGGAAGGTTGATTGTAATGAACCCAATTACCGCAAAGATTCGGACGGAAAGAAAATTCCTTATGCCACTCCTCCTGGACCAAGTGAATTAATTGGGACGCCAGTTTTGTATGAAGGAAAAGTGTATTGTGCGATCGGTCAGGATCCAGAGCATGGAGATGGGGTCGGGAGACTCTCCTGTATCGATGCAAAGACGGGCAAAATAGTCTGGAAATACACAGATGTGGGTCGAACCATATCCACGGTATCTATTGCCGATGATTTGGTCTACATCGCAGAATATGCCGGGCTAATCCATTGTGTAGATGCAAACACTGGAAAAGTATACTGGACCCACGATTCATTTAGCCGGATTTGGGGTTCCACTCTCATTGCCGATGGAAAACTTATTTTAGGAAATGAGGATGGCGATTTATTGGTAATGGATCATGGAAAATCGAAACCGAAAGTGAAGACAATAAACATGGGTGCTCCTGTTTATAGTTCCCCTGTCGTTGCAAACGGCGTTCTTTATATCGGTACGCAAACACATCTATACGCAATCGGAAAATAGAGGTGAATTCTTTATCCAGCCTAATGAAAAAAAGAGTTATTTGGTTCCTTTTCCTACTTCTTTTCATTGTGCACCAAGATTTTTGGTGGTGGGATGATGCCTTTCTTGTTTTTGATTTCTTACCAATAGGATTAGCTTTCCATGCCGGTTTTTCAATCGTGTGTGCAATTTTAGGTTGGGCAGCAATTAAGTATGCATGGCCGCACGATTTGGAACGATTTGCCGAAGAAAATAACGACGAGGAGAATGCCATATAATGACTACCCTAATTGTAATCATTCTTTACCTGTGCTTACTACTTGGACTAGGTTTTTTTAGCAGTCGTTTATTTAGGGGTACGAGCAAAGACTACTTCGTTGCAAGCCATAGTATTGGGCCTTTTTTACTGTTAATGAGTGTTTTTGGTACAACTATGACCGCCTTTGCATTAGTTGGCTCGACTGGAAAATCTTTTGAAAGAGGGATCGGAACTTATGGTTTAATGGCTTCGATCAGTGGTCTTGTACATGCTGGTATATTTTTTCTTATTGGGATTCGATTGTGGGCTTTTGGGAAAAAGTATGGATATATTACTCAAATCCAATTTTTTCGGGCACGGTTTGAATCAGATGGGTTGGGCTATTTACTTTTTCCAATTCTTGTATTGCTCGTTGTTCCTTATCTTTTGATAGGAATAATTGGAGCCGGTAAGACGATCGAGCCGGTTACCGCGGGTGCATTTACAGAAATTTTTACCAACCCTACCGCTCCCCAATGGCTGGGGGGGATACCTCCCTGGCTAACCGGCTTAGTTGTTTCCCTTGTCGTTCTGACTTATGTCTTTATGGGGGGGTCCAGAGGGGCCGCGTATGCGAATACATTTCAGACAATAGTTTTCATGGTGATGGGAGTAGTCGCTTTTGTATATATCATTAATGGATTAGGGGGAATGGAGCAGGCGGGTAAGGTGCCGGCACGAATAACCGAGAAGGGAATAATTGTACAAGATTATCAATTTGATAAAACCACAAAGGAGTTGGTAAAGAATGAAAAACCAAAACCGATTGGACGGGTTACCGATTCAACCACTGTTGATTTATCAAATAAGCAACCTCACTTAGCCCGTACCCCAATCCAGGTGGAATTCAAAAAGAAGAACCCAAAAACAGGAGTAATTTCTTCGTTTGAAAGAGAGCTCGGAATTCCTTTCATTACCTTTTTATCCTACTTCTTTATACCGCTAAGCGTGGGAATGTTTCCCCACCTCTTTCAACATTGGCTTACTGCGAAAAGTGCCAAAGCATTTCGTTTAACCGTAATTGCTCACCCTCTGTGTATTATGGTGGTTTGGGTGCCATGCGTGTTAGTCGGAGTGTGGGCATCGGGAGTGCTTCCGCCCGGTATTCCTCCTCCCGCAGTGTTATCCGCCATGCTTAATTTATTAGTTGGAGATCCCGTGCTAACTGGGCTTTTAACGGCAGGAGTTTTGGCTGCAATCATGTCGTCATTGGATTCTCAATTTCTTTGTCTTGGAACCATATTTACCAATGATATTGTGATCCACCGAGCGGGAAAAAATAAGTACAGTGATAAACAGGTGATATTGATCGCCCGTGTATTTATTGTGGTCATTGTTGCCCTGACTTATGTCCTCGCCATGTGGGCAAAAAATGCCAACGTCTTCGATCTCGCGATTTGGTGTTTTAGCGGATTCTCAGCTCTTTTTCCGGTCGTTTTTGCAGCTTTATATTGGAAGCGGGCAACAAAAGAAGGTGCATTTGCCAGTATCATTGCAGCTCTTATTTCTTGGCTTTATTTCTTTCACCTTTCTGGGTACGGAGGTGAATTGGTGATTGGCCCAGGTATTATTCCAGCCGCAGTTTGTTTTGCCGTGGCAGCAATCGCAATGGTTCTTGTTTCCCTGCTGACAAAACCACCAACGGAAGAAACATTACAAAAATTTTTCCCCTCGGCCAAAAAATTGTAAATTTATTAAATCCTTTTTTAATGGAAACATTATGAGTATAGATGAAAAAGTTAAACATGCGGCAGACGAGCTTGATGCTCATGTTGTAGAAATGATCAAGTGGCATTTTTCGCCAGATACAGGATCTCCCTTTTGGCTTGATTGGGCGAAAGAGCAAAATTGGGATCCCTTGAATGAAATCAAGAACTTTGAGGATATTTGTCAGAAATTCCCTAATTTTGAAGATGAATGGTTGAGGGATCTGCCCAATGAAGTATGGGTTCCCCAACCTTACAAGGGAAAACCTTTTAATATATTTGAAACAGGTGGGACTACAGGTATGCCCAAGCAAAGAATTGGTTGGGACGATTTTCGTATTGATTACACTGCATTCTCCGAAACATTAAAAGACGAGCATTTCCCGCGTGATGATTATTGGATGATGGTCGGTCCTACTGGGCCGCGTCGCTTACGACTCTCGATAGAGCACCTAGCCAATGAGCGAGGTTGTTCGTGTTACTTTGTTGATTTAGACCCGCGATGGGTGAAGAGATTGATTGCGAGTAAGCAATTTGATCAGGCCCGGGCCTACATGGACCATGCCGTGGATCAGGCCTTAACAATTCTGAAGCATCGAAAAGTAAGTGCATTATTCACCACACCGAAATTACTTGAAGCCCTGGCGGAGAGAAAGGATTTGATAAAAGCAGGAATTAAGGGCGTTTTTTGTGGAGGTACTACCATGGACAAGCAATATGCCCGATTTTTAGTCGAGGAAGTATGTGAAGGCGGAAAAATCGGATTTGTACCCACTTATGGAAATACCTTAATGGGTCTTGCCAGGCACCATCCATTTGGTGCAGAAAATGACTACTCAATCGCGTACTATGCTCCACAGCCAAGGGCCGTTCTTCGTGTTATTAACCCCGATACAAATAATACTGTCGACTACGATTCTTGGGGTCGGGTCGAATTAACAACTTTAACGAAAGAATTTTTTATGCCCCGATTTTTGGAGCGTGATGAAGCTTTACGTCGAAAACCTTGGAGCGAGGCTCCATGGGACGGGGTCGCAGAAGTTCGCCCTTTCGGTGCAATGGAAAAAAATATTGTAGAAGGAGTATATTAATATGAATACACCCCATATACCGTGCTTACGTCTTGGAAAAGAGTATCGTAGCTTTAACGAATCAGAAGTAAAAGATTACCGTAACGGTGCGGTAAAAGCTACTATGAGCCAAGTCAATGCCGGCGTAATTCGAAGAGATCTATTAAAGATCGATCAAGCACGTGAGGCACTGCAAAAGTTTACTACCCGAGAATTAATTGATATTAGTGCAAAGGCTGGTGAGTTATTTCTGAATGGAACTCTTCCGCTGGGAGAAGGGGGAAGGTCACAAAGTGGGCAAGATTATCTGGAAACGCTTTCAGCCACCAGTGGTTTACCCCATGTGATGGTAAAAAGAAATATGGATAAAATTCATTATGCTCTTACCCATGTGGAATTAATTTTGAATGGGTTGACCCGCGGGATTGATCCTTCGATTCTAGATCGAGGTTTTGGAGAACAGGCAGGATCTCCAGTATGTTTTTATCCCACAACCAATGCATTGGGCTTAGTTATGCCAAGTAATTCGCCGGCAGTAAACTCACTATGGTTGCCCTCAATTGCACTAAAAATTCCCATTATTATGAAACCGGGTCGGGATGAACCATGGACCCCTTTCAGGCTTATTCAGTCATTTATTGCCGCAGGTTGCCCACGGGAAGCCTTTGGTTTTTATCCCACTGACCATGAGGGTGCGGCGGATATTCTTCGACTTTGCAATCGAGCATTGATTTTTGGAGATAAAAGCACCACTGATTTATATGCGGGCAATCCCGGAGTACAAGTACATGGACCGGGGTTTAGTAAAGTACTGATTGGGGAAGACGAAATTGAAAATTGGCCTGACTTTATTGATGTTATGGCATCCTCTATTTCAGATAATGGTGGTAGAAGTTGCGTAAATGCATCCGCTATCATTGTTCCCAAATATGCAAAGGAAATTGCGGACGCTCTTGGTAAAAGGTTGGGTTCCCTAAAACCGCTACCTGTCGATGACCCGAACGCGGTACTTTCTGGATTTGCAAATCCTAAAATGGGCGAATGGATAGATGGTGCAATCGATGCTGATTTATGCCAGAAAGGGGCGATCGACACTACCGCGATTTATCGTACCGGACCCCGTCTATTACAAGCGGAGGGTGGAACCTATTTATGCCCCACAATTGTCTATTGTGAATCGATGGATCACCCGCTTTCTAACCGCGAGTTCCTATGTCCCTATGCCAGTGTAGTTGAAGTTCCTCAACCAGATATGCTCAATGCAATAGGGCCTACCTTAGTTGTTTCTGCTATCACAAAAGATGAAACATTTAAGAGACAATTACTTTCTGCATCGAATATCGAACGATTAAACCTTGGCCCAATCTCCACAATGAAAATATCTTGGGATCAGCCTCACGAAGGAAATATGTTTGAGTTTCTCTACAAGCGCAGATCAATCGGAATGGCAGCATAATTGACTTTCCATTGCCAATGATAGATTCACACGCAGATGATGTAAAAGGAGATTCTTTTTTTATTGATGGCGAGAAGGCTACTCAAAAAATTATTTATGGAAATGGGGTAATTAATAAGGCGGGGGAAGTAGCTAAGGAATGTGGAAGCAATCTCTTACTTGTTACTGACTCCGGTTTATCTTCTGCGGGGCACCCTCAAAAACTAAAAGAGATTTTCGAACAATCGAATTTGAATGTTACTCTTTTTGACAAGTCTATCGAGAATCCAACTGAATCAAGTGTGCAAAGTTGCGTGCAGGTAGCAAGTGAAGCACATGTTGACTTAATAGTGGGACTGGGAGGAGGAAGTTCTATGGATACTGCAAAAGGATGTAACTTCATTCTTAGTAATGGAGGCAGGATGTCAGACTACTGGGGTATTGGCAAAGCCAGCCAACCAATGCTCCCATTTATTGCAATTCCAACTACCGCGGGCACTGGAAGCGAATGCCAGTCGTTTGCTTTAATTTCAGAGGATCAAACTAATAAAAAAATGGCTTGTGGGGATAAGAAAGCACTTCCTAAAATTACCATTCTGGATCCAGAATTAACTCTTTCTTTACCGAGTTCGGTTACAGCCTGTACTGGAGTTGATGCACTGGCCCATTCGCTTGAATCTTTAGTGACAACTAAAAGAAATCCCAGTTCCAATCGACACGCTCAACTTGCTTTTGATTTAATTCAGAAAAACCTACCATTAGTTTTTGAAAACCCTCAAGATTTAAAAAGTAGGGGAGCGGTATTGCTGGGTGCTTCCCATGCGGGTGCCGCAATTGAAAGAAGTATGCTTGGTGCTGCCCATTCAATGGCGAATCCATTAACCGCAAGCCGTGGAGTGATCCATGGAATTGCGGTGGGTATGGTGCTGCCTCAAGTTATGAAATTTAATGCAGAACAAGAGGAGACTAACAGTATTTATGCGGAGGTTGCCAAAAAGTCGGGACTGGCAGGGCCGAATAGTCAAGATTCTGAGGCAACAAGAAATCTCATTGCCCGGGTATGTGAAATCTTGAAGTTAGCTAATATTTCATCCTCGTTAGAGGATTATGGTTTTGTACCTTCAGAGATAAACTCTTTAGCCGCTGCCGCTCAAGAGCAATGGACTGCCAGTTTTAATCCACGATCCATTAATTCAAGTGATTTCAAATATCTTTATTCTCTTCTTTTCCCGACTGCTTTTTGTGAAAATCAGGTCGCTCAGGCAAATTGATTCCAATGAGGAATAATATACTAGTACTCTTTTACGCTCTCTTGTTCATTGTAAGTGGTTCAATTATAGCAAAAAATAAACAAGCTGGAATTGATTGGCCCCGCCATCGGGGTGGAGCTGAATTGAGAGGAATATCACAAGCTAAAATCGGAAAAACTCTTGAGCTTGATTGGGAGTTTAAAACAGGCGATTTTCTTAAATCATCCGTCGTTGTTTCTGGGAACCTTGCTTTCATAGGTGCCGAAACGGGTACCCTTTTTGCGCTATCTTTAGATAATGGAAAGGAAGTGTGGAAATACAAAACGAGTCTTGGGATTGACGCTCCTCCCTTGGTTCATGAGGGCGTCGTTTACACTGGGTCAACAGATGGCTTTCTTTATGCGCTTGATGCTAAAAGTGGGAAGTTAATTTGGAAATATGAAACGGGGGGTGAAATTATGGGGGCGGCCAATCAGGGAATTCGCCCTACTACAAAGGACTCTGTTCTGGTGGTTGGGAGTTATGATAATTTTGTTCATTGCGTAAATGCTAAAACAGGTAAGGTGGTTTGGACATTTGAAACGCAAAACTATGTAAATGGAGTACCGACTATTTCGGAGGGCAAATATGTGGTTATCGGGGGATGTGATTCCGTGCTTTATGTGATAGGGCTAGAGGATGGGAAATTAGTTCGGTCCGTAGAAGTGGAGGCCCCTATTGCGGCTTCAGTCTCGGTTTCCGACGGAATTGGTTATGTGGGAAATATGGACAGAGCGGTCATGGCTTTTGACCTGAAAACGGGAGACATCGTATGGAATTATCGGCAGAAAAGTTTCCCCTACTTTTCATCCCCTGCGGTAACTAAAACCCAAGTTATAATTGGTGGACGGGATAAAGGACTTCATTGCATTAACCGAATTTCGGGAAAGCAGGATTGGCGCTTCTCGGCACGGGGCCGAATTGATAGTTCGCCAGTTGTTTCGGGCGATAAAGTAGTATTTGGCTCAATGGATGGAAAACTATATCTTCTTTCAATGAAAGACGGAAAAGAAATTTCATCTTATGAAGTGGGAGAGCCAATTTCATCAACTCCAGCGGTAGTAAATGAAAGAATTCTAGTAAGCTGTGAAGATGGAAATGTGTATGCCTTTAAAGTAAAATTAATCAAATGAGCGATTCAACTTTTATTAAACCTGACTATCAGACTGAAGATGAAACAAAGGCAGGGAATTATTTTGTTTCAAATTACCCTCCTTTTTCTTTTTGGAATGATGAGGATGTTCCCTGCGTAAACAGCATGATTAATAGTCCCTCCCAGGGAACTGCACCATTGGGAATTTATTATCATGTTCCCTTCTGTCGAAAGCGCTGTCATTTTTGCTATTTTAAAGTATATACAGATAAAAACTCGAATGATGTTCGCCGCTACCTCTCGGCCACGATTGAGGAATTGAGGACGTATTCTGAGTCACCTTACTTGCAGGGGCGTAAGCCTAAATTTGTTTATTTTGGTGGTGGTACACCATCCTATTTATCGGCCCAGCAACTTACCGAATTAACCGATCAAATGAAGGCAATCTTGCCATGGGATGAAGCTGAGGAAGTCACCTTTGAGTGCGAACCGGGAACGCTTTCGGAGAAGAAGCTTAGTGTAATCAAAGAATTTGGAGTGACCCGATTAAGTTTAGGGGTCGAGAATTTTAATGATCATATCTTAGGAATTAATGGACGGGCCCATCGCTCGAAAGAAGTTTTTCGAGCTTATGAATTCGCTCGGGGACTTGGTTTTGATAATATTAACATCGATTTGATTGCAGGCATGCTCGAAGAGACTGATGAAAATTGGTCTGATTGTGTGGATCAGGTGGTAGATTTATCTCCGGACTGTGTCACCATTTATCAAATGGAAGTACCATTTAATACCGGGATTTTTAAAAATATGAAGGAGGAGGGCAAGTTAAGTGCTCCTGTAGCAGACTGGCCAACTAAGCGTCGCTGGGTTGCAGAAGCGTATGAAAAATTGGAAAAAGCAGGTTATACGATAACCAGTGCTTACACCGCAGTTAAAAATCCAGAAACTACAAAATTTATTTACCGTGATCGATTATGGTCGGGTGCTGATATGGTTGGCCTGGGGGTATCTTCTTTTGGACATTTGGGTGGTATTCATTATCAAAATATTACCAATATCGATCATTATTGCGACTCCGTGGAAGCTAAAAAAGCTCCCGTTCGACGGGCACTAATGACTCAGGAAGAAGAACGTTTTATCAGGGAACTTATTCTGCAATGGAAATTGGGCCGGGTGGACAAAAAATATTTTCAAAAAAAGTTTGGTATATCTGTAACCGAGCGATTTTCATTAATTATTACGAAGTGGAAAGAAAATGGTGACCTGATAGAAGAAGGAGACTATCTTGTTCTTATACGCGATGCACTTTTACGAGTAGATTCTTTACTCCATCAGTTTTTCTTACCTCACCATCAAGATGCTCGGTATGTGTAAGCGATTGTAATGGCAAATTTATCAAATTTTTCTCCTGACCTTCTTTATCCCTTGAGCTTTATTCGTCGGGCTCGCGGGATTCCGAAATTATCTTTTGAGGAAGTGGACCCCCAGGAAATACCAGATCCCTATTATTCTTTATTAGTACATGAGGGAGACATGACATCCCGGTTGGAAGCATTTCATGAGGATGAAATTAAGGTCCGAAAGTTAAGTTCTTCCAGTGATGGAAAAGCTTATTTTCGAGAAGTTGTACTGCACGCGGAAAACGCTCAGAAAGCGACAGAATATGGTGCAATTGAAATTACCCTGCAGAACTTGGAGGAAGAACTGAGAACAGCAGTAATCGAGGCTCAACGACCCTTGGGGGCGATTCTAAATGAAGCCCGCATTCCCTACTCCAGTGCGCCTCGGGCGTTCCTAAAAATAGTTCCCGACAATGCAATTGTCGACGCATTTGGCTCTGTGGAAGCGGATTATTTATATGGTAGAAGTAATGAAATTACTTCTTACAATGGCGATATAATAGCTCGCATTGTAGAAATATTACCCTCTCTTTGATTACTTTCTATATTTGTAAAAACAGAAAACCTGACTTGAATTAATACTATCATGATATCCCTAAAAAAAAATTATGATGCAATCGTTGTGGGAGCTGGACCTGCTGGTTCCACAACCGGTGCACTGCTTGCAGAAAAAGGTCGCGATGTATTGATCGTGGAAAAAGAAAAATTCCCCCGATACCATGTGGGAGAATCATTAATGCCATTTTGTTATTTTCCGCTGGAAAGACTGGGCTTGATTGATACCTTGATGGAGTCTGCAAATCCCCGAAAATACTGTGTCCAATTTGTTCGACAAGACGGCTTTCTTTCGCAGCCCTTTTATTTTTTCCAGCATTTCGACCATCCATCCTCTACCACTTGGCAGGTTTGGCGTTCTGAATTCGATAAAATGATTCTCGACAAAGCACGATCAAATGGTGCTACAGTCATGGAGGAAACGAAAGCCAAGAATTTGATTAAATCGGGCGATCGAGTGGAAGGTATTACAGTCGAGTCCGAAGAGTTTGGATCATTAGAATTACGGGCACCAATTGTAGTAGATGCTTCGGGCCGGGATTGCTTTGCTGCACATAAACAAAAATGGAAGATTCGTGACCCGGAGCTTAAAAAGATTGCACTGTGGACATATTATAAGGGTGCTAAGCGCGACCCCGGGTTGGATGAAGGCGCAACCACGGTTGCTTACCTGCCCAACAAGGGATGGTTTTGGTATATTCCATTGAGCGGTGATATGGTCAGCGTCGGGATTGTGGCGGAGCGGGATTATCTTTTTAATGGATCGACCAAGGATCACGAGGAAATTTTTCAGCGTGAAGTATTGAATAATGAATGGATTAAGGAACATTTGGCCGAAGCCGAACAAACCGGGGAATATCGTATTACCGGAGAATACTCTTACCGTAATCGTTACTGTGCAAGTGAGGGCCTTGTATTAGCTGGTGATGCACTAGGATTTTTAGATCCAGTTTTTTCTTCAGGCGTTTTCCTGGCCTTGAAAAGCGGTGTCATGCTTGCCGATGAAATTGATCTGGCTTTGGATGCCGGCGATCTTTCTGCCAAAAGTTTTGATCGATACGGAAAACGAATGCAATCCTCCATCGAGACGATGAGAAAAATTGTCTATGCATTCTACGATCAGGATTTTAGTTTTGGAGACCTTGCCAAAAGAGGGGATCATTTACGGGCCGCACTTACCGATTGTTTGATTGGCAATGTGGACGATAATGAATTCCGAGAACTCTTTGATGCCATGTCTGACCTTGCCGACCTTCCCGAGCCAGTGGAGCATGGTTTGACGACTGCTTCCTCGTGAAGCTTGCTTTCCTTACCCCGGGAACGGGGAATTACTACTGCGGTGTTTGCATGCGTGATAATTCCCTCGCCCGTTGCTTGATTGATGCTGGGCATGAGGTTACCATGCTTCCCACTTACCTGCCTCATTTTTTGGATGAAGAACCTGCCGCCGATGAGTTACCTATTTTCTTTGGTGGAATTAATGTCTACTTACAACACAAGTTCTCTCTCTTTCGCCATACCCCCGCCTGGATGGACAAGGCACTTGACAGTAAGTGGCTGCTAAAGAAAGCCGCAGCGAAAAGCGGTATGACATCCAGTAAAGATTTGGGTGAAATTACGCTCTCTACTTTTCGGGGAGAGGATGGGCCTCTTGTTAAAGAAGTACGCAAGGTGGTGGACTGGTTTCACGCTCACGGAAAACCAGATGTTATTCTTCTCTCCACGATCATGCTTGCCGGGATTGGTAAGGTTCTACGTAGGGAACTAAACATTCCCGTTTTTGGATTTTTACAGGGTGAAGATTCCTTTCTCGATTCTCTGCTTCCAGAGTACAGAAACCAAGCCTGGAAACTTCTTAGAAACGATGTCAGGGAATTGAATGGTTGTATTTCACCAAGCCGATATTTTGGCGAATTTATGGCGACCCGGTTGGAGTTGGAACCGGCAAATGTCCTGCATCATCCAAATGGGATTACCACAGATGGATTTTCTTGTAATGAAAATGTGGTTTCCCCCCCAACGGTTGGATTTCTTGCCCGTCTTTGTCCGTTGAAAGGATTGGATATTTTAATCGACGCATTTCTTATTTTAAAAAAGTCTAGTAAGCATACTGACTTGCGGTTAGAAATCGCAGGTGGAATGACAGGGGAAGATGAGCCTTTTGTTCAGGAACAAAAGGACAAACTCGAGAATGCCGGTCTTTCTGCATGCAGTACTTTTCGACCCAATATTGAACGCGATGAGAAACTCAAATTATTAAGGGGGCTCAATGTGTTTTCCGTTCCTTCGCGCTACCCCGAAGCGTTTGGGCTTTATGTAATCGAAGCGCTGGCGGCAGGTACTCCGGTTGTGCTTCCAAAAAGTGGGGCATTTCCGGAAATTGTGGAGGATACGGGTGGGGGAATTATTTATGAGGAAAATAATCCCAGTGACCTCGCCATTGCACTCGATCAAATATTAAAAGATTCAGAAGTTTCAAAAAAAATGGGAATTTTCGGTCGTGATGTTGTCATGGAAAAGTATTCCAACGAAAAACTGGCAAAATCTTTGGTCGATAATATTCTCGCCCCTGCAATAGCGACTTCCTAATACTGAGAACATGGCAATTGAATTTTCTATCACCCGACGCGTTGAATTTAGCGAGACTGACCTGGCCGGCATCATGCACTTTACCAATTTTTATCGCTGGATGGAAATTTGCGAACATGAATTCCTTCGCAGCGTGGGATTATCCGTGGACATGGAAGATGAGAATGGACGCTTTGGTTGGCCTCGAGTCAAAACATCCTGCCGATTTAAAAGACCTCTTCGTTTTGAGGAGGAAGTGGAGGTGAAATTAATCATTACCGAAATTCGGGATAAATCAATTTCCTACGCCTTTCAATTTTGGAAGGATGAAAGCGGAAAACGGGTAAAAGCTGCAGTCGGAGAAGTCGTGGCTGCATGTGTTAGTTTCGACCAAGCATCGGGGTCAATGGCCCCGATTATGATTCCGGAAGTAGTTCTCGAAAAAATAAATGTTCAGTCGTGAAACTATATTTAAAACAGATGAAAAAAGGATTGTTATGAATTTTTTATATTATGCATTAATTACAGTTGTTTGTTGGGGAACCTATGGTGTTTGCATGCACATTGGCTCAACCAATATGGGGGATAAGGAAAACGGAAGAATCATGGCTTTCTTATGGGTCGGGTTGGCATACTTCCTGACCGCAGTGGTCGCACCTCTGATCATTCTTAAGCTGAAAGGGGGTAATATTGCTTTTTGGGCGTATCCGACCAAGGGTTGGCAATGGTCACTAATTGCCGGGACTCTTGGTGCAATTGGAGCATTGGGGGTATTACTTGCTTTTGGAAAAATGTCTTCTCCTGCTTATGTTCCGGTCATTATGTCGATTATTTTTGCGGGTGCACCGATGGTCAATGCAGTGGTAAGCACTACTAAGGAAGGAAATTGGTCCTATGTGAAATGGCCTTTCGTGTTGGGGATTGCGATGGCTGCCTTTGGTGGCTACTTGATTACCAAGCATGCACCCAAGCCGCCGAAGGTGCCCTTAGATACGGTCGCGACTAAACCCTCCTAAGGTTGAGCCATGGAACAATCGGCTGATTTAAAATCTGCTGATCAACCAGATACAATTCGCTGGCCAAAATTTCAGGCCATGTTGGGTGAGTTGGTGGAAAAAAATAGTTTTCAACAATCTCATTGGCCTCAAATTAAGAATGTGAGTCAACTGAATGGATTTGTCCAGTTTCAGGAGCAGTGCCCTTTTACCACCAAGGATATGTTGGCCAAGGACCGGATTGATAATCCGCCCTACGGAACTAACTTAACCTACCCCTTGAATCAATATACCCGTTTCCACCAGACCAGCGGAACTTTGGGAGTCCCAATGGCCTGGTTGGACACGCCGGGTGATTGGCAATGGATGTTGGGAAATTGGGACTTGGTATTAGACAATGCAGGGGTACAAAAAGGGGAAAAGTGTTTTTTCGCTTTTTCCTTCGGTCCTTTTTTAGGCTTTTGGACCGCCCATGATGCGGCTACTAAGAGGGGTTGCTTGTGCATACCGGGTGGAGGTCAAAGCAGTGAGCAGAGATTAAAAACGATTCTTGAGCAAAAAGCGGATCATCTTTTCTGCACTCCTACTTACGCTCTTCGATTACCCGAGGTTGCGGAAGAGGCCGGAATAGATTTATCGGATAATCATTTACGCTCGATCATAGTTGCGGGCGAAACGGGAGGAAGTCAGCTGAGTTTCCGGGAGAAAATCGCAACACAGTGGCATGGGGTAAAGGTAATTGACCATTACGGGATGACTGAGGTGGGCCCGGTGGCCTATGAGATTCCGGGTGGGCAGGGTGGATTGCGTATTATTGCAGATAGTTACTTCCCTGAAGTCGTCGATTCAAAATCTGGACTCCCGGTTGCCGAAGGTGCATTAGGGGAACTCGTTCTTACTACCCTTGGACGAACTGGCTGTCCCGTTTTGCGCTACCGAACGGGTGATTTGGTAAGATTGGAAACCGGGATGGACCAGCAAGGAAATCCAATATTTGATCTGATTGGGGGAATTTTAGGGCGTACGGATGACATGGTTGTGGTACGCGGAGTAAACCTGTACCCGGCATCCGTGGATGCGGTAATTCGAAGATTTAACCAGGTTCGTGAGTATCGCGTATACAAAGAAAATACTGGTTCAATGGTTGAAATAAAAATTAAAGTGGAGGCGGAACCCGAAATTGCAAAATTAGTGGAAACGGAGTTAAAGGATGCTTTCTCTCTTCGCATTCCGGTTCAATCGGTGGAGGAAGGAAAATTGCCCCGTTTCGAAATGAAGGCAAAAAGATGGGAATAGAATCAATTTAAACGTATCAATTTATGGAAACATTTTTACAACTTACTAATATATCAAAATCCTACCCGTCTCCCGAAGGGGAAGAAAGAGTGGATGTTTTTGGCGAAGTTAATCTGGAAATACCCAAGGGTTCATCGGTGGCCATTGTCGGACCTTCCGGGTCGGGTAAGAGCACGCTTCTTAACTTGATTGGTACTCTGGATAAACCCGACGGTGGAGAAGTATATGTGGATGGACGGTCGACGGGAAAGTTTACCGTGGCAGAGGCGTCTGAATTTCGTAATCAATCAATCGGGTTTATATTTCAATCTCATCACCTGCTACCTCAATGTACCGTGATGGAGAATGTAATGGTTCCCGCATTGGCCGGATTTGGCAACTTAACGGGAAAGGAACTGCAAAAAAGGGCGATGGAACTATTGGATAAGGTCGGACTTTCCCACCGGGTGAATCATCGGCCGGCTGAAATTTCCGGCGGTGAAAAGCAACGGGTCGCAGTGGCGAGGGCTCTAATCAATCAACCGGACTTGCTTTTAGCGGACGAACCTACCGGGGCCTTGGACAAGATGAATTCAGAAAGGCTGATTGAATTATTGGTTGAATTGAACCAAGCTCTTGCGCTGACCCTTTTGATGGTTACTCATTCTCCAGAGATTGCCAGGCAGATGAAGACGACCTACTTGATGGACGAGGGAAAACTGACCGAGTTTTGAAGATGAGTTTTTGGAAAATAATTGCCAAAAATCTCCTTTATTTTCGCAGGCAAAATCTGGGCGTCGCATTGGGTGTCGCGTTGTGTGCAATGGTTTTAATTGGAGCATTAACTGTGGGAGATTCAGTCCGTTCTACTTTATCTAAGATAGCCGAAGCGAGAATTGGCAAAGCAGACATGGCCCTGTTGGCAACCGACGGTTTTTTTCGTGACGAGTTAGCAAATGAAATTTCAACGGAATTGGAAGGTGGAACTGTGGTGGCACCGGTTGTGGTTTCCCGTGGAACGATTTCTCTGCCCGATGGATCGGGGAGGGTGGGGAATGTACAGGTTCTTGGTGTGGAGGAGAGTTTTTGGCAACTAGCCCCGGATATCGCACATTCTCCAATAGGATCGTGGGCGGATCAAAAAAACTGGCCGGAATGGGGAGCGGGTAATTTCTTCGCCAATGAACGGTTACATAAACTCTTGAAGGTGGCAGGGCAGGGCAGGATTATTTTACGCATTGAAGAACCAAGCCTTTTCTCGAGGGATGCTCCTCTGTCGGGCGAGCGGGATAACAAATTTGTCTCTTTTAATGGTAAATTGTCAGGCCCCGTTTCTTCGGACGGATTTGGTCATTTCGGGATTCAGGGAAACCAGCGAGAACCTCTCACATTATTTGTCCCTCTTCAAACACTACAGAAGAGAATGTTTCGTTCTTTTGATGAAGAGAATGGAAAAACTGATTTTGCCAATTTCCTCTTGCTGGGTAGATCAGACAAGGGAGTAATTGATGAAAATTCTACCCGCTTCGCTTTGGAAAAATCGTGGACTTTGGCCGATGCAGGGATCAGCGTAAAACTTTTACGGGATACCAGTGCCTTCTCAGTTCGTACACGGCAAGTCTTTCTCAATCCTTCTTTGGAAAAAGCGGCTCTGTCAATCGATTCAGACGCCACTGGTGTGCTCACTTATCTAGTCAACACCATTGAAACGGAAAATGTAGATGGCAATGGTAGTGGGTTGATCCCGTATTCAATGGTTAGTGCAGTCGATCCGAAGAAAGTGTTGTTTATGCCGGATGATTGGAGTGAAGATGAGATCATCCTAAATCAATGGGCAATTGATGATCTCGGTGTAAAAATAGGAGATTCAATTACATTGCGTTATTTTTCTGTGGGTAAGCGTAGAAAACTGGTGGAGGAGAGCAAAAAGTTTATTCTTCGTGGAGTATGCCCCAATCCGCCAAATGTGGTAGAAGGGGAGGAGAGTGACTGGACTCCGCAATTCCCAGGTTTATCAGATGCAGAATCGTGTGGAGAATGGGATACCGGAATTCCAATTACCCATAAGATTCGTCCAAAAGATGAAGAATATTGGAATCAGCACAGGGGAAGTCCGAAGGCATACATCTCACTGAAGGCGGGACAAGAACTTTGGACGAATCGATGGGGTTCTTTGACCGGCTTACGGTTTTCCCGCGAAATTCATTCTCCAATAAAGTTTGAAAATAAACTTAGAAATGTAATGACTGCAAATCAGGCAGGTCTGATATTTCAATCTTTGCGTGCAGATGCAAAAGCAGGAACTGAGTCTCCAGTTGATTTTGGACAGTTATTTTTATCATTTAGTTTTTTTGTCATTATTGCTGCCTTAGCGTTAACGGGGATGCTTTTTGCTTTTTCAATTGAACAAAGGAATCGGCAGGTCGGGCTACTTCTTGCCGTCGGGTTATCACCCCAAAAGGTTAGACTGCTTGTTCTTGGTGAAGGGCTTTGCGTCTCCATCATTGGAGTATTGATTGGGGTTGGACTGGCTGTTCTTTACGGGCAGTCAATGGTAAGTTTATTATCGGGCGATTGGAACGGAGCCGTATCCGGTACAATATTTGAGTATAGTGTAGATCCAAAATCGATTTTAGGGGGTGGAATTTCTGCATTAATAATGTCGATTATTGCAATGGCATGGTCCACGCGTCGGCAGTTGAAATTTGAACCGAGAGAGCTTCTTTCAGCAGGAGAAAATTTGAATCAAAACAATTTGAATCACAAAAAAAGAAAATGGAGCCGTTCTCTCTGTCTTTCAATGATCTTTTTTATTGGAGCAATTGGATTGGTTGCGATTACGGATTTCTCAGCACCGGGAGCTTCGGAAGGTTATTTTGGAGCGGGAGCAATGCTTTTACTTTCAGGAATTTTGTATTTCCGTTATTATTTGGTAAAAAAATTCGGGCAACAAATAACAGTACTCAAGGTTGCAAAAGATTTATCGAATCGAAATATGGGGAGAAGGACTGGACGGAGTCTGGTCACCATGGCATCGATGGCGGCAGGGACATTTTTAGTAGTCAGTACCGGAGCGTTTCGCAAAGGTCCGCCAGTGTCCCCAGAAGATCCTTTATCCGGCACGGGAGGATTCTCATTGCTTGGTGAATCTGCGTTACCGATTTATGATGATCTAAATGGTGTGGAAGGACGGGAATTATACGATTTGAATACTACTCTTTTACAAAATACACAGGTAGTTCCAATACGTTTTAGGGAGGGAGATGATGCCAGCTGTTTAAATTTAAATAAGGCGGTCAGACCCAGGATTTACGGAGTCAATCCAAGCGAAATGGCGGGCCGATTTTCTTTTGCTATTGGAGATTGGTCGCAATTGAATAAAATACTCCCAGATGGCAAAATACCAGCGGTGGTGGACCAGAACACAATGATGTGGGCTTTAAAAAAAGGAATTGGAGATGAGATCGAATTTCTCGATGGAGAAGGAAGAAGCTTTTCCGTCCAATTGGTTGCAGCTGTGAAGGGTTCAATTTTACAGGGAGCTATCTATTTACCAGAAGAACAATTTGTAAAAAAGTTTCCTCAACAGGGAGGGTATCGCAGTTTTATGATCAGTGTTCCTCCTTCTGAATCTCAAATGATGCAATCGTATTTAGAGGAAAAGTTTTCGAATTATGGATTGGAGCTCACCGAATCAATTGATCGTCTTTCCGAATTTCAGAAAGTGGAGAATACTTATCTCTCAATTTTTCAGGGTCTTGGTGGTCTTGGTATGTTATTGGGCACAGTTGGGTTGGCCGTCGTGGTGGCAAGGAACTTAATGGAAAGAGGAAAAGAATTTGGTGTAATGGAGGCCTTGGGTTATCGGCTTGGACATTTGAGAAATCTTGCTTTTTCGGAACACTTTACTTTGGCCCTTTGGGGTTTGGGCGTGGGTTCGATTTCTGCTCTTCTTGCAATTGCTCCGGCAATTCTTGGCGAAGTTGGCCAGTTACCGGGGTTGGGATTCCTATACTTTTTCTTCGCTTTGATAATCTTGTGCTTTCTTTGGACTAAATTTTCAGTGAACTTGGTTTTGAGAAAAAGCCAGATAAAGCATTTGCACGATGAGTGAAATCGAATTCGAAATACATTATGAATGTTACAATATTACCGTTATTAATTTTTACTCTTTTAAATATCCCGTTTTTTTTATCCGGTGATTTTGACAATGATATCGTAGAGAACATAAATTCATGGAAAGTTGAATTTGAAGAAAACTTTTCCGGCCTCACTCCCCAAGATGAACCGGAAAACCTATTCATTCTGGATGGTTCTTTTTTGGTAGAACAAAATAAAGCCGGCAACCAATTAGAATTGTCTGGCAGTCCAGTCGGCGACTTTGGATTCATGTTCGGGCCTCGGGTTCGTGAAAAAGCGATGGAATTAAATTTCTCTTTTCTTTCCTCAAAGCAGGGCAGAAGGTATCCAGCAATTGCTGCCGGTATTGGGGGAATTCGCGGATACCGATTTCGCTGGAATGCGTCCACTCGAAAAATCCTTATTTATAATGATGAGACCCTATTGTTGGAAAAAGTATTTACCTGGGAAAGTGACCAGTGGTGGAAAATCCGTTTTCAAGTTATTCCTCTAAAACAGGACAAGAATTTACTAAAATTAAAAATTTGGCCAAGGGATTTAGAGGAACCTAAATCTTGGCTTGTAGAACATTCAGATGATGTTTTATTTAAAGGTGGTAAATGTGTCATTTGGGGATACCCCTATGCGGGAACGCCGATTCAATTTGATGATATTAGGATTTTATCCATTGAAAGATAACAAGACATTTTGGATACGCGTAATGTGTGCCGTGTCCGACCGTTTTTTTAGAAATTTGGAGAAATGAAACGATTTCTTTTTTATTCCTATTCCTGTCAGTGCAATTAAGCGGAGAATCCAATAAGACGGAAAAGATATAATTGGACAGTGACATATTTCCGCTTGCTTCCGACAACTAGAAAAATTCTCTCACAAGAGAATATCCCGTATCGCGAAATTTATTTTGTGTGCGGAAGCTGGGGCTTCGACTGCGGGAAATGAATTAGCAAGGCAGAATATTTCAACTTGGTTTGATAGCCGGATTGTTTCCCAAATTAAAAAAACAGTCTTTTTGATAAGAACTGAAACCTAGATATTCTTGCATTAATCTTATTTATATAGATTATAAAATTTCCGTGCTTAGTATTAATCGAGTGTTTTTTCTTTCATTAGGAAGCGTATGCTTTCTGTTGATACCATTTTTTTGGCTGGCTTTAGTATTCGATTATAAGTCCTTAGAAAATTTTATGTTTACCCTATCACAAAGTTATTTTGTAGGGTATCCCGTACCAGAATTGTTTGGTGCTTCAAATGTTGACTCACCAGTAAGTCAAGTTTTCCGACTTAAAATTTTTCTTTCACTCGCATTGTTAGCCTATGCTCTATTTTTTATTAGTTTATATTCGGTGGAGGAAAATACAAAGCGCATCAAGTTTCTCTTTCGCGGTATCGCAATTCCCCTATTTACTATAGTAATTTTATTTTGGCTCAAATTTCTCGATGAAGATCATATTATAGTTAAGACTGAAAAAACAGAGCTTTTTCTCGCCACTACGATTTCATTAGTTTTATCCATTTTTCTATTTTCCTACTCATTACGATCAAGGAGGAAGGTAATTTCAAAAAGAACACTTGTAGAAGAGAATGTAGAAACTTCTGCTAAAAAGAGTTCATCATCCAGTGCGGATATTCAAGTTGGTGTAACGGATGGTGTATCGAATTCTGAGGACGAGGGCTCGAAATCTGGAGAGGGTGGTGAAGGCGAGTTATTAGGTACAGCTTCCCCGATCGATTCACAACCTACTCAAGGCAATGATTTAGGGAATAGTGAGGAGGGCAAATCATTGGATAATGAAATAACTCAACCCGGAAGTGAAGACATTTTACCAATTATTAATTCAGGTACTCCTCCTAGTCATGAGACTGATAATCAAGGAACTGAGTTAGATAATAACCCTGTTGAAAATAGCGCAACGCTTGCAGGTGAAAATACTGACCTTCAAGAAACGGAAGTACCTTCTGGTAATAATTCAGCAGAGGATGGATTACAAACTCCAGAAACTAGGGTTGGTAATTCGAAGGAAAAAAATTCTAATGAAAGAAGCCCGACTTAAATGATCAATTTCACCAAGGGTTTATTATGTATCCTTTTTTCTTTATTTTGTTTGTACATATTAGAGAGTGCATGCTTTCGCTTAGTTGAAAATTATGCGAACTGGAGACTTACTTTAGCTTGGGGAAAACCTAGCGAAGCTGCCTTCAACTCGATTCTTAAAAAATTACCGCTAGATCATTTTGTCAGGCGACCAACAGATTTACCCAAACCTCAGCATTTGGGCTATTGGGTTGGGGAGGAGGATCAATACTCTTCTAAAGTGATGAGCTTTACCCGGCCAACAAGAGATATTTATGAAAATTACATTCAGACAGTATTTGAACCTCTCGCAAATTATGAAATCCGGGATTATGAAGAGATTCAAGGTGTCGTGTTACCGGGATTAAAAAAGAGTGCAACGGTTGTAGATGTGCAAAAGCAGAAAGCGAGGAGAGTGGGCGATCCTATGGAGTACGCGCATGGAGTTTTTGTAAAGGTTGTTTTAAGAGATAGCTCAGGTTCATATAAAGAACAAAATGCTGAACTCGAATCCAGTTTTGGCTTCATGCTACAACAAGGCTTTGCTTGCGTCGTACTCCCCGTTTTTTCCAGCACAGACCTCATTGAGAAAATTGAAAATTTTAAGAAGAAAGAAAGTTTATTAGCTCGAAACATTTATGCATGGGCAGATGGAAATACTGCTACAATCTTGTTAAAGTCATGCCAAATAAAGCCCAGTTGCTGGCAAGCAATTATGATAACTGATCCAGACGACTTCATTCCTCCCCCTACTGATGTGAAGTTGCCTTGGATGTACTTTGAAATTGATGATGACAGGAGATTAGAGGAAGAAGGCTTAGATCATTTATATCAGTGGATTAATTTAGCTCGTTCTAATGAAAATATTTATGTTTCACGTTTGGCCGGGTTAGTAAGAATAAGCCAAAATTTTTATCTAAATAAATCGATTCCTTCTTCTTTTGCTTCCTATGTCATAAATTGTTCCCGATTTATGAAAGATATTTCGTACGATTTTATCAAACCACAAAATTTTGCTCCGGTTGATGAATCAATTCAGTCCAATTTAATTCCCGAGAATGAACTCGTAGAAACGACAGAGAACTTTCAGGAATTAAACAATTTTGATCTAGGCAGAATAGAAAATTCTATCAGTGTTTTGGAAAAGCAGGAGGAAATTAATCCGCTTGATAATCGTCCGAGTTTTGATTGTGAAATTATAAAGGAATACAGACAAATTAATTCGGATGATCCTAAATTAAAGCTAGTTTCTAATCGTGATTTAATTTTAAAACTAGGTTTGGGTTTTGATGAAATGGGCCAAGGGGTATTAGGGCAAATCAAAACCAAAGACCCCCTTTTTTATCGATATTATATTTCATTGAGAGCAATTGAGGAATCACCGCTTAATTAAGTTTTTATCTTGGATGGGTTTTTAGAATGTAGGTATTGAGAATCAAAAGGGTCCATGAACGAAAATATCTCAAATAGCCTACAAGAGAATATTGAATATATTTTTCATGAAGGAACCGGACGAAATTCTTATCTTTTGATTATTGGCCATGGAGTTGCCTCGAACATGGATGAACCAATTATTCAAAAGTTGGCTGAAAAAGTAGCGGAGCAGGGAATGTCTGTTTTGCGATTCTCTTTTCCTGGTAATGGGAGTTCAGGCGGTCGGTTTGACCAATGTACAATGACTAAGGAAATCGAGGATTTACAATGTATAGTAACCGCGGTCAAAGAACGCGGTTGGCGTCCTATTTATGCCGGTCATAGTATGGGTGCTTCTGTAGGTGCATTGACTGCTGCGGTTGATTCTCGAATTGAATTTTTAATCTCTCTTGCCGGAATCGCCAATACAAAGAACTTTTTTGAGTCAGAATTTGCTATGCTTACTCCTGGTAAGGATAATATGTGGAACGAAGAAACATGTCCATTATCTCAAGAATTTGCAGACGACATAACTCAAATTAATAGTATTGTACCCCGTGTGTCTGGGGTTGAAATTCCGTGGCTTCTTATCCATGGAAAAAGGGATGATGTTATATCTTGTAAAGAGTCTCAGTCTTTAGTTACAAACTTCGAAAAAACCCGCGAACTTGTAGAAATTGAAGGTGCTGACCACCTTTTTTCTGGTGATGCTCTTCACTTAGCTACTGAGTCAGTGATTGATTGGTTAGGCAGAAAATTACAATCCAACTAAGGGAATCAATCAGCAACACCTCATGAAAAACGGGTAACGCCTGGTACTGGAGGATTCGGAACTGCGAGTTCCATTTCCCAGTCAAAGTTTTCAGGAACGAGGGTTTCTTTAGAATTCAATGCATCGTCATAAGTGATTTTCTGACCTGTGTATGCTACCATTCTACCGAGGATTGCAACCATTGTACTGTGGGCAGCTCGTTCGCCATCATTGAATGGTTTTCCTTTTCGAATGGATTCGAATAATTCATCGTGTTCGCTTTGGTACATATCATTATTTTCTCCTCGATATCTCCATGAATTTTCCCCCGCGTCAATCATATGGCGATTTTTTGCAGAACAGCTTCCTTTTTTCCCAAGTAGTTCAAGCTCATAACTCCCAGCCGTCCCATTTTGTTGCCTAGAGAAATGGTAACCGCGTGCACCGTTTTCCCATTGATAAGCGATTGCAAAATGATCGTAAATATTACCGTATTTATCAGGATCATTGTAAACTTGTCTACCTCCCGAACCTTCAGCGTGTGTAGGTAGTGTCTCGCCCATCGCCCATTGCATCATATCAATACAATGAACTGCTTGTTCAACGATTGAGTCTCCAGAAAGCCATAAGTGAGCATTCCAATTTCTCATTTGAGCCTCGAGATCTCCCCAGCCTTCCTCGCGCTTTTTCTTCCAAACTTCACCCCCGTTATAAGTGCTGTACATTGCATTTATATCCCCTAAGGCTCCGTCCAAAATCCGTCCAAATACATCCTTTTTTGGTTGGTGGTGCCTCCAGCAAAAACCAGACATAAAACTTAAGTTTTTCTCTTTTGCCCTTTTGGCCAGTTCAATTACTTTACGAACACCTTCAGCATCAACCGCTACGGGTTTTTCAAAAAAGCAATGAACCCCTTTTTTAATAGCGTATTCCAAATGTTGTGGGCGAAAGGCGGGGGGAGTGGTTAAGATCACCACATCAACTCCAGAGTCGATGACTTTTTTGTAGGCATCAAAACCAATAAAGGTGGTGTCATCAGTAACCTGATATTTATCTCTTCCTCGAGCCTTAAGAATTCGACTTCGAAGCTTTATTCGATCTTCGAAAAGATCGCCGATAGCAGTGAGGGCAACATTAGGATCTGCATTCATGGCTTGTGCGGCAGCACCACTACCTCTTCCCCCGATCCCTACCAGGCCAATTTTGATAATTTTATCATCTTTGGCAGCATTCGCAATGTAGGGACTGGCTAGCAGGGCACCTGCGGTTAAAGTAGAACCAGTTTTAACAAAATTTCGTCGAGTAGATTGATTGTTCATAGATGTAGGTCAGTTTTATTGATATTAAGTTATTTTAAAAGCAATAAAGTAAGAAAAATTAAACTTCGTTGGTTGAGGTTGGATCTCGAAACATAAAAAAGAAAATCAATAAAACTATTCCTGCCATAATCGCGGGAAAATACCAAATTGCTTCCCAATTCATCCCGGTGGCTAGCTCTTGCTTTGAATTCCACCAACCGTTTAATTCTCCGCCAACGAACATGCCTGCCCCAAGAGTTACAAATGCGATAAACCCCTGGGCACTGGAGCGAATATCTTTGGGGGCAACTTTATCCACATAGAGCTGACCAGTTACAAAAAAGAAGTCGTAGCAAATACCATGAAAAATGACTCCCAAGTAAAGTAATGCGTGTGTTTGAGCATCTGCATTTGCAAAAAGAATATACCGTAGAACCCAGAAAAACATACCAATCATCAGCATTTTTTTCACACCAAGTTTACGAAAAAAATAGGGCACTAGTAAGAGAAAGAAAATTTCTGAAACTTGTCCGAGGGTCATTACGCCTTCTGAATTTGAAATGCCCATTTCCTTTAAAAATCCATTGGCGGACTGAAAGTAAAACGACAGTGGAATGCAGGTAAGAAATGAACAAAAAATAAAAATTGCAAAGGATCGATCTTTCATCAGCCTAAACGCTTTGAGTCCCAATACTTCTCCCACAGATACAGTTTTCCCTTTCATTTTTGGAGGCGTATTGGGAAGTGAAAATGCGTATAGGCCAAGTGCGAAGGAGGCGATCGCACCAATTTCAAAAGTTCCTGATGTATTGGCAATTGAACTCCATCCATTTGGGGGTGGGTTCCCGCCTAAAAAAGCGGGCCATGAAAGATGATAAATTCCATTTTCAAAAAAACTGCTACCGACTAATATGCCCGAAGCAATCCAACCAATTGTACCAAGAGTCCGAATCGGTGGGAATTCCCTTTGTGGGTCCATCATATTCTGAAAGGACAGAGAATTTGCTAACGCCAAGGTTGGCATGTAAAAAACTAAATGTAGGAGCAAATAGGGATAAAAACTTTCCCAACTAGTAGCTTGGCCTATCATTAACAAGCTGGCTCCTCCTAAGATGTGCAGCCAGCCATACACTTTTTGGGTCGGAAAAAATCGGTCCGCTATCATTCCAACAATAAAAGGAGAAATAATTGCCGCGACTCCAGTTGCAGCATATGCAGTTCCTCGTAGGCTTGCTTCAATTTCTAAAGTACCAAGAAAGGTCCACATAGGGACATACCAGACTCCCCAAATGAAAAATTGAAGAAACATCATAATACAAAAACGAAAAACTAAGGATGTACTCATATTGGTTTTAAAGTTAACAGTATCTCCGTAAGTGCCAAGAAATAATTACATATATGCAATCATTGTTTGTGCTAAGGTTAATTCCGTATGGCTAATCAGTATTGGCTTGAATCTTTTTTGCTCCTTTTAGCTATACAATCTTTCCTTTTTTTCTCATCCAATGTATGTTTTTTACTCTCCCGAACTAAAAGAGTAAATAGCCTCCAAATTTGCCTGACATGTTTTGGCTATATGCGACAATAATGGGGTATCAAAAAGAAAGTGTGGCGAATGGAATAAGTCAGGTTACCAAGTAATAGCATTGTATTGAAGGTATTTTTCTACTTGAAAGCAGGTGATGAAACCCCGATAAATAAATCTCTTTATTTCAACTTATAACTTCTATGCCTACTATAAAAAAATCCATTCTTTTATTGTTACCTTTATTTTGTTCTTTCCTGACAGGAGAAGACAAAAAAGTGGTCTTTGTCGCGGGAGCGAAGAGCCATGGTTATTTCTCCCATGAGCACATTGCAGGTTCCAAATTATTAGCCAGGCAACTTGATGAGGCAGATGTGGGATTACAATCTGTTGTTGTGACCGATGGCGGTTACCCTAAAGATCCAAGTGTATTTGACGATGCGGCTGCGATTGTTGTTTATTGTGATGGTGGGGGAAGGCACCTCTTAAACGCTCACCTCAAGGAGTTTGATCGTGTAATGAAGAGGGGGGTTGGCCTGGCTTGTATTCACTATGGCGTGGAGGTACCGAAGGGAGCACCCGGGGATTATTTTCTTAAATGGTTGGGTGGATATTTTGAGACCAATTGGTCGGTAAACCCGCATTGGGTCGCTGAATTTAAGTTATTTCCCCAACATCCCATTAGTTCGGGAGTAAAGCCTTTTTCAATTAAAGATGAATGGTATTATCATATGCGGTTTCGCGAATCGATGAATGGAGTTACTCCCATATTGTCCGCGCTACCATCTGCAGATACATTAAAAAGAAAGGATGGAGCTCATAGCAATAACCCACATGTAAGAGAATCAGTTTTAGAACGTAAAGAAAAACAACATGTTGCGTGGGCTTACCAACGAGGAGAAGAATACAATAATGGACGAGCGTTCGGATTTACTGGTGGGCATAACCATGTAAATTGGGGGTCTGATAATTTTCGTAAGCTTGTTTTGAATGGAATTATTTGGATTTCCAAAGCAAAAGTACCCACAGGTGGGGCCAAAGCGAGTGAGCTGTCAGTTGCTGATTTACAGGCCAATCAGGATTATCC
>CAJQKB010000161.1 GCA_905478775.1 uncultured Opitutales bacterium | reverse complement strand
CTGTGCCGGGGAGTGGATGGTGGATTTCGGGCAGAGTTTGAAGATTTTTCAAACTTAAACAGCTAACCTGACTGCAATGTCTGAAGTTCCAATTCGCGAAGATTCCGCGAATTGCGATCCTGTATCGTACCATATTATTGGAGATTCAGCAAAGCTCACCAATTTGTTAATTGAAGTGGAGGAGTTACTCTCCCGGGCCACGATTCGAAACCCATATTTTAGTCCTGAATGGATCGAATGCTGGTGGAAAAGAGTGGATCCGGGAACCAAACCATTAGTCGTCATCTCCCGTTGTGCAAGCGGTCGGTTAGAGGGTTTTTGGCCTTTTGTGGAACGACCTGCAGTTTTATGGTCGAAAGGGCTTTGGCCCATGGTCTACGACGAGGCAAATTACTTTGTCCCGATTGCGACCAATGCGGGGATGCCCGGTTTGATTACTGGTCTAAAAGCACAGCTTAAGAAGTATCAGTTTTGCTGGATTCCATTGATGAGTAATTCTTTTTGGGAAGAGTATTGGGAAGGTGAGGTCGCGCAATCCCGATTCCCCACTATTGCCCGTTCACCAAGAATGACATCGATTGTAGATGTGGGGACGGAGGGATTTGATGAGTTTTGGTCTGGCAAGATGGGCACGAAGAGCCGAAAGTCATTGCGTTATGACCAAAAATCTCTCGGCGAAAAGGGGAAGGTTGAAATTGAAGTGGCAACCAATGAGAAAGAAGTACGGGCAATGTTGCCTGGATCCTGTCTGGTGGAGGTAAATTCATGGAAGTCAGAACAGGTAGCGGGACTATATTCGATTCGGGGGAAACGGGCATTTTTTTTCGATCTCCTACCTAAATTGGCCAAGAATGGCCGGGTACGCCTAACGATGATTCGAGTCGAGGATGAACCGATTGCTTGGGAGCTTGATTTGCTGGACAATGACTTTTGCGGAGTTCATAATTTATCTTTTGATCAGGGCTGGAAAAAATACTCTCCTGGCAAACAGTTAATGGAAAAGAACCTTCGTCTTGCATGGGAAGAGGGGAGGCGAGTGGATTTTTTACCCAGTAATTTAGAATATAAAAAAAAGATTGCCACCCGGATTGAACCAGTTCGCGAATTACATCTTTTTAAAAAGTCAATTCGTGGATTTCTGGCTCGTCGATTAATACAATGGAATATGAAAGTGCGAAAGAAGATTATCGTCCGGGCATCGCCTTCGAAAGCGAGAGACTTTCTGCGTCAAGCAGGCGAAATCAATAGTTGAGCTCTTTTCCATTGCTAATATGATGGCAACTAAAGAAAAGTATACTGTGACCGATTTAACAAAACAATTACAAAACATGCGGGAGGAGTACGAGGGTACACCCTTGCGAAAAAACGAATTGAACTCCTGCCCATTTGTGCAGTTCTCCGCTTGGTTACTTGATGCCCAAAAGGAAAAGATTCCCGATCCCAATGCTTGTAGTCTATGCACCGTGGATTCGGATTCCAAACCAATGAGCCGGGCCGTTTTGCTCAAGGGTATCGAGGAGAAGAAATTTATTTTTTATACCAATTACAATAGTCGAAAAGCAAAGCACTTAATGGAAAACCCCCATGCGACAATGCATTTCCCCTGGTTTTCAATTGAGCGCCAGGTAGTGGTGGCCGGCCGGGTGAGTAAAGTGGCGGAGGATAAATCGGAGGAGTATTTTAATTCTCGCCCGTCAATGAGCAAGTTGGGAGCCTGGGCATCCCTTCAAAGCAAACCATTGGAGTCGAGGGAGGCATTAGAGGAGTCATTTGTGAAAGCACGGGAAAAATGGGGGGAGCAACCACCGAAGCCTCCTCATTGGGGAGGTTTTGCTTTGGACGCAGAATCAATCGAATTTTGGCAAGGTGGACCCGCTCGTCTACATGATCGGTTTATTTACAGCAAGAATGCAGGAAAAGAATGGTCGATTAATCGATTTTATCCCTAATGAATAAAGAAAAAGAAAAACCGTTGGATGATTTGCTTTCGCTTCGAGGAAAGCCATTTTCTGATTGGAAAGAAGAACGGAAATATTTACGGGAAAAATGGGGTATGCAGGGCAGGCAGGTATCCTCCGATTTTTCTGAGTTGAAAAAGAAAAGTAAACCCAAAAACACGAAAGAAAAATGACTTGGCAGAAAAGGGGGGATTTTGAGGATATAATTTACGAGAAACGAAAAGGGGTGGCAAAGGTTACGATTAACCGTCCTGAGAAAAGAAATGCGTTTCGGCCTAAAACTGTCAGCGAGATGTACCATGCCTTTCTGGATGCCAGAGAAGATTCAACGATTGGAGTTGTTCTCCTAACTGGAGCGGGACCCCATACTGATGGGAAATATGCTTTTTGCTCGGGGGGGGATCAAAGTGTGCGTGGAGATGCTGGGTATGTGGGGGAAGACGGAGTTCCCAGGCTCAATGTTCTCGATTTACAAAAGCTAATTCGTTCGATGCCTAAAGTAGTAATTGCCTTGGTCTCCGGTTATGCCATTGGGGGCGGGCATGTTTTGCATGTGGTCTGTGATTTGACCATTGCTGCAGACAATGCAATTTTTGGACAGACTGGACCCAAGGTGGGCAGTTTTGATGGTGGTTTTGGTTCTGGCTATCTCGCCCGGATTGTCGGGCATAAGAAGGCCCGGGAAATTTGGTACCTTTGTCGGCAGTACAATGCACAGGAAGCATTGGATATGGGCTTGGTTAATAAGGTTGTACCGATTGATGATCTGGAAAAGGAGGGCTTGCAGTGGGCAAGTGAAGTGATGGAGAAAAGCCCGTTGGCGATTCGTTGCCTAAAGTCGGCATTTAACGCCGAGTGTGATGGACAGGCCGGGATTCAGGAACTAGCGGGAAATGCCACATTGCTGTATTATTTATCCGAGGAAGGATCGGAAGGAAAAAAATCTTTTCTTGAAAAAAGACCGCCCAACTTTTCACAGTATCCTTGGCTACCCTAATTTTTAAATCTATGCAAATTTATCTCCATCAAAATAATCAGCAGACCGGGCCTTTTACACTGCCACGTATTTCTGCCCGATTAGTTTCTGGAGATCTCGACTCGGCAACACTTGCCTGGCATGAGGGCCTGGATAATTGGTATCCATTAAATCATGAAAAATGGCAGGCCCTTGGGTTAGTGGCTCCACCCCCCAGGGAAAAAGTCCCTGTTCAGCAAAGTGCTCCGGTTGAGGAGACCAAAGAAGAAGAACCCATTTTTGATTCTGTATCTAAGGAGGAAACTGACGAAGGGGACTCCACTGATCAATCTACTGAGGAATTCCGTGGATCGGAGCCTATCGTTGAGGAGGAACCTGGTAGTACTTCTTTTGCCTCTTACTCGGAGGAGGATTTCAAACCGCCTTCATTTGAGGAGATGGAAAAGCAAATGATTGAATTGCGGATAAAGAGGGCAGGGTTTCCGGAGGCGATCGGGCGACGGGCCCAAGAGATTAACTTTCGGGATGAGGAAATTGAGGATGCCTGGGGAGCCGTAGAAAGTGCATTGGAATCTGGTAAGGGTGAGGAAAAGGCTTTTGCCTCATTGGGGCAGGCTATTTTATCTGCCGGATTGAATGACCCTGGGTTAGATGAACTGCGCGATGATGAGAGGGATGTGGCCGACCGGATGTTAAACCTGCAAATGCAACTTCGCCGGATGGGCGGTACGAAACAGGTTAAAGGTCCGCCATCCTGGAAAAAATGGGTGATATTGGGAGTAACCGCACTTTTTTTTGGCGGAACTATTGTTGGGATCCTATTAGCCGGTTAATTTCCGAACTATTTCCTTTTTCCTATTCATAAAAAAGCATCCCCCGGAATGCCAGAGGATGCTTTTTTGGAAAACTGTAACTGGTTTACTTTACCACCTTCATATTTCCACGCATGATGATGTGGTGCCCGGGGAAGGTGCAAACATAGGGATAATCCCCAGGTTTTGATGGTGCGTTAAATTCGATCACCTGTTCCGCTCCATGATCGATTAGTTTACTTGCCCAAAGGACGTCCTTGCTCGCAGGAACGAATCCAACGGAGAACCCAGTTGCGCCCAGTTTCATTGCTTCCATTGCCACGGCATCTGCTTTGCCTGGATTAACCAGTACAATGTTGTGGGGCATGAAATCTGGATTGGTGAAGGTGAGCTTAATCTTTTTACCCGCTTTTACCGTCAAGTTGGGAGTGTCGTATTTCATTTTCTCAACAACCGTGGCAATCCGGATGCTAGTTAATTGATCAGTGTCGGAAATAATACCCGATTTTTGGGCAACTTCGATTTCTTCTTCTTCCAAAACTTGTGATCCCTTTGCCGGATCTGCATTGTACCAATGGTGCTGTACAGTCAGGGCGGCCATTCTTGCATGTGGATTAGGAGACTTTAACAGATCATTAAGTAACCTGCCATTTCGTCGATTATGCTGCTGGTGGACCCAAAGTGCCTCCAAAAGATGATGGGCATCTTCTTTCTTTTTTGGGTCGAATTGTTTCAACCACTTTTGTGTGGCTTGGATAACGTTGTCCGTTTCTCTTTCGCTTAATTCCACGCGGGTACGGTGACGAACACCATCTGTTGAATGCTTCAAGTTTTCGAGCAATGCTTCAATGGGCTGTCCGTCTATCGCTACTTTCTTTTGTAGCGGTTTTTTAGTGTGCGTTACCCGGAATATACGACCGTGTTTGTGGTCGCGGTTAGGGTCGCGAACATTATGCTGCATATGACCGATAATCACATTTTGCCAATCGGATATGTAAAGTCCACCGTCTTGGCCAAAAATGGCGTCGGTGGGACGAAAGTTTTTATCACCGCTTAGCAGAAAACCTTGAGACTGCTCGTTAATTTTAGTTCCGTCTGTCATTTGCTTGGTAACCGTAAGGTTTTCTCCGTTGGGAGTACCCCAGACTTCGCCAAGCTTTGTTTTTTCGATCACCTTCTTTGCCTCTTTGCCTCGGCCAATCGTTTTGGTAAGTTCATAGTTTCCATCCCGGTGTAGTTTGTATTGTTTTACCCCAAGGAAACCAATCGAATTACAAATCAGAAAGTCGCCCTGCATATCCTCCGGGAAATTATCGCTGGAAAGAATTTCACAGGCGGGAACCGGGCGAACTTCCTTGCTGAGCAACGAGTGCATTTTCCAGGATTTACCATCCGGGCGAACCTGGTAAGCACGGCCACCAGTTCCATCGGTCGCATAGTGATAGCCCCAATTGTCAAAGGCGATACCGTGTGGGTTTGGACTGTTACTTCCGTGAAATGCAATGGTGTGGCGACGGGGGTCAAAGCGGTACATCGCGGAAGATCCAGTTGCGAGAGAAGGCCCCCACGGGTGTTCGTGGTTGTGTTGAAGAAAGACCCCACTCTGCCAGTAAATTCCACCACCGGGGCCAAAGATTAAATTATTTGCCGCATGGTGTGTGTCCGAAGTGCCCAGTCCCTGAAGAATAACATAGCGTTCATCGGCTTTATCATCGCCGTCATTATCCCGTAAAAATAGAAGATCCGGTCCGGATGTAACCAGTACTCCACCGTTCCAAAATTCAAAGCCCAGTGGATTATGTACTTTTGCGAATTCAATTACGCGGTCAGCTTTTCCATCATAATCATCATCGGGAAGAATGAGTAGGGCGTCATTCATCTCTTTGCCTGGTTCCCACATTGGATAAGTGGGCCAGACTGCAGCCCAGAGGCGGCCCTTTGTGTCGACCTGCATTTGTACCGGGTTTATTAACTCAGGGAAACGGCCTTCGTCTGCAAAAAGATTTACCTTGAAGCCATCACGAACATCAAAGCGCTTCATGCTTTCTTGGGCATTAAAGTAGTTTGCATTTCCTTCTTTTCCTAAGTTTGAGCTTCGGCTTTTGCCTCCAATATTTGAAACTACTGAGATAGGTTTGGGGACATTACTATCCTCTATACTTGCTTTTTTACCCTCAGCTGTAAGCCAAATAACTTGGTCGCGATTTGCGGTCATAACATCGAGCATGACCAATTCATGTTGAAGAACTTCCGCATTGGACTGGTCATCTACGAAACGAAGCTTGGAGCGACCGCCCCAGATGTCGTTTCCGTCTGTGGCACGATAACGATTGTGCCAAGTCCAATTCTTATCCCGTATGGATTGCCTGATTTTTTGGAGGGAAGGGGAGGCTACCACCTCTTTCTTAAGTAGTGCCTTTGCAATGATTTCGGCAACGAGACGGTTTCCTTCCTCATTCAAATGAGCACCATTGATGGTAAGTTGATTTTTATTCTCCTGAAAAAGTGTAAGTGTGGGATTGAACAGATCTACATATTCAACACCAATCTCTTGAGCCGCGTCTTCAGTTGCCTTGGAATAGGCAGCAAGGTTGCGGTTGTGGGCTTTTCCGTTGGGCAGATTGCGATCTCTTAGATTCTGAAAAGCAATGGGGCTAAACAGAACAATTCTTGGGAATTTCTCTCCGTTTGGTTTGTAGCTTCTTACTTTTCCAACAAAATCAATGAGTAACTTTTTATGGTTTTCTGCATTTTTTGGACCATCAAAGGATTCATTATATCCAAACATCGCAAAGACGACATCCGCTTTTACATGCTGAAGATATTGATCCATTGGGGTAAATCCCTTACTTCTCGGATACTTGTTTGGCCGATCTCCGGATAGGGACATATTTCGAAAAGAGATCTGCTGTCCTTTCAGGGCACTTTGTAATACAGTTTCCATCCATGCATCGTGCTGCATCCGGTCGGCTAATCCGTTACCTAGGATCGCCACGGTGTCGCCTTTTTTAAAAGAGAAGGGAAGTTCATCCCTGTATCCACCGGGAACTTCTGCTGGCGGTAACGAAGAATCCACTACTTGTGGCTCCGGTTGTCCGTTATACAGCATAAAATCAATAATAGTTCTGCTTTTAAGAGTGAACTTTATCCGCTGTGCACCTTTCGTTTTTCCACTCTTGTAAAGTTGTTTTCGATTGGAATCGAGTAATTGTAGGGTAAATCCATCGAGTCTTTTTTCAAAGTCTTTGCGATTCCATACTTCTACTTTATCGACCACAAATTCTTTACCTAAATCAACTTCCCACCAGGGGTTAGTCGTGCCAAAACCGTCGGTGTGAGTATGTCCGCCACCTCCCCAATCGGGGTTTTTATTTCCATCAATCGCACGCTCCGCTACACCGCCAGATCCAATGCTGGACTGTTTTACTTTTCCTTGGCGGGCAATATTTTTTCCTCCGCTGTAAATTTCAACTTCATTCAATGTGAGAATTCGATTGTCTGCAGGAATCTCAATCCTAAGAAACCGAGCTCCCGTGGGTGTTTCTTTTGATTCGGGTGTTTTTTGTGCTTTTGGATTTGCAGGGATGGGGCTGTCCAACTTTGCATACATGGAGGGCTTTACACCTTTTACCTCCCCTTTGTTCTTGAATGTGGTCGGCTTGTAGCTACCGACAAAGTCGATCTTGGAATTAGCTTTGATTTGATTCTCCAAAGCCAGTGTCCAGTATACTCCATTGATAATCATTCGGCGATAACCGGGATTTAAAATATCTTCTGACGCCCCATAGAGTGAGGTGAAGACTCGGCCTTTTTTTCCATTTTTACCCTTGTAGTGACGGGTCCATTCACTGGCCATTGGGGGTTTTGTTTTGTCGGGAGCGCCATCTGCTTTCATCGTCATCAGCGGTTGAGCCATGGTGAGAATATTCCAGTCTTTCTGAGCCTCTGCATTGTAACCGCCCGCTTGTACATGAATCTCTTTTACTCCACGCAGGATAGGGTTGTCTTTTTGCTTGGGAATAATTGAGATTCGGGTGCTTTGCGTGTGGTTTTTCCCATAATGTCCGACCCAACTTTGTCCTAGTACCTGGTGGCCAAACCCAGCTTCATACTCTTTCCCGGAGTAGCGAAAATGATATTTATAGTAGGGATCCTTATCGTTCTTATAATTGAAACCGTGGGTGGAGGTTCGAAGACCAAGCACTGGGCCCGCCCGGTTAAGGTAGTCGTCAATATGTTTCATCTGTTCAGGGGGAAGAGCAAGGAAGCGTGTGAAGATGACCATCCCATCGGCTTTCTTTAAAGCTTCCAGTCCAGGTATGTTGGAAATACCGGCCTGAATTTCTCCCTTTTGATCCACGCCAAATAGTACTGTACAGTCAAAACCATGATGGACGGTAAGAATACGGGCCAAGGCAGGAATAGTTTCCTCGGCACGATATTCATGGTCGCTGGCAATCAGGACGATATGTTTTCCTTTTTTGTCTTTTCCGGATGCGGAATATTCGACGGGACTCCCAAGAAGGGCATTTGAGAGTCCTAGAAGGATAAGGAACGACGATAATAGGGAGGATACTTTCTTCATGTATTTAATTATTAATAAAAATTTCAGATAGGAACAAAATTCTAATTAAAACAGTATACAAGAAATTTTTACAGTCCAAATCTTCAGTCAAAGCAAAAAAGATTTTATGGGTCATGCATTTCCAACTAAACTGTAAATTGAAATTTATAAAATTATTTTCGTTTCGTTCATGCTTGTCCTAAAAACAAAAAAAGTGGGTTTGCGTTAGGCAAACCCACTTTTAGAAAGATTGAATTCTTAGTTTAGATTAATTTGATCCATGTATTATTTGTGTAGTTGTAGACAACCTTGCTTTTTCCAAGAGATGCTTCTGGAAAGAAAATCCAACCGGTTCCGAGCTGACCAAATGAGTAAGTCATATTTTCTAATTGATCACTCATCCACATCCATCCCAGTGTTTCATTGAATATCCATGTTGAGCAACCATCGGGGCAAACCTGAGTGAAACACCATCCCATTTCGGGTTGGTAGATCCATCCGTTTCCAGCGGAGAAGAAACTTCCTAAGCCTGGCATAGTGTACCAATTAGGTGCAGATTCAAGTGCCTCGACTGTAGATACCTCACTTATGTCTAAAACAGTTCTTACTGCTGTTTTATTTTCAGTACCGCTTTTTTGGGTTTTATCATTATTTTCGGTGTAAGAGTCTTTATTATCTAATTCTGTATTTGTACCAGATTGATTGTCGCGAAAAGAAGGGTCTTGGGCTTGTTGTTCATTTTGCAATGGGTTCTTGGTGTAAGAATCATTATTGGTTAAGTCCGTATCTGCACTAGATCGATCGTCTAAAAAAGAGCTTACAGTCCACGAGGTAGTTCCATTCTCCATTTTGGGGTGAAAGGAAAAGCTAGTTTCCGGATTCAAGTTCGGGAGTTGATCCTTCCATTGTTCCAAAGTCATGATGTTTGCACCATTTAATTGGTCGTTAATGGAGCCTTGGAAATTTTTGGAAGTTTTCTCCTGATCCATTCTAAGTATGTGATCGGCTGATTTTTTAAGCTGTTCGTTAACTTCATAAACCATGTTCACGTAAGCTTGTTCTTTTTCTCCCGCGTTTTCTAGATTTACTACTATACCGATTGGGTTTGCGTGCTCCTGTATGGGTACGCTTAAAACTGTTTGGCTAGATAGATCTCCGTCACTAACTTCAAGTTTGATATTCTCCATTCCGGTAAATCCTGGATCAGGGAGATAGAGTAATTCAGTACCATTAATGAAACATCTTCCTTGTTCGGGCTGATCTTTTATCTCGATGGTTAAGTTATCATTGTCTGGATCAGTTACTTCGAGTTGCATTCTGTATGGAGTTTCTCTGTATCCCACAGATAGTGCTTTGAGGCTTGAAACAAAACTGGGAGCGTCGTTTTTCCCTGTTACATTCAAGGATATTTTAGCTGCCTTACTTTTTAATTTGCCATCAGAAGCTGAGACCATGAAGGAATCAGTGCCATGGTAATTTGATTTTGGAGTGTATTGATAAGAGGGACCAGATCCAGTGAGTGTTCCATTTTTAGGCTTTGCTGCAATGGAGAAGGTGATTGAATCTCCATCTGGATCGGAAGCAATTAATTTGATTGGTAACTTACCATCTTCCTCCAGGGCGAAAGTAGCATCCATTACCAGGGGAGCTTCGTTTTTAGGGCTCACTTCAATGTTTACTGAACCAAGGTTTCCTTCTGCACTTTTATCGGATGCCCGGTAAGAAAATGAGTCTTTTCCATTGTAGTTCTCAAAAGGTGTGTAGTTACATTTCCCATCTTTGTTTATTATTAAATCGCCATGTTTTGGAGCTGCGGTCAAGCGGTAGGTAATGGTATTATTTTCAGGGTCTGTGGCGTTTAATTCAAACTGAACCGAGGTTCCTTCTTCCGTTTTAATGATCGAATCAGAAGCAATAGGCGCATCGTTTACGGCTTCAATTTGAAGAGTAATTAATGCCTCGGACTGCAGTGTTCCGTCGCTAGCTGAAAACCGAAGAGTATCTTTTCCATTATAGTTGGTATCAGGAAAAAAGAGCCATGTTTCTCCTTGTTTTAGTGCAAGTCCATTCTTTGGATTTTGTATTAATTGCAGTTGGACGGTATCGCCATCAGGGTCTCCGTATTTTGGTTTAATCATAATTAACTCGTCTTCTTTTACGGTTATGGTTTCAGAAGTGATCCATGGGGTATCGTTAACTGGATTAATGATGAAAGTGACTTTGGCTGTATTTCCTTCTTTCTTTTCGTCCATGACTTTAAATGACAATTCATCTTTTCCAAAAAAGTTTTCATTCGGGCGATAGCTCAGTTTTTTTCCGCTTCCACTTATTTTACCATTTTTAGGTGCGGATGTTACTTCATACTGAATTGGATCACCGTCATGATCAACCGCCTCAAGAGTGAAACTCTTTTGAGTATCTTCCATAAGGCTGACTCGGGTAGAGCTGGCAATCGGTGCTTGGTTGTCACGTACTTGAAGAGTAACTTTTACTGGATAATAGGGTGTTTTGGGATCATTGCTTTCAAATCGAACCTCAGCTGTATAATTTCCTTCAGCCAAATTATCAGAGTTATAAGAAAGCTCCATTTTCTGAGTTTCACCACCTGAAACCGAACCTTGCAGCGGAGTACCGGTTATCCAAGCGGACGATCCACCTTCCGCAGACCATTTTAGTGAGTTTGCCATTAATTTCCAACCGTCGGTATTTTTGTCCCAGCCATTGGATGAGATTTTATTGGACACTGGATAGAAATTTAAGCCCACTACTGAAACTACATCATTACGACAGGCAACCAAAGGAATTCCATCCTTCCATTTTGCAATTAGAGATGAACCATTTGCCGTCGTTCTTTTGTTAAGCCTGTAGTATCCTTTGAAAGATTTGAAATCTTTTACGACCGGATGATTTTTCTGTAATATATCCCCGATATAATTCCAGTTTCTGGTATCGGTTGAACTCGCACTGAAGACTCCGTATTTTTTGGAGACCCAGCGGCCTTGTAAGGGTCTAGTGGTTCCAAGTCTTGTTGATGACTCGAAGACCATGGTAACCACACCACCGCCTTGTTCTGCATAGTCAGCTAGGTTATCGCCCAGTTTTTTACTGTCCCGATATTTGTAATTATTGTAAACTAGTACTGAGTCGAATTTCTTGAGTTCTGTAAGGCTTGGAGTGACAACCCGGGCATCTATTACGGTTACTCCACTGAAGTTCTTGGTTGCCAATAACCCATTTGCAATGTCCTTGTTTTTAGAACTCGTATTTGCACCGATAACTGCGACTTCTAGACCGTTATTTGTACTTCCTGTTTGGATCCTGAATGCTGGTTTTTCAGACAGGTTAATCAGGGATGACCCCTCACCATCCGCGGGGAGGCCAGGGTTAATGAATTCGGGTACTCTTCCTTCTTGGTTTAAGGCCCCGAGCAGACTGGTAAAGTCTCGGCTTCTTGAACGGTTCCGGTTCGTTTCAACAAGGGAAGCTTTCCAGATTGCGGAGGCATCTCCTTCATTAGTCAGGATAATACTATCGGTTGCTTTTTTATCCCGCTCCATGGTTTTTGAGATTTGGGTGGGATTAAAAGACAAACTCGGGGGCATGATTGCTTCCAGTGTTATGTTTACCACAACAGATGGGCTTTTAGGGTCGTTTGAAGAGAGGGTTAGTCTCTCTTTTATTATACCTCTTGTGTTTGGCTTTGCCTTGATTTGAACAACTGATTTTGTTTCTGGATCAAGATTCAGGCTTGAAGGGCTGGGTGTGAAATTTTTAGTTGCTGTGGCAATTTGGCTTACTTTTAAAAGATCAGAGCCTTGATTAGAAATCTCTAAACCCAGTGTTTTTTCTTTACCTATCCATACTTTTCCAAAATTAAGAGTTTTTTGGTTTAGTACAATTTTAGGTTCTCCGGTAATGGTTATTTCTACTGGAATTTCAAGGGTGTTTGCCTTTGGATCGTTGGAGGAGAAAGAGGCAATTACTTCCTTCTTTCCGGCCTTTAAATCAGTGGCGTCAATTGTGAAGTTAAGGTTGGTTGAAGATCCCGCTAGTACAGTTCCTTTATTGGGTGTAACCGTGAGCCAGGACGTGCTGATACCTCCAAGAGATTTCGCAACATTGAGCCTGCCAGCGGCCAACATTTTACCGTCAAATTCCTTGACGGGATCAACAGAAGACATGATCGCTGCTTTCACATCTGCATGCCCGGCATTTGAATTAATCGAGAAGATCAATGCTGCAGCACCTGCCACATGAGGAGTTGCCATCGATGTTCCGCTCCAACTGGCAGTTTTATTATTGGGTAGAAGGCTTAGTATTCGGACGCCAGGAGCTGCTAAGTCTACGCTATTTTCTCCATAGCATGAGAAGCTGGCAAGACGATCAGAACTATCGGAGGCGGCTACCGAAATGATATTTTCACAATCGTAACTTGATGGGTAATGTGGGGAGCGGTCATTGTCTTTCCGAGAGTTGCCCGCCGCGGCACAGAATACTTGTCCTACTTGCCCCGCTTTTTCAATAGCTGCCTTGAGTGACCGGCTGTTTCCTCCGCCACCCCAGCTGTTGTTGCTTACCTTAAATCCCATGGCTGCTGAATAGGCGACCGCGTCAATTGCATCGGATGTACTTCCGGATCCTTTATCGGAAAGGAATTTTAAGCCTGCCATTTTGGTATGCCAGGCAACTCCGGCAATTAACTTTTCATTGTTAGTGGCGGCTGCTATGGTTCCGGCAACATGGGTGCCATGTCCATGACCGTCCATTGGGTCATTGTCATTATTACGAAAATCCCACCCATAGACATCATCGATGTATCCATTTTTATCATCGTCTTTTCCATTATCTGCAATCTCGCCTGGGTTTACCCATAGGTTTCCTTGTAAGTCGGGATGATTATAATCGATCCCAGTATCAATGATGGCAACATTTACAGCCGATGAACCTTTGGTCATTTTCCAAGCCTCGGCGGCATTGATCTTTGCCAATGCCCATTGTTTTGAAAGAAGGGGGTCGTTTGTGCTTCCTGTTCGACTTACAATATAATCAGGCTCAACATAAGCAACTGCGGGATCCGCAAAGAGCTTTTCTGCAACGCTTTTTAAACTTTCATTTCCGCTAACTTTCAGTAATGCAATTTTCATACCTGAAAGTGCCAACTGTCCAGTACCTGGCACACGGGCTTTCCCGAGTGTTCTTTCAAAGCTTACATTGGCATTTAATCCGGCAAGATTAGCGAAAGTGGCATGTCCCTGTTTGAATCCGACTATTAAACGGTCTGGGTGATGGTTTGCAACGAAGGGATCAGCCTTTTTCTCGGTGGATTCAGTTGGATTAATCCTAATCGTAGAGGATTTTGTTCTAATTCCCTCGTATTCATACGTTCCCGTTGCCTTCCCTTTTAGATTACTCATTTGAACAATCTTTGTTCTTTTTTCACCAGCAGGGATGGTAACAATTAATTTTTCCGGATTAAGAGTGAGGGCGGGGCTCGCTAATCCCTGTCCTACAAGAGTAAGGGGGGTGGGGGAGTTGTCTGCATTTGATAAAAGCTTCGCGTTAACTCGAATTGAGCCTGCTGTTTGTGGAGTAAACTCAACTTTTAATTCAACTGATTTACCGGCTGCGATTTTTTTGGAAGAAAGAGTTCCTGTGAAAATATTCAAAGAGGATTCAATCTTTGATATATCCGTTGCTGTATTTCCCAGATTTTTTACCGTAACAATTTTTGATCGCCTCTCTCCTACAGAAACACTACCAAAGTCAACTGTGCCAGGTTCTAGAATAATTTTCTTGGTTTCTGTAACAACTAGGCTAACCGGAATATCAACCGTTGGGTTTAATGGATCATTTCCACTCACAGTAAGGTTGGCCATGTATTTTCCTGCAGGCATCTCCGCCGCCATTACGGTTAATGGAACAACAGTTGATTTGCCTGCCTCTACTACTCCATTGTTTACAGATGCACTTAACCACCTTGGTGAAGTGGAAACACGAACGGTTGAGTCCGAGTTAATTTGTTTATTGTTGTACGCAACTAAGAGTCCTTTGTCTGAAGTTTCATTTTGAATTCCAGTTGTCGCACGGTCTATTTTACCATTCATTTTTTCATAGTGAAAATAAATGGTTCCGTTTTTATTGAGTGAAACCTGGAAAGTGTACTCACCGAGTCCGGCAAAGTCCTTTACTTTGTTCCATTGGATCAGACATTCCTGCTGGCTTGCTTTGTAGTAAATATCACCCCCCCGGTTTGGAGATAGGTCCATCGCGAAGGGAGCCACCAGATTGCCAGACATCATCGAGGAGGGAAGGGGGAAGTGTCCATGCTCGTTGGAACCGCTTCCGAAAGTTACAAACCCATTTGAGCTAATGTAGGCGGAGTTAAATTTTTCTCCATATAATTCGAGATTGAAGGGTAAGTTAATTTTTCCGTATCCGTCATCAGTTTTGGATAATGTATCCATGCGTAGACCCGTTTTTGAAATATCAATCCATTGATGCTTTGGCCCGGTCGCATCATTGGAATCCTGCCATGAATATCCGTGGCGGTCTGGCCCCCCCCCCATTTGGGAAATCGGAATTCCTTTTCTCTGATCGACATGCCCCTTGCTGAGAGGAGCGAAGTGGGAGAGGTCAAACATTCTTTGCTTGCTCAGTGATTTTCCTCCTTTTTGAGTAAGTCCCTTAATATTCCAGTTTAGTGGGCTTCCGCCATTATTCGAAAGGTATAGGGAAAGATTTTTTGCCTTATTCATCGCTAGACTTGCAGAAAAAGACTTAGGGTTTACAATCATGGATGGAGCCATTAATCCGGTTCCGCTAACAGAATAATTTCTTAGCTTCAGGCCATTCTCGTTCGTTAAGATTGATGCTATGCTTGCAAGCTTTCCCGATTTTACTGGTGTGAAGATAAATTTATTCTCGATCTTTTCACCACTTTTTAAGGTAAGAGGAAGTTTTAAATCATGAGTGAAAACAGAATTATCAAATGCGAATTGTTTGATGGTGATCGCTTTGGTATCTGCATTGCTGATCGAAACTGTTTTTTCGTCTGCCTGTCCGGCAAAAGTATTTTTAAAGGACAGAGTTGATGGTCGGAAAACGAGACCCGCTTTTTCGCTTAGTTTTTGAGCAGTTACATTTATTGATTTTTTAGGTTGATCAGGATCATTGGAAGTAATTAAAATTTCAGTTTCCTCATAGGCACTTGGCATTTCTTTTTCTTTTCCAATAGCTTTAATTTCAACCGATTTCCCTACCGCGAGAATCCCATTTTTATTTGTGCTATTAGCAGAATAATGAATGGTTCCATTCCATTTTCTACCTTTGTAGAGCGAACTTCTTTCACTCGGTGTTTTTCGAGATGTGCCGTAACCAACATAAATTGAAAGGTTTTCGTCTTTTGCTGAGATGCTTCCAAATGTTGCGTTGGTATATTTGACTCCTATTGTTTTGTTAGAAAATAAAAGAGTGTGTGTTCCTTGTTGTAGTACAAAGTCAGTTTTAAATGTCTTTTGAAAAGAACTTGTGGTAGCAAGGTTTTTATCCGAGATATCTGAATCTGTGGAAATACTTTTCGCTAAAAAACCAGATTGGGAAATTTTTGAAGTTGCTACCTGTTCCCATCCATTCGTTGATTTAGTGGCATCTTCGATTTCCCCTTTTCTTTTCCAAACATTAACCTCACCAGTTCCTCTAAAGTGACCAGTCAAGGCGGTAACATTAATTCCGTTTGGGTTGTGAATATTAACTTGTATGTAATTCGCTGTGGATCCATTTCCTCCGGCAAATGTTGTTTTCAACTCCTTCTTTGAAACTTGATTAGAAGTGCTTATCCAATCTTTTCCACTTGGGAATTTAACTTCGTAATTCAAGTTAGCGTCTCCCTTGTTGGAAAGAGTGAAGATCTGGGTTTCAATCTCGTTTTCGTTCAGATCGAAATGCATTCTTTCGGGAGTCACGACTAAACTTGGAGTGCTGAATACCTCCGCGTGGAGAGGTATGCTTAAGCGGGGTTGGTTTTGTGCGTCACTTAAAACGATTACGGTGGATGAAATTTTACCGTTTTGATTCCCAGTAAATAAGATATCGCCTTTAATCTCCTCGCCACTGGAAATTGTTATTGGAGTATCCAAAGAAAGAGTAAAATCATTAGAGTCTACCGTAGCATTTGTTATTTTTACTGAATGAGTTCCTGTATTAGATAATGTGAATGAGAGACTTTTAGATTCACCTTTTGCAATTTTTCCAAAATCGATTTTTGTGGGATTTACAGTAATTAGCCCTTCTTTTGGAGGTTGGATAGAGAGAGCTTTATGAATATTTAAAGTGCCGCCAGTGACACATTTCTCTTGGAGAAGAGTTTCCCCATCGGTTGAATCCATTAATGCATCTTTTACCTGTTTTACAGTCCAGGTGGGATTCGCAGAAAGTAGGAGGGCGTATGCTCCCGATACATGAGGTGCGGCCATTGATGTGCCCTGATAACTTGCGTATTTATTGCCTGGAATTGTGCTTAAAATTCGGACGCCGGGAGCAAACAGATCCACACTTGTTTTGCCGTAGCAGGAGAAATACGCTTTTTTGCCTCGATGGTCTGAGGCTCCCACCGAAATTACATTTTCAGATTGATAAGAGGCGGGGTAGCTTGGTTGTGCATCATTATTACCATCATGGTTTCCCGCAGCTGCCACAAATCCAATTCCTTTTTGATTGGCTTCATCGATTGCTCTTTTAAGCGTACTTGAATAGCCTCCACCTCCCCATGAGTTGGAGGTCAAGTTTACGCCAATCTTGGTGGCATAAGTAATTGATTTGATTGCGTCGGAAAGATACCCACCGTCGTTGCCAAGAAATTTGATGCCGACCATTGATATATTCCAGCAAACTCCGGCAACTCCTTTTCCATTGTTTCCGACTCCACCAATAGTACCGGCACAATGTGTCCCATGAGAATCATCGTCGTGTGGATTATTGTCATTATTGTAAAAGTCCCACCCATATATGTCGTCGATATATCCGTTCCCGTCGTCGTCTTTCCCGTTGCCCGCAATTTCGTTTGGATTACTCCACATATTAGATTTTAGGTCTTCATGGTTACGGTCAATCCCAGTGTCGATTATACCAACTAAAATGTCTTTGCTTCCGGTGTTTAAATCCCATGCCTCCGGAGCATCGATATCTTTGTCCTCAGTACCACCGGTTTGTCCTTCATTATTCATTCCCCAAAGGTCATGAAGCTTTGTGTCATTGGAAAGCTTTACCGTGGTAACAAAATAATCAGGTTCCACTTCTTCTATGATATCATTTAGGCTTTGCATCGCTTCTTTCTTATTGAAATGCATTTCTAGAGTGGGTTCTTCCATTATTTTTACCAAAAACGAATTTCCCGAAACTTCTGAGCCTAATTCGCATCCAAGCTCATTTAGTCTTTCTTGAATCACTTCCTTTTCTACGAAAGGGGAAAGCTGAACAATAAAATGTCCTGCCACATGAGCCTGAGCAGATTCGACTTTTTCCTGCTGAGAATTTCTGAAGTCTCCTTTTTCTTCTAAGATAAGAAGTGGGTATTTAAAAGTTGTTCTTATTAACGAGAGCCTTGTTTGTAGATCGGATGCTTTTTCCTGAGGAATAATTGTAGACTCTTCAACGGATACAGTATTTTGACCCACCACTTCCTTAATTCGATTCGCAGGAATGTTTTCGATCGGGGCTTCGTATTTTTTTGATTTGATTTGCTCAACTGAGAATTCCTGGACTTGGAGTGAATTAATTTTTGTCTCATTCGTATTTTCTTTCCCTTTCAAAACTTCATTTTTGGGAATTGGGTTTGGCTCCTTAGATGCCTGCATAGGGGATTCTTTTTCCTTTTTATTACTAATAATAAAAGAAAAACTAATTAAGATTAAACAAAACAAGAATGATGCGATATTTTTTTTCATAGGATTATATTGTGTGTAATATGTAAATACACTAAATACCTAAATTAATAGATATGCAAGAAATAGTTTAAGGAAAGTTAATTGTTGCGCTTTTTACACTCTAAAACTGGGCAGTAGAGGGATAGCTATATAACTTTCAATAAGTAGGAGTACCCCCTTTAAGTAGAAGGTTTATACTTGGCGATCAGATATTTCCAGACAACAAAAGTTTACGGATTTTGCACGGGTGGCATTTTTTGTGCAAAAGCACAATCAGTTTGCTGAAGTTCGCGAATCGTTTTTTTACGAAGTTTTCGAAGTAGGGCTATGTGATTTTTTCCGATGGCTAGGTTTTTGATTTCATCAGGGTCGTTTTTCATGTCGTATAGTTCCTCGGTTTCACCGGGTAGTAAGTTTCGAATGTATTTATAGCGATCTGTGCGGAGAGATATCCACCAGGGTACCCTTTGTTTCTTGTATATTGGATCGTTTTTCATCTCTATAACCACATCGCAATTCTCCCCGAAACTCATTCCTGTATGGGCGAGAAGAAGGGGAGAGTTCCAATCTTGTCTTTCCGGATTAGTGAGTAATGGGGTCAGGTCGCGTCCATGCATTTTCCAGGGAAGCTCAAGTTTGGCTGTTTTAAAGAAGGTGGGAACTAAATCCGCACCACCCACGGGTTTTGAACAAACTTTTCCAGTAGGGAACTTTTTTGGCATACTTACGATAAGGGGTCCACGAATGGTTCCATCGTAGGGGGCAAGTTTCATTTGGAACCCTTTTTGTCCCCAGGCAATACCTTGGTCTGCTCCATAGACGATAAGAGTGTTGTCGTATTGTCCAGTCTCCTTGAGTGCCCTGATTAATTGCCCCACTCCTTCATCAATGGCAAGCACACCTTGGTGATACTGTCTTTCCAATGAATGAATATCGGTACCGTGGATAAATTTTCCGCTGACCGTACGGCCGGAAAATTTTCCGGACTTGAGCATTGGGATACCATCAGGTCCAGGAATCCATTGTTCTTTTGTCCGGGAATATTCCGGTTTTCCATTCCGGGGTGGGTAAATATCTTCTGGAATATCTACCTTTGCATTTGGGTAGCGGTTAAAATGTCGCTTTGCCGGAGTGAATGGTCCGTGCACGGCACCATAGCAAAGCCATAAATAGAAGGGTTTACTTTCTTCTTTTCCGTGTCCTCCCCGAATGTATTCCTCAGCCCATTTTGTATAATTATCAGTTGAGTACCCCTGGGTCATAATAGCTTTTTTACCATTTGTTTGAATGAGCTGTTCTTTGAAATAGTTTCCTGAATTTTCGGGGAATGCGGGACGGTTCCACACTTTTTGAAAATCCCAGTCCCTTCCAAATCCATTATCAATTCCAGTATGCCATTTTCCAATTTGTGCGGTTTGATATCCATTTTTCCGAAAGACCGATGGCCAGAACGGACAGTCATCTGAGTTGTACACGCTCCCTGGATATTCTCCTTCCATCCGCATTGATTTTACTCCGTATGATTGATGACCGGTTAAAAGAGTTGCCCGAGCGGCCATACACCAGGAACTCATGTAGCAATGAGCAAATCGAACTCCATCCCGAGCCAGGGAATCAATATGTGGAGTCTTTACCCAATCGGGGGACTCCGGGTAACAACCGACGCTTCGGTGTGATTGATCATCAGATAGAATGAAGAGTATATTAGGTTTTTTTGCAAAGCTGATGCTCAGGAAAAGGGGAGAAGCAAAAAGTAAAACATATGAATAGAGAATATTTGTATTGATCATCATATATGGATTCCTGGAAGGGGCGGACAGGGTTTATGAAACTAGGGTGTTCTTTATTCAAGACACATTCCTGCCTAAGGTTACAAGAAGTATTTTTCAGGCTTTAAGAAATAAATAAATGAACAATATCGAATTTGTCTCAAATTATTTTTTGTGCCTAAAGTCTTTTTCAGCCAGATAATCGGGGTTTATTTCAGGTAAGTCAGCCCCTGATTTTTTTTGCCATTGGTGCAAGGAATTGAGCAGCCTTTCTTTCACTTTTGGCCTTTTGTCAACCAAGTCATTTTGCTCACCCATATCCTCCTCCAGGTTATAAAGTTCTATTTTCCCGGTTTCAAAAACTTCAATCAATTTATATTTCCCCATTCGAATCGCACCGGATGGGCCCATGCTGTTAATATGATGATAGTGTGGGTAATGGAAATAAAGAGCTTCCCGATCCATTGTTTTTTTCTTTCCATTGAGCAAGGGCTTGAGGCTTTTTCCATCCCGGTGTTGGGTTGGCATGGCGGGGAGATTCAGCAGGTCCAAAATAGTGGGATAGAGATCGGTGCTGATTACGGGTTCCTTGATTCGTAAGCCAGCTTTTATTTTACCCGGCATTCGAAGAACGAGGGGAACACGGATACCTCCCTCGTAGAGCCATGATTTTCCAGCCCGCAAGGGAAGGCATGATGTGGGCATATTTCCATTCGATCCTGTGGATAAACCGCCATTGTCCGAAAAGAAGATAATCAAGGTATCATTCTCTAAGTTTTCCTGTTTTAGAGTTTTCAGTAATCGGCCAATATTTTCATCCATACTTTCAACCATGCACGCATAGGCTGGAGAACTTTGTTCACTCCTTGCTCTGCTCTGCCATACCGGAATCCCTTTGTTGGGTTTTGGGTTAAGCCCAAGTCTCTTTGCTTTTCCGGTGTATTTTTGAAGTTTCTCCTTCTTGGGTTGAATGGGTGTGTGTACGGTATAGTACCAAAAGTTTATGAAGAAGGGTTGGGCTTTATTTTTCCTGATAAATTGGATTGCCTGATCCGTAAGTGCGTCCGTTAGGTAATCACCTTCTTTCCCCTCTTCCAGTCCGGGTACATTAGTGTTTGGGTGACGATCGCTTTTGTAGGGAAAATAATAGGATCCGGGTTGTCCCATTCGAAAACCGGCGATGTTTACATCGAATCCGTGCTTCTCCGGATAATGTGTCTTTCCTTTGTCGGTATGATTTTGTAAGTGCCATTTTCCGATGTGTACGGTTTTGTATTTGTGCGAACGAAGGGCTTCCGCGAGGGTTATATCCTTGGGATTGATATTACCAACAATCTTAGGTGCGTTCAGCTGATAGCCCGGGCCTTTGGGCCCAGATGTTCCGCTGATGTAGGTCATTTTAATCCTGCTTGGGTATTTGCCGGTTAAAATACTTGCCCGGGTGGGGGAACAAACAGAGCTCGCCGCATAAGCGTCGCTAAAAAAAGCTCCTTCTCTGGCAAGACGATCCACGTTTGGAGTCTCATGAAATTTACTTCCAGTAAGGCTTAGGTCCGACCAGCCCAAATCATCGATTAAGAAGAGGATGACATTAGGTTTTTTTACCGTTTCTTTTGATTGAATATGTTGAATAAAAAAAACAGTGAGAAGAAGGGCAGTGAGTATGGAAGACTGAATTTTCATGGGAGTGTTTTTCTTATTATTTGATCTTTAATTCACATTTTTGAGAACATGAGAATTTTAGTGGAGCTACCTTCTTTGCTTGCTAAATTCTACGCGCTGACCCTGACACTTAGGCAAAACTTTTCCCCCTTGGTATGCAATTTTACCCGAGACGATCGTGGTGTCGACAGAGTTGGTGAAGGTCATATGAGGGAAGGGGGACCATTGGCACTTGCTCAAGAGCTCTGTCTTTTTAACTGAAGTGTTCTTTGATGGGTCAACTAAAACAATATCTGCCCAGTATCCTTCTCTTAAATATCCTCTCTCTTCCACTTGAAATAAACGGGCAGGTGCATGGCAGGCACGTTCAACAACTGTCTCAATCGTGAAACATTTCTGTTCACACATTTCGAGCATTAGCAGTAATGTGTGTTGAATAAGAGGAAGGCCGGAAGGGGCATTAAAATAAGTTCCCTGTTTTTCATCCCAAGTATGAGGCGCATGGTCGGTGGCGAGAATGGAAATTCTGCCGTCTGATACTGCTTTGCGGATTGCATCACGGTCGCTTGCTTTTTTGATTGCTGGATTACATTTAATGAGAGAGCCAAGCGTGGAGTAACTCAACTCCTCAAACCACAAGTGATGGACGCATGCTTCTGCAGTGATACGATCGTTGCCCGCTTCGAAAAGGTTCAACTCTTCCTCAGTGGTAATGTGTAGTACATGCAATTTTGCATTTTCCCGCCTGGCCAGTTCCACCGCCATGGAGGAGGATTTGATACAGGCTTCTCGGGAGCGAATATTTCCGTGTTCGGAAAAGGGAACTTCTTCACCAAACTTTTGCCGGGCAACTTCTTCATTAGCCAATATGGTGGGGGTATCTTCGCAATGGGTTGCAATAATGGTGGGAGCGTTTCTAAAGATTCCCTCAAGTACGGTTTCTTCGTCGACTAACATGTTTCCAGTAGAGGAACCCATAAATACTTTTATACCTGCAATCTTCGAGGGCTCAGCTGATTTTACATGTTCAAGATTTTCATTACTGGCTCCCAGAAAAAAAGCGTAGTTTGCGAGCGAGTCCTGGTTTGCGATGGCACATTTTTCTTCAATTCGTTCCATGCTCAGTGTCGGCGGGGACACATTAGGCATTTCAAAAAAAGTGGTCACGCCTCCCGCCACCGCGGCTTTCGATTCCGTGTGAATACATGCCTTGTGGGTAAGACCCGGTTCCCGAAAATGAACCTGGTCATCAATCAGTCCAGGGAGTACCAGTTTGCCGCCCGCATCAATCACTTTACATCCGGACGGAATTGCGAGGCTGGGGCCAATCGATTCAATCCTTCCCTTGCGAACCAGCAAGTCATCATGCGATCTTTTTCCCTCGTTGATAAGAGTGCCCCCTGTAATGAGTAGATCAGTCATTTCGATTGGAAGTTTTGTATGACAGGGTGGGGGAGTCGATTTATTTCCACTGTCCGGTACCGATAATATTATATTTATAGGTGCATAATTCATCCAGTCCCATTGGCCCGCGTGCATGGAGTCGATCGGTGGAAATTCCTATTTCTGCACCCAGTCCAAATTCAAACCCGTCGGTGTATCGAGTGCTTGCGTTCCAGTAGACTGAGGAGGCATCCACTTCTTGAAGAAATTGATCGGCCTTCGACTTGTTTTGAGTGAGTATTGACTCGCTATGTCCACTACCAAACTGATTCACAAAGGAAATGGCCTCATCGACAGACTCCACTACCTTGATTGCCAATCTTAGGTCAAGAAATTCCTTGGCAAAATCTTCTTCATTAGCGGGTTTGGTTGAAAAGTCGCTCAGTATTGACTCCGCTTTCGCATCAACTCGTAGTTCGCACCCTTTGGCAATTAGTTCCTTCGCGCAGAGGGGAAGGAATTCCGGAGCAATTTTTTCGCTGACGATTAAATTTTCAATCGCATTACAAACTCCCGGGCGGCCACATTTGGAGGAAACTGCAATCTCCACTGCGTTGGCAAGATCGGCTTCTTCTTCGACGAATAAATTACAGACTCCCTTGTAATGTTTAATCACTGGGACTCGACTATTTTGAGCAACAAAATTAATTAAACTTTCACCTCCTCGAGGAATAATACAATGGATATATTGGTCGAGGGTGAGCAGATGATTAAGAGCTGCCCGGTCTACCGTGGGAACAAGTTGAACCGAATTATTGGGGAGTTCAGAAATTTTCAATGCCTCCATTATAATGGAGGCCAGTGCAGTATTGGAATGAATTGCCTCTTTCCCTCCCCGTAATAGGGATGCATTTCCTGACTTTAGACACAGACCGGCACAGTCAATCGTCACATTGGGACGGGATTCGTAAATGATTCCAATCACACCGATTGGAACCCTCACTTTTTTGATCTTCAATCCATTGGGCCGTTCTTTTTCTTCGATTAAAACTCCGACGGGATCGGGGAGTTCAATTAATTCACGAAGGCCCTTTGCCATCCCATCAATTCTTTCATGAGTGAGGCGTAAACGATCAACCATTGCCTCGCTCAGACCATTTTCTTTGGCCGCATCGAGATCCTTTTGATTTTCAATGGTAAGGAGCTTGCGGTTTGACTCAAGCCCTTCTGCAATGTGCTGTAAAGCTTCGTTTTTTTGCTTGGTCGATGCGCTAGCAAGAACAAGAGATGCACTCCTTGCTCGCTTGGCTAAAGTTTCGATAATTTGGGGGAGTTCTTCGGACATTACATTTGAGCATAGAGTAAGATATTCAAAGGGTGAAGAGTTTTCGTTGCTGCGAGCAATAAAAAAGCGAACCCAAATTCATGGGTTCGCTTTTTGAAATATTAAAAGGCGGCTTAGGATTCCTTCTTTTTACCTTCTTTTTTCTTACCCTCTCCTTTTTTGCCTTTCCCTTTTCCTTTCCCTTCTCCTTTTTTCCCTTTCCCTGAAGATTCCTTACCTCTGGCTGTCATTGCTGCCTTGCGTTCATCCGGGCCGAGCTTTCCGTCGCCGTCCTTGTCAAATTTAGCCATCATTTCCTTGCGGATTGCTGCTTTTTCATCGTCGCACAGTTTGCCGTCTCCGTCTTTATCAAATTTTTCGAGAATGTGGGGGGGGGGAGTGCGATTGGCCATCATTTCTTTGCGGATTGCTGCCTTTTCTTCGTCGTTCAATTTACCATCTCCATCCTTGTCAAATTTCTTGATCATCTCCTCGCGAGATGGACGACCCGATTTGTCTCCCTTTCCTCCTTTTTCCGGTTTAGCGGTCAGTCCAATAGTTAATGTGATAGCGGTGAGAATGGTAAGTAGTAATTTCATAGGTAATATGGGTTAATAATTTTGTTCAAAAATTGTAAACGGAAGATAGTAAGAAAAGTTTCATGATTTTTTCTCATCACTCTCTAATTGGAGGAAATCGTGTGCATTCTGATAGCAAATTTTCTTTGCCATATTACCGATAAGTTCAGGTTCTTGGGGGAGGAATCCTTCTGCCATCCAATTGCCGAGAAGGTTGCATAATATTCTGCGAAAGTATTCATGCCTCGGGAAAGAAAGAAAAGAACGGGAGTCAGTTAACATGCCTATGAAACGGGAAAGTAAGCCAGTATTGGCAAGAGTTTTTATTTGTTCTTCCATTCCATCTCTTTGATCCAAGTGCCACCAGCCGGAACCAAACTGCATTTTACCGGGAATATCTCTTTGGAAATTTCCGAGCATGGTGGATACTACAAAATTATCGGCCGGGTTATTGTTGTAGACAATGGTCTTGGGGAGAGCGTCATCCTGGTCGAGTCGGTCGAGAAAAGCGGACATTTTTTCCGCCTGCGTCCAGTCTCCAATTGAGTCTGTACCCGCATCCGGACCGAAAGTTTTCAGCAAATAACTGGAGTTGTTACGCAAGGGCCCAAGGTGAACCTGCATCGTCCAATTATTGGAGGAATACCATCGGCAAAGGTAGAGCATGATGAAAGCACCAAATTGTTCTTTCTCTTCCCGGTTGGCATTCTGTCCCTCCAGGGTTTGTTCGAATAATTGCCTCGCTTCCTGTTCCGAGGGAAAATGGGAGAAGAAGTAAGGAAAGCTATGATCGGACAGACGGGATCCTAATTCGTGAAATTTTTGCAACCTTTCTGCTAATGCCTGTAAAAAAGAATCGAAGTTGACGATCGTTTTTCCTGAAGTTTGTTCGAGGGTTTCCACCCATTGAATGAAATCCTGGGCCTGGTCAATTCCCCATGCCTGATCAGGGCGAAATGTGGGATATACCTTGCAGGTTTGAATACTTTTGGCGATTTCTTCGTGATAAGAAAGTGGGTAGGCTGGATCGTCTGTTGTGCAGAGTGCTTTTACTTGGAAGCGTTCGAGCATGCCTCTGGCCGAAAAGTCCGGTTCCGCGAGCTTCTCTTTGGTACGGTCCCAAATCTCTTCTGCGGTATCGGGGGAAAGAAGGAGGTCGATACCAAACCCTCTTTTTAATTCAAGATGAGTCCAGTGATAGAGGGGATTGCCGAGGGTATGGGGAATGGTAGCTGCCCAGGCGAGGTACTTTTCCTTGGGGTCCCCGTTTCCGGTTACCAATTCTTCGGGAATTCCATTCGCCCGTAAAGCCCGCCATTTATAATGATCTCCCTCCAACCAAATCTCCGCTAGGTTACTGAATCGTCGATCTTCCGCAATTTCTTTGGGGGATAAATGATTATGGAAATCGAGAATCGGTTCATCCCGAGCAAATTGGTGATATAAGCAAACTGCTTGGTCGTTTGTAAGTAAAAAATCGTCGTGTATGAAACTCATATAATAGTTAATTTATCTTAATTCTGACTTTCTTTATCTTACCGTCAAAGTCAAATGCATCCTTGTAATCTCCGACCGTACCGCCCTCATCACGGCCAACTTGTAGCCCATCGATGGGCATCTCTTTCACTAGGCTGCTTACTTTTCCACTGCCCAGTTTTCGTTTGCCGGCAAATAGTTCCACAATTCCATTCGGATTTAATGAAGCCACTATCTTTCCCTCTTTTTCAGTTAATTTTTTATTTGCTTTAATAGTCTCAATTTTTCCTCCGAGACTTAGGCTGAAGTGGGCAAAGTTATCTCTTACAAATAAAACCCACCCATGAGTATCTCCCCCCTGGGCAACCAAAATACCTTCTCCCTGCTTTTCGATATGAACTTCAACTTCAAAAGATTTTTTTCTTATCATCGGGGATAGTTCCTTTGTCAGGTTGGCATTTGCATCCAAATTAAATGTCTTTTTTTTACTCCCTAAATTCTTCTTATTTCTGTTCCATGGCCAGGGTTTGGCATTTGCCTCGATCGCCCATGCTTCCCATTTCTCTGCCATCTGACTGGTTCGTTCGGGATGAGTTTCGCGGAGGTTATTAAGTTCCGAACGATCCGCGTCGAGGTCGTATAATTCCCACTCTCCACTGGAACCCTTGGCCACCAGTTTCCAGTTTTCGATTCGGATTGCCCGGTTTCCTTCATGTTCCCAAAAGATGGGATTTTCCCGCTTCAATTTCTTTCCGGAAAAGGCTGGCCCGAGTGAAACTCCTTGCAATGGGACCATTTTTTTCCCTTTCACCTCATCTGGGTAATTGGCATCAGCCAGTTCCACACAGGTGGCCATCAGGTCAATCAAATGGGCGGGTTGATGTTCAAACTTGCCCCTCAACTTGGAGGCAATTCCCTTTGGCCAGTGAGCTACAAGCGGTGCACTAATGCCCCCCTCGTGGACCCAGTGCTTATATTCGCGGAATGGCGTATTACTCACATTGGCCCATGCTTTTCCGTATCCGTGATAAGTATCCGCACCCCCGGGCATTACTTCGGTTCCCTGCTTCATCACCACCCCGTCACGTGTCCTTTTGGGAATCATATCCATTTGTAAATCTGAATCCTTCATCGGTTTTAAAATTTCGGGATCGCTGTCTTTGTATTGGATACCTTCCTTCCGACCCATGCCTTCCGCGCAACCACCATTATCGGCGATAAAAATAATTAATGTGTTCTCGAGCATTTTTCTTTTTTCCAATGCATTGATTATTCTCCCCAGACCCTGGTCCATTCGATCCACCATGGCAGCATACACTTCCATTAGGCGAATTTCCCATTCTTTATTTTTTGCATCGTGCCATGCTTCGGCATCCCTTGGGGATAATTTCCACTTCGGTTCAATTAGTCCTAATTTCAACTGCTTTTGATACCGTGCTTCTCTGATTTTTTCCCACCCTTCATCATATCGTCCCTGATACTTTTCAATATCCTCGGGGAGTGCATGCATGGGCCAATGAGGAGCGGTATGGGCGACATAGAGAAAAAATGGATTGTTACTATCGTGTTCATTGATAAATCGGGTGGCATGATCATTTATCGCATCGGTGTAATAAAACTCTTTCGGTTTGTATTCCTTATCCGCATGCGGAGAGATTAGTGTGTTATCTCGAGTCAAAGAATTGGGATCGAAAAAACTACCTGCTCCATGAATAGTGCCATAAAACCGATCAAACCCGCGCTGCCTAGGCCAATTATGCTGTGATGAACCCGGATGGATTTTGGGAGTAACATGCCACTTCCCTGACAAGTAAGTCGAATATTTTGCCGGACTTAACACCTCGGCAATAGTCTGTACGTTACTGCCCAAATCTCCTGTGTACCCAGGGAGTCCGGTATCATTCATCATATGTCCGATACCCGCTTGGTGGGGGTAGGTTCCCGTTAGTAAGCTGGCACGGGTTGGACAGCAACGCCCCGTGTTATAAAACTGAGTGAACCTCAGACCGTTCTTGGCCAAACGGTCCAGGTTGGGAGTTTCAATCTCACTGCCGTAGCAACCAATATCGGACCAACCCATATCATCTGCCATGACGATGATTACATTGGGTCGGCTTTGTCCAAAGAAAGAGAGAGGAACAAAAAGAGAAAGATAAAACAATATTTGGAATTTCATAATATAAAAAGTTGCAAAATAGGTTTTTGCTTGCTCGAGGGGGGGAAAGTCAATACTTAACAATGCCTTTGGAGCATGGCGCGGTAGCCAAGTGGTAAGGCCGGGGACTGCAAATCCTCTATTCGTGAGTTCGATTCTCACCCGCGCCTCCATTT